>CAJFPD010000023.1 GCA_904398315.1 Candidatus Alangreenwoodia gallinarii | reverse complement strand
CTGTTTTTTTCTTCTCATTTCGTGAAACATAGCAGAACCTCCTTGTACCTATTTGCCTGGGTCAGGCAATAAAAGAATGTGATCTACATAAGATATTATCGTATCGGGAACAGCCGCGGCTCCGGAAACAGGCAGCAGAAGAGCCTGCGGGTAAACGGCCTGCGAAAGTCATCATACCAGTCTGGTAGTCCATTTCGTGCAGTCCCAGACATCTGTAACCAGATCCTCGTAGAATTCCGGCTCATGGCAGACCATCAGGATACTGCCCCGGTATTCTGTAAGTGCGCGGTGGAGCTCGTTTTTCGCATCCTGATCGAGATGATTCGTCGGCTCGTCCAGGAGAAGGACGTTGGTTTCCCGGTTGATCAGTCTGCAGAGACGGACTTTAGCCTGTTCTCCGCCGCTGAGAACGCGTATGCGGCTTTCGATGTGCTTTGTGGTCAGTCCGCATTTTGCGAGAGCGGCCCGGACTTCGTACTGAGAAAAAGAAGGAAAATATTTCCATATCTCCTCGATGCAGGTGGTGGAATCATCGGCCTCCGTTTCCTGCTCGAAGTAACCGATCTCCAGAAAATCACCGCGCTTCACCGTACCGGAAAGCGGTTCTGTCAGTCCCAGAAGATTCTTCAGAAGCGTCGTCTTTCCGATGCCGTTGGCTCCGATGAGAGCGATTTTCTGACCGCGTTCCATAGAGAGATTCAGAGGAATGCTGAGAGGATCCTCCGGACTATAGCCGATGACCAGGTTTTCTGCGGTGAAAATCTGACGTCCCGGCGTTCTGGCGCTGAGAAAGTGAAACTGAGGTTTCGGCTTTTCTGCAGCCAGTTCGATGCGTTCCATTTTGTCCAGCTTTTTCTGACGCGACATGGCCATATTGCGGGTGGCGACACGGGCTTTGTTTCTGGCCACGAAGTCCTTAAGATCGGCGATTTCCTTCTGCTGGCGGTTATAGGCGGCTTCACGCTGAGCGAGTTTCACTTCTCTGACCTTCATAAATTCGTCGTAGTTTCCGGTGTAGCGGGTGAACTCCTGATTTTCCATATGGTAAATAACGTTCACCACGCTGTTGAGGAAAGGAATATCGTGGGAGATCAGGATAAAGGCATTTTCGTACTCGCTGAGGTAGCGCTTCAGCCATTCGATGTGCTGAGCATCCAGATAATTTGTGGGCTCATCCAGAAGAAGGATGTCGGGTTTTTCCAGAAGGAGCTTTCCCAGGAGGACCTTTGTTCTCTGGCCGCCGCTGAGATCTGCGACATCCCGGTCCAGTCCGATATCGGAAAGCCCGAGGGCGCGGGCAACTTCTTCCACTCTGGAATCGATCAGGTAAAAGTCATGAGCTGTGAGCATGTCCTGAATCGTGCCCAGTTCCTCCAGCATATCAGACATCTGTATCTCGTCCGCTTCTGCCATGCTGTCGCAGATCTGTGTCATGCGCTCTTCCATCTCAAACAGGAAGGAGAAGGCGGAGGCGAGAACGTCGCGGACGGTCATTCCTCTGGAAAGACTGGTGTGCTGGTCCAGATAACCCACGCGCACATTGCGTGCCCATTCAATTTTTCCGTCATCCGGCGCGAGTCTGCCGGTGATGATGTTCATAAAAGTAGATTTTCCTTCGCCGTTGGCGCCTACGAGGCCGATATGCTCCCCCTTGAGCAGGCGGAAGGAAACATCGTGAAAGATCGCCCGGTCTCCGAAGCCGTGCGACAGGTGTTCTACGGTTATAATGCTCATTTTCTGTGTACTCCTGTTCCAAAAGGATTTCCGGGGATTTTCTCCGGCAGTATGATCTGATGGTCTGCGGTATGATCCGCCTGTCCGGTCCTTCGGAAACGATCCCCGCCGGAAATCAAGTGTAACATTTCAGCTGCGCAGAAGTAAAGCAGAGAATGCGGAAAGGAAGTATCTCATGAGTCTTACGCTTTTTATCTCAGCCCTCCTTCTGGGGTATCCGCTGATTTTTATGCCTTCGTATATTTCGGAGGGAAACTCGTTTCCAAAGCCTCTGAGCGCGGAGGAGGAAGCCTATTATATCGAAAAAATGGAACAGGGGGACAGGGAGGCAAAGGATATCCTGATCGAACATAATCTCAGGCTTGTAGCGCATATCGCCAAGAAATATTCCGGAACAGGACTGGATTCTGACGATATCATCTCCATCGGCACTATCGGCCTGATCAAATCTATCGATACTTTCAAAGCCGGCAAGAGCGTCAGGCTGGGAACGTACGCGGCCAGATGCGTGGAGAATGAGATCCTGATGTGGCTGAGAAAATCGAAAAAGGAGCGCGCGGAGATCTCTATCAATGAACCTCTGGGAACCGACAAGGAGGGAAATGAGATCAGCTTCAACGATATTCTCGGCACGGACGGCAGTGAAATATCGAAGGATCTGGAACTCGGCGCTCAGATGAAGTGTCTGTATGAGGCGCTCAGCGAGAAGCTGCGGGAGCGGGAAAGGACGGTGCTCATCAAGCGGTACGGCTTGTTCAATCAGGAAGGTATGACACAGCAGGAAGTGGCGGATGAGCTGAATATCAGCCGCTCTTACGTATCCCGGATAGAGAAAAAAGCTATCGGAAAGCTCAGAGAATGTTTTCATCTTTTTGAATGAGAATTTCCGCTGTCCGGAAATATCTGTATGATGAAAAATATTTTCCATTTGCCGGTTGAGTTATGATAATATAGGGCAGAATCAGGTATAATAGAGATATATTTCCTCGCTTCCGGTCGGATGCGTTTCTGATACAGATCCGGCAGCCGGACGGTAAGGAGACGGACTTTGGTATTATGAAGAAAATCTGAAAATTTCATAATATTTATAAAGAAATTCTTTCGCTTATTGTTAGCGTTGTTAAATGATGATAAAATTAACGTGGCTGACCGGAAAACCGGATTTCTCCGGTAATTTCTGAAAAGAGTAAAAAAAGGGTAATGCACATGAAAAAACGCATCATTTTAGCTTCCGGATCGCCGAGACGAGCGGAAATACTTGCTTCTCACGGCGTGGATTTTACAGTGATGACATCCGATGCGGATGAAAAGGTGGAGGCGGGGACTGAGCCTAAGACCGCCTGTATGTATCTGGCGCTGAAAAAAGCTCTGGCAGTCCGGGAAAGAGTGAAGGAAGGTATCATCGTGGCGGCCGATACGATTGTCGTTTCAGACGGAGAAATAATCGGCAAGCCTGTCGATGAGGAGGATGCGTTTGAAACTCTGAAAAAGCTGAGAAACGGAAGTCATTCCGTCATGACCGGCGTAGCGCTGTGCGATGCCGGAGCGGAGAACACGAGAGTATTCTGTGAAGAGACTCACGTGTTTTTCAGCGATTATACGGATGAGGATATCCTCGCCTATATCAGAACAGGCGAACCGATGGATAAAGCGGGTTCTTATGCGATTCAGGGCGGATGGGCTGAATTTGTCGAACGAATAGAAGGTGATTATTCAAATGTCGTGGGACTTCCCTGGGACAGATTTTTCCTCGAGCTGAAAAGGTTCTGAGGCGGATCTGGTCCGTATACTGCGGAGTCGGATATTATGAAGAATTATGTTTCGATCAAAGATCTTCCCGCCGAGGAAAGGCCGAGAGAACGCCTCCTGAAGCGGGGAGCCTCGTCTCTGTCCAACGCGGAGCTGATCGCCGTTCTACTGGGAGGCGGAACGGCGGGAGTATCGGCCGTCAATCTGGCGGAGAAGATTCTGGCGATCGACAGCGGAGGCATTCGCATACTGAATGACTGCGTACCGGAAGAACTCTATAAAATAGAAGGCGTCGGCCCTGCGAGAGCGGCATGCCTCCTGGCTGCTGCGGAACTCGGACGCAGGCTGCACGATGCACCGAAGCAGAATCGTGTCAGTGTTTCCTCGCCTGAGAAGATCGCTTCGCTGTTTATGAGCGAAATGCGCTGTCTCAAAAAGGAAAATTTTAAGGTTTTGCTTTTAAATGCCAAAAACGAGATAATCATGAAAGACAATGTTTCGGTGGGCTCGCTGATGAGTTCACCGGCACATCCGAGGGAAGTGTTTTCCAATGCGCTCCGCAGGGGGGCAGCCAGCGTGATTCTCGTTCACAATCACCCCAGCGGAAATCCCGCTCCCAGCAGGGAAGACCTGCTCCTTACGGAGCGTCTCGTCAGGGTGGGAGAGATTCTTGGCGTCGAGGTCCTCGACCACATCATCATCGGCGACGGCGAATATGTGAGTCTGAGAGAACTCGGAAAAATTTAAATGCAAGCGGGCGTATAGCGTATATCAGATAAATAAATACAGACGCGCAGGCGTGATGTACTAAAGGAGAAAGAATTACTATGGGACTGGGTTTTTTTAAACAGGATATCGGTATTGATCTTGGCACTGCCAATACACTTGTATATATAAAAGGAAAGGGCATCGTTTTAGACGAAGCTTCCGTCATCGCCTATAACAAGAATACGAAGACGATCATTGCGGTGGGCAATGATGCGAAAAATATGATCGGGGCGGCGCCTCCTCACATCAGTGTCGTAAAGCCGCTTCAGGACGGCGTCATTTCCGATTTCGGAATGACGAGCATGATGCTGAAGACTTTTATTTCACGGGTGATTCCCACTTCTTCCTTTTTTACATCGGTGCGCGTGGTAATCGGTGTGCCTTCCGGCGTCACCGAGGTTGAAAAAAGAGCCGTAGAGGAAGTGACGAGGCAGATGGGGGCGAAGGAGGTCTTCATCATGGACGAGCCTATGGCTGCGGCTATCGGCGTCGGTCTGCAGGTGGATTCTCCTACCGGCTGCATGATTACGGATATCGGCGGCGGAACGTCGGATATCGCCATCATATCGCTGGGAGGCATCGTGACCAGCACGTCTCTGCGTATGGCCGGAGACAGGATGAATGAAGCGATCATCGATCATATCAGAAAAATGTACGGACTGCTCATCGGCGAAAAGATGGCGGAAAAAGCGAAGATCGCTATCGGCTGTGCCTTTATCGACGAAAGTGATCCTGACTGGGTTCTGCGTTCCGACATCAGCGGCAGAGATCTGGCTACAGGGCTTCCGAAGACGATCGAAATCTCTTCCAGAGATATCTGTACAGCACTGGAAGAATCTGTAAAAGAAATTATCGACGGAATCAAAATCACGCTGGAGAATGCACCTCCTGAACTGGCAGCCGATATCATCAATACCGGCATGGTGATGGCGGGCGGCGGTTCTCTGCTGAGAGGACTCGACGTGCTGATCGAAAAGGAGACAGGCATTGCTACCATGATTGCAGAAAACGCTGCGGAAGCTGTGGCGATGGGAACCGGTCTGAGCCTCCAGAATATGGAAACGATCATGACTCATGTGAGAGCGAAAAATCCTTATGCCAATGCGAGTTCAAACAACAATACTTACTAATCCTGTATCTTTCAGGATGCAGAGACAGGAGTCTTTTTCATGAACTGGATAAAAGAGCACGTGAAGCTTGCCGTTCTGACGATCGTCATCATTTTTCTGGTGGCGATTATTGTCATATCCGCCTATCATCCCGGTTCCGTATCAGCGGCAGGAGAAGCGGCCCAGACAGCAGCGGCTGCGGCGGAGGAACCTCTGACGGATGCAAGCAGCGGTATCAGAGGATTTTTTTCCGGACTCTTCGGTTTCCGCAGTCTGCAGCGGGAAAATTATGAACTGAGACAGCAGGTGGCGGATCTCAATGAACAGCTGACACAGGCCGAGCTGGATGAACAGACTCTGAACCAGCTCAGAGAACTGGCTCAGAGCCTCAATTATGCTTCTTATGATGACAGCTATGAGAAAGTGACGGCGGATGTCATTGCAACGGACGGATCGAATATCTTTAATATCTTTACCATCAATGCCGGCAGCGATGACGGTATTACCGCCGGAAGTGTCGTCGTGAACGAAGACGGGCTGATCGGCAAGGTAACAACCGTCGGCAAAGACTGGTCAAAGGTTCTGAGCATTGTCGATGCCAACGATTCTGTCAGCTTTACTCTTCTGCGCGATCCGGAGGTGGTCGGTGTCCTTTCCGGCGACGGAGAGGGAGGTCTGTCCGGCTATATTTTCGATGAGGAAAAATCCCTCAACAGCGGCGATATCCTGATCACGTCCGGTATGAGTCTGTATCCGGCAGGCATCACCATCGGCAGTGTGGAATCCGTCGAATATGACGAAAGCAGCAAGGAGCGGCGGATCTATGTCGAACCCCAGGTAAATTTCCGTGCGGTCAGAATGGTAACTGTTCTGATCAGCGGATAATACGGGGATGAAAACGCGGAATTCGGAAAGCGGCCGGGCGGCGATGTGATGATACAGGACGGAGTTACAGATAATTATGTTGGATAAATTGAAACTGATTTTGATCTACGCCGCGGCGTTTCTGCTGCAGTGTACGGTATTCAATGCGGTTGCGATATTCGGCGTAACGCCGAATATCGTGCTGGTTCTGACCGTCATATACAGTTTTTTCTTCGAAAAGCTGGACGGCCTGGTGATCGGAGTGATCTTCGGAATCATACAGGACATCTTTTTCGGGCAGGTGATCGGCATTTCCGCGCTGATCTATCTCCTGATCGGTCTCCTTCTGAAACTGGTGCGCACAGGAGTGTACCGGGATAATAAAATCCTGCTGCTCCTCATGGTAGCCGTTACGACTCTGGCATATGCGTCGGCTTACTGGCTGCTGAACAACATGATGCTTCAGGGAAGTATGAGCATTCTGTACTCTTTGAAAAGAGTTCCGGTTTCCATCGCCTGGAATTATGTGGTGCTGCTGGTCCTCCTGCCTCTGGCGAGGAGGCGGAAAGGCTTTACGGTATAAACTGACAGGGGTGAGGATATGAGACTTTGGCTGAAAGATAAGAGAAATCAGATTAAGCTTCTGTTTTTGGTTTTGATGATCGTGCTGGCGGCACGTCTGTTTTACGTGACGGTGATACAGGGACAGATCTGGGATGAGCGTGCGGAGAATCTCAGTACGAAGACGGTTTACACCTCGGCTCCCCGCGGAGAGATACGCGACAGATACGGCAGACTGCTGGCCGGAAATGAGGTGAGTTATGCGGTTCATCTCGTATCGGCGGAGATCGACGAAGACAATCTCAATACGGTGGCTCTGAACCTGATCAATCTTTTGGAGAGCAACGGCGATGCTTATAACGATGAATTTCCTGTCCTGATCGCGGAAGACGGGAGCTTTTATTATTCCTATGATCAGGAGATCGAAGAATGGCTGAGCTCTCAGAACCTGAGAACGGATCTTACCGCTCAGGAAGCTTTCGACGCCCTGAGAGAACGGGAAGGTGTCGACAGCAGTCTCGATGCGTATGAGGCGCAGGAGGTCCTTCAGAATACGTACAGTATCTATCCGCCGATTTCCGTGAAAAGAATGGAATATACGCAGGAGATGGAAAAAAGGTCTTTTCTGCAGAGCTTTAACCTGGAAGAGGATCTCAGCGCAGAAGAAGCTTTCGAGCAGCTGCGGGAAAAATATGAAATCGATGATTCCTACTCCGATGCGGAGGCACGCAAGATTCTGATTATCCGCAACGAGCTGAAGAGCCTCGGATATCAGAGTTATCTTCCGGCAGAGGTGGCAAACGGAGTCAGCGAACAGACTATCGTCACACTGGAGGAAAAATCCTACCTTTATCCCGGCGTCGAGGTGGCGAGAGAATATGTAAGGACTTATCCGAACGGTACGACGGCATGTCATATTCTCGGATATCTCGGCAAGATTTCCGAATCCGAACAGGCGGAATATCTGGAGAAGGGATATTCTTCCACCGATCTGATCGGAAAAGAAGGTCTGGAGAGTTATTATGAATCTGTGCTGAAGGGTCAGGACGGAGAAAAGGTAATTCAGGTTAATGCCGCCGGTGAACAGGTGGCTGAGATCAGTTCCACCGATCCCGTTCCGGGTGATGATGTCTATCTCACCATCGATCTGGAGCTGCAGAAGACGGCAGAGGAAGCGCTTCAGCAGGCGCTTCAGAAGATTCAGGTAGGCGGCACCTTTGTGAGTGATTACGGAAATTACCACTACAGCACCGCATATCCGAATGCAAACGTAGGTGCTGTCGTAGCTGTCGATGTGAACAGCGGTGATGTTCTCGCTCTCGCAAATTATCCGGGGTATGATCCGAATCTCTTCGCTACGGGGATTTCCTCCGAAGACTGGGATGCTCTGCAGGGTGAAAATCCGAGAGATCCTCTGTCTCCGCTGCCGCTGTACAATGTGGCGACGATGACGTCGATCCAGCCGGGGTCCACCTTTAAGCCCGTGACGAGTCTCGCTGCGCTGAATGAAGGCTGGAATCCGAATAATCAGCTGTACGACAACGGCGTCATCCGCATGGGAGCCAAGACTTTCGGCTGCTGGATCTGGAACAACGGCGGAGGAAAGCACGGGTGGCTGAATCTGTATGAAGCGCTGGAGGTTTCCTGCAATTATTATTTCTACGATCTTGCATCGGGTTATGATTATTATTCCGGCAGCCGTCTGAGCGTGGACATGGATATTCAGAAAGTCATGGATTATGCGGAGAAGCTGGGTCTCGGACAGGAGACGGGAATTGAGCTCGCGGAATCCGCAGCCGGTGTGCCGAGCGAAGAAGCGAAACTCGCCAACACGAAGCGCAGTCTGAAAAATGTTCTGATTTCCAGCGCAAATACGTATTTTGAATCTTCTCTGACTTCTGACAGTGAAAAGCTGGAAGAGACGATAGACGAGATCGTAAGCTGGGCGGATGAAGGACTGAGCAGAAGTGAGTTATACGAGCGTCTCAGTGAATTGCCGGTAATAGAAGATGAACTGAATAAGCTGACAGATATGATCCGCAGCGATTATTTCTCCGTCGCTACCTGGGGAGATGGAGATACGCTGAATCTGGCCATCGGTCAGGGTGAAAATGCATATACTCCGGTTCAGATGGCCAGATATATCGCTGCCGTTGCCAATAACGGGACACGGTATGATCTTACTCTTACACAGTCGATTTCAGGCCAGCCGGAGAAGGAGGAAAAGACCGGAACGGAAGTGGAAAATACGAATCCGGATGCCTTTGCCGTAGTACGCGAAGGAATGCGTCGGGTGGCAAACGGATCGAGAGGTTCCGCGAGATCGCTCTTTGCAAATTTCCCTTACGAGGTGGGTGCAAAGACGGGAACCGCTCAGAAATCCGGAAAAATCAATCCGCCGGATGAGGTAGAATATATCAGGACATATCTTTCCCGCATCGCACCGGGTCTCTCTTTTGAAGACGTGGAAACGGAGATGCACCGCCTGCTGACGGAGGAATCCAACATCTATGCCTCGGAGAGTTCGGCGGTAAGACAGGCGGTAATAAATCTTTCCGGCGGCTCGGTGACTTCGTCGCAGATCGATGCCTACAAGAGTGATTACGATAATTTCGCGTGGTTCGTCTGTATCGCACCGATAGAGGATCCGCAGATTGCGGTGGCTGTTCTGATATTCCAGGGCGGATCCGGCAGCTATGCGGGACCCGTTGCCAGAGAGGTAGTCGGCAAATATATGGAATTGCAGGAGGTTTATTCCGATTACAGTTCGGAAACAGTGTTCAATGATTGATATTGATGTTACGGGAGAAAAGAAAATGGGCAGGATTACGGCTATAACGGCGGGAAAGGGAGGTATGGGAAAGACGATGTTCGCGGTCAACCTCGCTTCCTGTCTTGCGATGAAGGGAGAGACGACTCTGCTGATCGACATGAACAGCGGTTTCCGGAATCTGGATATCTGTCTCGGTCTGGAAAATCAGGTGATATATGATATTGAGGATATCATAGGAGGGATATGTACGATCGGAAAAGCGCTGATCCGGGATCGCCGTTTTCCTGCGCTCTATCTTCTGTCCGCTTCACAGAATCCGGATAAGGCGGAGATTCTTCCGTCCCATATGGAACGGCTGTGTGAAAAGCTGAGCCGGAAATTCGATCATATCATCATCGATACGCCTTCCTGCGCGGGAAAAGACTGGGAAGCTTCCGTCGCTTCCGCAGACAGTGCGGTAATCGTGACGACACAGGAATATGTTTCTCTGCGCGATTCCGATTCTCTGGAGAGAAAGCTGATAAAAAACCGCGTTCCGGACAGCTGTGCTGTCATTAACAGAGTAAAGGCGGGATACGATAAAAGTTCTCTGTTTCCTCCGATTTCCGAGATGGCGGAGGCGCTTCGCTGTCCGGTGGCTGGAATTATTCAGGAGGACGAAAATATTCATATCGCTATGAACAGCGGTGTTCCTGTCGTCTGTAAGAAAGATTCCTATGTGATGAGAAATTTCATGAATATCCTCGGTCGTCTCTTTCCGGAAGAGGCTGCGGCGGAATAATCAAAAATACCGGGAAAAAAGACTTCACAGCGCGGCATGTGAAGTCTTTTTCGGTTGTACGGAAAAGAGCTGCGATAAAGAATCATGATCCGCCGTCTGCATGAATTCTGAAGGATGTAATTTTTCCGGATTTTGGCCCGGGCCGAAAATCGGGAGGCACAGATGTGATATCTGGTGCATGGAATACAATAAAATAGGGAAAATTGTAAAATATACTTTACAATAAATTGTAGAATTATAAAATAATTTGTGTAAAATATATGTATGCTTTAAAAGTGTTTGCATTTCGTTTGTCATGTGTATAAAATATAAATAGGGAATGGAGGGTAATCATTCCGGTTGTGAAGATAATAAAGTGCATAAAGTGGTATTCCAGAAAGGAGACGCGATGGATTTTTTTAATAAAGAAATGTACGAAAAAGGTCTGAAACTTCAGAAGAATATGATGGACCAGTACATGGATGCGGTGGAGAATTTTTCAAAATTTTTCCGGAATGACAGCGGCGATTCGGAAAAACAGGAAAAGAAAAATGCGGAGAGCGTATTCGGGACGATGCAGGCAGCGACAGAAGCTATGCTGAAGAACACGGGGGACATGACGCAGAATATGTGGAAGTCTTACGAAAATATGATGCGGATGTGGTTTGACTTCGCACCGGGAAGCGATATGTTCCGGCGCATGAATCCTGCAGATGTGATGCCGGTTATGGAACGCTTCTTTACTTCCATGTCCGTTTATACGAAACTGTACGATTTCTGGAAAGAGTGCATTGCGGACGCTGCGGAAAGCGCAAAGGATCCGTTCGGGGCAGCGGAGCGCTACGTTCAGAAGTCGGAAGAGCTTCTGCAGGAGCTTTCCAGGGAATTTTTCAAACCGATCATGTCGGAGGATGTATTCGGTCTGATGGAATCCTATGCGGATCTCGGAAAGACGGTGAATACGGCATTCGCCGATTTCATGGCTCCGTGGAAAGAAAAGAGAGAAGAACTGCTTGACTGCATCACGAAGGCTTCCACGGGCGATAAGGAGAGTTATGCCAGATTCGTCTCTCTGGTTACAGATGCATATCAGAGTTCCTTCGGCAAGCTCTTTAATATGAACAATATCGGTATCACGAAGGATAAGGCGGATATGAATCTTCAGATGCTCGATTCCTATGTGCGGATGATGTTCAGCTATTTTGAGATTGCGGCAAATGTTCAGAATATCCTCAGAGATGCTAATACCGAACTCTGGCAGCAGGTTCAGGAGCTTCTGGCGGATCCGGAAAAGGAGTTTACCTTCAAGGATTTCTACGATATGTGGATCAAAGTGAATTCTGCGGCCGTAAATAAATTTTACTATACCGACGAATTTGCGGATTTTATCAATGAATACGCGACAAATGCATATGATTTCAAGATCAAAGCGGACAGATTCATGGAGAGCATGCTGTCTTCCCTGCCGATTCCGACGAATTCGGAGATGAAGAGCGTTTATAAGACGGTGTATGATCTGCGGAAGGACGTCCGTGATCTGAAGAAGGAAATCGCGGCACTGCGCGCAGAACTTGATAGTCTGAAATAGAAAACGGAGGGATGGTAAAAATGGGAAAATTTGATATTAAGGGTTCCGCCGAATACGCGGTCAATTATATGAACGGTGTCGTAAAGGGGATGGAAAACCTCGTCAATATGACATCTGACAGGATACGCACAGGTGAACTGGAAAAAGAGCCTGTGCTGCAGATCGGCAAGATGACGCTTTACCATTATGTTCCTCTCGTAGAGGAGTCGAAACTTCAGGATACGCCGATGCTGATCACCTATGCTCTGGTGAACAAGCAGTATATGATGGATCTCCAGCCCGACAGATCCGTGATCAAATCCTTCCTCGAAAAGGGGATCGACACCTATATTATCGACTGGGGATATCCGGCAAAGGAAGACATGTATATGACGCTGGAGGATCATATCGAGTGGTATATGGATGACTGCGTCGACTACATCATCAAAGCTTCGGGAAAGCCTCAGATCACACTTCTCGGCGTATGCCAGGGAGGTACGTTCAGCGCGATCTATACCGCGCTGCATCAGGATAAGATCAAAAACTTCGTCGCTATGGTGGCGCCGATCGATTTCAGCATCGATGAGGGACTTCTGTTTAAGTGGAGCAAGCATTTCAACGTGGATAAGATGGTGGATGCCTACGGCAATGTTCCTGCGGATCTGATGAACGCGGTATTCGTTCTGCTGAAGCCGTTTGAACTGATGATCGACAAGTACGTCGGCGCAGGCGCGGCGATGTCGGATCCGGCTTATCTGGAAAACTTCCTCCGTACGGAAAACTGGATCTTCGACAGTCCGGATCAGGAGGGTGAGACGATACGTGAATTTGTAAAAGAATTCTATGAGGATAATAAGCTGATCAGGGGCGAATTTACTCTCGGCGGAAAAGAGGTAAAGCTGAGCGATATCACATGCCCGCTTCTCGTAATCTGCGCGAAATACGACCATCTGGTTCCGCCGTCTTCGACGAAGCCGCTTCTTGAGGCGGTGAGCAGCACGGATAAGGAATTCCATATCTTCGATGTGGGTCATGTCGGCATCTATATCAGTCCGAACAGCAAGAACGTGATCGCTCCGATCATCGGAGACTGGATCGTGGAAAGGAGTTAATTTTGGCAAAGGATTTCGTAACTTATGATGAAATTCAGATCGGCGATAAGGCTTCTTTCTCGAAGACGATAAGTGAGAGCGACGTCTATCAGTTTGCAGGTATCACGGGAGACTTCAATGAACTGCACATCAATCAGGTTGCGGCGGAGTCCTCTCTGTTCAGGTCCAGAGTCGTGCACGGATGTCTGGCGGACAGCCTTGTCAGTACGGTACTCGGTATGAAATATCCGGGAAAGGGAACGATTTTTCTTGAGAAGAGCGTTTCCTATGTGAAGCCGGTCTATCTGGGTGATACCGTTACGGCGGAAATTACTGTAGCGGAGAAGCGTGAGAAGGGAAGAGTTCTTTTCGATGTGAGCTACAGAAACCAGAACGGAGAAGAAGTGATAAAAGGAACGGCACTCGTTCTGGCACCCCGGGGCTGACAGATCCGGACGGTACGGCGCGAAGCGCCGGATATGTCTTTTCCTTTTCGAAAGGGGAGTCCCCCGGATCATCATTGGATCCGGGGGACTCCCCTTTCATCGTACATCGTCCCTTATTACTGTTACTGTTTCGGCTATTGCATTCTTTCTGTTTTATAGGCCTGCCTTACAAAGAAAACCGGGCGAACGCGCGCAAGATCAGAAGTTGATGATCTTGCTCCGGATTCCCACGCTGATGATGATGCCGAGGGCGATCATATTCATGATGACGGAGGTTCCGCCTGAACTGATAAACGGCAGAGTAATTCCTGTCACCGGCATGATGCCCATCGTCATACCGATGTTTTCAAAGATCTGAAAGAAAAACATGGAACCAAGCCCGATGACGATCAGATATCCATACGTGTCTTTTGCCTTTGTCGCGATTTTTACGATCCGGTACATAAAGAGCCCGTACAGGCCGATCACAGCTCCGCCGCCGATAAAACCGAGTTCCTCACAGATGACGGCGAAGATGAAATCGGAATTGGCGACCGGAAGATAATTCAGCGATTTCTGTTCCCCCTGAAAGAGACCTTTGCCGAAAAATCCTCCCGAACCGATGGCTATCTTCGAGTGCCAGACCTGATAGTTGGCATTGAGACTGAGATCGTTCGGATTGAGAAAGGCGTCTATACGCGCTCTCTGATGATCCGCCATCAGCATGTATACCACAGGCAGAGAAGCGCATACGGCAGCGGCGCAGCCCCAGTAGATCTTTCCGTTGACGCCGGCTGCATAGATCATGATGATCATCATGAAAGTGATGACCAGAGCGTTTCCCATATCTTCCACGAGCACCAGCAGGATCAGAGGAGCCGCTATGATGACAGCCTTGACCAGTCCCTTGAATTTCAGAAGTTCCCATGAGTGCTCCGACAGATATTTTGCGAAGATCAGCACAAAAGTGATTTTGACGATTTCGCACGGCTGAAAAGTCGTCACACCCAGACTGATCCAGGCTCTTGAGCCATACTGCTCGATACCGAGAGGTGTATAGACCAGGAGCATGAAAATCACGGAAAGTACGTAGAGAATCTTAGTGATACTCATATACTGGTGATAATCGAACAGTAGCATGACGAACATGGCGACGAAACCGATGATATAGGCGACAAACTGAATGATGACGTCGCGGGACAGCACGAGCTCGCCGTCATAGACGGTACTCTCGATCATGACGATGCTGATGACAGCAAAAATAGCCGGAAGAATCAGCAGAATCCGGTCAATATTTTTGATAAGGTCCTTTAAGTAATTGATTCTCCGCACCTCCCTTGAAACCTTGACAATTCAGTGTAAACATTATAATATAAATAGGATGCATATATCAATATGTAGTTCGTTCTATGCTTATATTTTTAACGTTATTCCGCGAAATATAATAGATTCGTAAGATTTGCCGCAGTTTTCTTCCGGATGCGGAAAGATTCTGTTTCGGAGGGCGGAAGCGGTCATGGATGCGAAAGCGCGGAATGGCGGAGGGAAAAATCCCGTATAAACTATATGAAAAGTTCAGTTTTTCATAAATACCACATCTGGCACTGAGGAGGTGTATTTATCATAAAAATCATTACGGTGCTTATCGCGGTCTGTGCACTGGCCATCGGGTTTCTGGTCGGTTATATCATCAGAAAGTCGGTAAGCGAGAAGGCGATCGGATCTGCAGAGCAGCGCGCGTCAAATATCATCCTGGATGCGGAAAATCAGGCTGAAACGATAAAGAAAGAGATTACGATCGAGGCAAAGGAAGAAGCTCACAGGATGAGGAGCGATGTCGAGCGCGAGGTCAGAGACCGCAGAAATGAGATGAACCGTCTGGAAAAGCGTCTCATTTCCAAAGAAGAGTCGATCGACAAGAAACTGGAAAATATCGAAAGAAAAGAAGAAAGCATAACGAATACAGAACATCGTCTGGCAGCCAAAGAGGCCGAGCTGGATGGATTTATCGAGAAGCAGCTTCATGAGCTGGAGCGCGTTTCCGGATATACGGCGGAAGAAGCAAAGGCTATTTTGCTGTCCAATCTGGAAAAGGAAATCCGTCACGATGCATCCGTCATGATCAAAGAGATTGAAACAAAGGCGAAAGATGAGGCCGATAAAAAGGCAAAGGAGATTATCACAGGTGCGATTCAGCGCTGTGCGGCTGATCAGGTGGCGGAATCCACCGTATCGGTGGTCAATCTGCCGAATGATGAGATGAAGGGAAGAATCATCGGACGGGAAGGAAGAAACATCCGTGCGATCGAAACGGCTACCGGAGTCGATCTCATCATCGACGACACGCCGGAAGCAGTTATACTTTCCGGATTTGACCCGGTTCGCCGGGAAGTGGCGAGAATCTGCCTCGAGAAGCTGATCGTCGACGGCAGAATACATCCCGCGCGTATCGAGGAGACAGTAGAAAAGGCACAGCGTGAGGTGAACAGTTCCATAAAGGAAGCAGGGGAACAGGCGACCTTCGATGTCGGAATACATAACCTGCATCCGGAACTCGTGAAGCTGCTGGGACGCCTGAAGTACCGGACGAGCTACGGACAGAACGTACTGCAGCACTCCGTAGAGGTCGCACATCTTGCAGGCCTGATGGCTTCCGAACTGGGACTCGATCCGAAGCTGGCCAAGAGAGCAGGTCTGCTTCATGATATCGGCAAGTCCATCGATCACGAGGTGGAGGGAACACATGTGGATATCGGTATCGACCTCCTGCGGAAGTATAAGGAATCGGAAGCCGTGATCGACGGTATGGCCGCCCACCATGGGGATTATGAGCCTAAGAGTCTGGAAGCGGTTCTGATCGCGGCGGCGGATGCTCTTTCTGCAGCAAGACCGGGAGCACGCCGGGAGACACTGGAAACGTATATCACACGTCTTCAGAAGCTGGAGGAAATCGCAAACAATACTCCGGGAGTTGAAAAATCCTATGCTATTCAGGCGGGACGTGAAATCCGGGTTATCGCCCGTCCGGAGGAGAAATCGGATGACGATATTCCTCTTCTGGCGAGAGAGATCAGCAAGAAAATCGAGAGTGAGCTTCAGTATCCGGGGCAGATTAAGGTCAATGTCATCCGTGAGACGAGAGCTATCGATTATGCAAAATAGTATAATAGTATAAAGAGAGATCATGACGCTGCGGGCTGCCCGATAGGGCGGCCCGCATTTTACGACAGGAGGTTTTTATGCCTGCATATCTGGACAACAGCGCCACTACCTTTGAACGGGCAGAGGTGACGGACGCCGTACTGGATGCGGTGAAAAATACATGGGGAAATCCGTCCTCGCTTCATCATATGGGAATAGAGGCGGAAAAAAAGATGAAAGCTTCCAGAAAAGCGGTGGCATCGCTTCTCGGCGTTTCCGATGAGGAAATCTATTTTACTTCCGGCGGAACGGAGTCGGACAATACGGCTATCTTCGGCGCCTGCGGCGCTCTGAAACGCTCGGGACGTCATATCGTTACCACTTCCATCGAACATCACGCCGTGCTGGAATGCTGCCACAGACTGGAGGAGATGGGATTTGAGATAACATATGTGGATCCCGGCAGCGATGGCGTGGTAAGCGCTGATGCGATTCAGTCGGCTCTTCGGGAAGATACGGTTCTGGTATCGGTAATGCATGTCAATAACGAAACGGGGGCGATACAGCCGGTAAAGGAGATCGGTACGGCGCTTCGGAGCCGGGAGCACGTTTTCTTTCACTGCGATGCGGTGCAGAGCTATGGAAAAATACCGATTCCGGTCCGGGAGAGTCACATCGATGCGCTGTCTGCCAGCGGACATAAGATTCACGGCCCGAAGGGCGTGGGAATGCTGTATATCGATCGCGGCCGACATATTCTCCCCCTTCTGTGCGGCGGCGGACAGGAACGCGGGATGCGTTCCGGAACGGAAAATGTGCCGGGGATCGTCGGTTTTGCCAGGGCATCACAGCTGGCAGAGGAAGAAATGCGGAAAAATTTTGAGCACGTATCTCTGCTTCGCAGCAGACTGAAGGAGGGAATTCTGCATGAGATTCCCGACGTCAGAATTAACGGGCCGGATGACAGCCGCTGTCTTCCGTATATTCTGAATGTCAGTTTTCCGGGAACGAGAGCGGAAGTGCTGCTGCATATGCTGGAACAGGACGGTATCTATGTATCGACGGGCTCTGCATGTTCTTCCAGGTCGAAGAATAAAGGCAGCTACGTTCTGCGCGCCATGGGACTTTCACAGGAAGAGATCGAAGGCGCTGTGCGGTTCAGTTTCTCCTGTATGAATACCGGGGAAGAAATAGAGGAAACGCTGAAAAAGCTGAAGGATGCCGTCAAAAAAAACAGACAGATGTTGTCTCTGGCCGGAAAAGGCAGAAAGAATCGCAGATAACGGCAATGCGGCCGGAAGCGGCGGAAAGCCGGCGGGTACCGGTGTAAAAAATGAGATAGAAATGAGAGAGACGGGAAGGCAGAATTATGGATAAAGAGAAAAATACGTTCATCGTCAGGTGTGGCGAGGTGGCTCTGAAGGGCATGAATAAGCCATACTTTGAACGTGTGCTTCTGGAACGCATACGGAAAAATCTGAAAAAATACGAAGGAATCGAAGCGCAGCGCCGGGAAGGGCTGATTTTTGTAAAAGCGCCGGCTGCTTACGGGAAAGAGACAGTGGCACGGGATATTTCGAGAGTATTCGGCGTAGCTTCTGTCAGTCACGCGGTGGAAACGGAATCCGATCTCGACGCGATTTACAGTACGGCGGCGGAATATATGAACGAACTCATCAGGGAGAGACAGATCCGGACTTTCAAGGTGGAAGCGAAAAGAGCCGATAAGACGTTTCCTGTGGAATCGCCTGATATCGCCAGAAGAGTGGGCGGAGAGGTACTGAAGCGCTGCGGGGTGCTTCAGGTAGACGTCCATCATCCGGATTGTATCCTGTATGTCAATGTAAGACACGGGCAGACCTATATTTACGCAGATAAAATGAAAGGTTTCGGTGGTCTGCCTCTGGGAACTAACGGAAAGGGGATGATTCTTCTGTCGGGAGGAATCGACAGTCCGGTGGCAGCGTGGATGATGGCGAAACGGGGAATGCTGATCGAGGCGGTTCATTTTCACTCCTATCCTTATACCAGTGAACGCGCCCGGGAAAAAGTATACGATCTGGTCCGGATTCTCGCGTCGTACTGCGGCAGAATCCGGGTACATTCCGTCAATCTTCTCGATATTCAGCAGGCTATAGGAGAAAACTGTCCGGAGGATGAGATGACGATCCTCTCCCGGCGCTTTATGATGATGATCGCAGAGAGAATCGCGGAAGCAAACAGATGTGACATGCTGATTACGGGAGAAAATATCGGTCAGGTTGCCAGCCAGACGGCGCAGGGACTCGTTGTGACAGATAATGCGGTCTCCATGCCGGTGATGCGTCCGCTCATCGCGCTGGATAAGGTGGATATCATGGATATCGCCAGAGATATCGGCACATATGAGACGTCGATCCGGCCTTTTGAAGACTGTTGTACCGTATTTTTGCCGAAGCATCCGGTGACGAAGCCGAAACTGTCCAGGATTCTGGAATCCGAATCCGCTCTGGATAAGGAGGCTCTGATAGAAAAAGCACTGAAAACGCAGGAAACGGTGACGATCTCGCCGGAATGAGGAAGGAAAAGAGAAATGAAAGACGGAGAACGTGAGAATGTTTTCTCCGTCTTTTTCTTTTGGGCTTTTGCAGGGAAAACGGCCAAATGTGTGCAGATTCAATAAAAAAGATATGATATATGTGTTAGAATACTATATGTATCATAAAAATTAAAAAATAAAGATAAAGATAAGAAAAAATATTACCGGAAGAAGGGATCTGCAATTATGTATGTTCATCACGTAGTACTGGATTTTGAAATGACTCCTGTATCGAGAGAAAACAAAGATGCGCTGGAAAATCTGTGCGAGGAGGTCATAGAGATCGGAGCGCTAAAACTGGACAAATATGGAAATACGGATGACCGCTTTTGCTGTATGGTGAGACCGCAGTACAGCCGCAGTGTCTCAGCGACCGTCACGAAACTTACGGGAATCTGTACGAAGGATCTGTCTTTTGCAGATACCTTTGACATTGCAGTAAGGAAATTTTCGGAATGGATCGGTTCGGAAAAGGCGCGTATCTACAGCTGGAGCGACAGCGATCTGCTTCAGATAAAAAGAGAATGCTTTTATAAAGGCATCCGGTTTCCGGAAAATATGAGACGATGGACGGATCTTCAGGCTGTTTATCCGCGGATTATGGGAAGAGGCAGAAGATCGAGACCGGCGCTGCATACGGCTGTAAAGGAGTGCGGCATCGAATTTGATGAAAAGAGAGCTCACCGGGCACTGTACGATGCGGAGAAGACGGCTGAGCTGCTGAGATATGTGATCACCGGAGAATATCGCGGCCATGTCAGAAAAATGCGCGATGTCGTCCGGTCGGAAGTCATGCCGATGACGAATTCCATGGATGCGGCCAGCGGGGGTAAGCTGTCACAGCTTCTGCAGCAGATGAAAAGGCAGCAGATGACGACAGAGAACAGATGACAGGACAGGAAGCGGAGCGGATTTTGCGATTCATTTTGCGATTCATATTGACAGAGATATTCCGATGACATAAAATAGAAAATGATTGCTTTTATCATAAAACTTTTTGATAATCAAAATAAAATTTACCGATTCCCCGATCCGCTTCTGAAGAGTGAAATGATCGGAAGGGCAGCCGGACAATCCGGCTGTGGTGACAGACAGACCGGCAGGTGCAGGACGGCGGAGCGGCAGGTATGATGGAGGAAGGCAGATTATGAGCAAACTGACGGAGCTGCAGGAGCTGAAAGAAAAGATGCGTCTGGGAGGAGGACAGAATCTGATCGATGTGCAGCATAAGAAAGGCAAGCTGACTGCGAGAGAACGTCTGAATCTTCTGTTCGATAAAGACAGTTTCGTGGAAACAGATTCTTTTATGATACACAGATGTACGAATTTCGGCATGGAAAAGCAGCACTATGCGGGAGACGGTGTCGTTACCGGGTACGGAACGGTAAACGGCCGGCTGGTATGCGCATACGCTCAGGATTTTACGATTCTGGGAGGTTCTCTGGGGGAAGTTCATGCGAGAAAAATTGCAAACATTCAGGAAAAAGCACTGCAGTGCGGTGCACCTATCGTCGGCATGAATGATTCCGGCGGCGCGAGAATTCAGGAAGGCGTCAATGCGCTTTCGGGCTATGGAAGGATTTTCTTCAATAATACGCAGTCTTCCGGCGTAATTCCGCAGATTTCCGTCATTATGGGACCATGTGCCGGAGGAGCCGTCTATTCACCGGCGATAACGGACTACATCTTCATGGTGGAGGGCACGAGTCAGATGTTTATCACCGGTCCTGCCGTTATCCGGACAGTGACAGGAGAAGAAGTCACGTCGGAAGCGCTGGGCGGAGCCTCTTCGCACAGCACTCGCAGCGGCGTGGCACATTTTGCGGATAAGTCGGACGAAGAGGCCATCGCTCACGTCAGAGAGCTTCTGAGTTATATCCCTTCCAATAATACGGAGAATCCTCCTTATCAGGAGACCGGTGATGATGTGAACCGTCTGATACCGGAGATCAGCGGGATCGTGCCCGATTCCATGAACCGTGCCTATGATATGTATGATGTTATCCGGACCATCGCCGATGACGGAAAGCTCTTCGATGTGGCGGGAGACTTTGCAAAAAATATCGTCACCTGCTATATCCGGATCGGCGGCCATACGGTGGGTGTCGTGGCAAATCAGCCGAAATATTTTGCAGGATGTCTCGACATCGACGGCTCCGATAAGGCGGCGCGTTTCGTCAGGCTGTGTGATGCCTTCAATGTACCGATTCTCGTCCTGGAGGATGTGCCGGGCTTTCTGCCGGGAACGCAGCAGGAACACGGAGGTATCATCCGTCACGGAGCGAAGCTTTTATACGCTTTCTGTGAGGCTACTGTGCCGAAGGTGACAGTGATTCTCAGGAAGGCCTATGGCGGCGCTTACATCGGAATGAGCTGCAAGGAGACCGGAGCGGATTTTGTCTATGCCTGGCCGGGCGCTGAGATCGCCGTCATGGGCGCGGAAGGCGCGGCGAATATCGTCTTTGCCCAGGAGATCAAAGAGGCACAGGATCCGGATGCTCTGAGAAAGGAAAAGATCGACGAATACAATGAGCGTTTTTCCAATCCTTACCGTGCAGCGGAGATGGGATATGTGGACGATGTCATAGATCCGGCGACGACACGGCAGCGCGTCGCATCGGCTTTTGATATGCTCATGTCAAAACGTGAAAGCCGGCCTTATAAAAAGCACGGAAATATTCCTCTCTGATGGCTGATTTCACATATGTGCGGAATTCCCGGCAGTTGTCGGTACGCTGTGCGGCGGACGCGGCGGCCGGGCGGAAATTCCATTCACTTTTGAAAGGTTGACTATATGGAATTAAATCTCATAGAGAAATTTGCGGATCCGGAGCTGATCGCGGAGATGTCGCTGGTGGATAAACTGAAAGCCACTCTGGTGACAGGACTGACAGGACTGTGTTTTGCCGTCGTTGTGCTGATCGCGCTGATGCTGATCGTCATTTTGGTGCGGCGGATCGTAGGACGTTACGAGCTGAAGCAGGAATACAGGCGTCAGGTACACCGGGCGAGAAAACTGAGAAGCGCAAAGCTCGACAAGAGAAAGTCGGAAGCGGAGCAGCACGGATTCGAGACAATACGCGGTGAGGTCAGATCCGCATCCGTCGGTCCGGCGGTATACGGCGGAGAAGGACGAAAAGGTCAGAATAAAGATCGGAAAGCGGAGACAGGAGCAGGTGCGGATCATCCTGATGAAGCAGTTGTCGCAGCAATTATTGCGGCGATTTCTGCCATGGAGGGAACGCCTGCGGAGCGGATCCGGATCAGAAGCATTGTGCACAGACCTTATGAAGAAACGGTATGGAAGTCATATGCGGGTATGGAAACCTGCAGCGGGGAAGGACGGAAAAGATAGATGAAAAGATATCATATTAAAGTAAACGGCGTGATGTTTGACGTGGAAGTGGAAGAGGCGGCGATGGACGCTGCAGCAGAAGGCACGGCGGAAACGAAGGACGGCGCCGGAAACGGGAAGCCGGCACAAGAGAAAAAAGCGCCGTCCTCAGACAAAGGCGATAATTCTCAGATTCAGAGGGCGAGAGCTCCGAAGACGCCGAAGAAAAAGACGGATGCTCCCGCCGGGGGAAAAGCGGCGGCTGCTTCCGTATCGGCGGATGATGCGCTTCTGTCGCCGATGCCGGGAACTGTTCTCGACATCTGCATCAGCCCGGGTGATGAAGTGTATGCGGGAGAAACGCTGATCATACTGGAAGCGATGAAGATGGAAAACGAGATCAATTCCCATAAGACGGGACGCATAAAAGAAATTTTTGTAAAAAAAGGAGATTCAGTAAATACGGGAGATATTCTGCTGGCGGTAGAGTAGGGTGAACGGATATGATATTAGAAGTATTTAGAGATTTTTTCCTGAGCACCGGCCTCTGCCATCTCGATCTGAAAAGCTGTGTGATGATCGTCGTAGCGCTGATTTTTATCTATCTGGCGATCAGAAAAAAGTTTGAGCCGATGCTCCTGGTACCGATCGGCTTCGGAATGCTGCTGTCTAATATACCTCTTACCGGTATTTTCGATGCTCCTTCCGCGGAATCGGCGGGCGGCCTGTTTTACTATTTTTATCATCTGGATGAGCTGGGGATTCTGCCTCCTCTGATCTTTATGGGGATCGGTGCGATGACCGATTTTTCACCGCTGCTGGCAAATCCTAAGTCTCTGCTGCTGGGAGCTGCGGCTCAGGTGGGGATTTTTATCACATTTATGGGAGCAAGCCTCAGCGGATTTTTCACGGCACAGCAGGCGTCGACCATCGGTTTTGTAGGCGGAGCCGACGGTCCGACCTCGATCCTCGTGGCACTGATGCTCTCTCCTGAACTGCTGGGAACGGTGGCTGTGGCAGCTTATTTCTGTATGGCGCTGATGCCTATCATCCAGCCTCCGATCATGCGGCTGCTGACGACGAAAAAAGAGCGTTCTATCCGCATGGATCCTCCCCGTCAGGTGAGCAGGAACGAAAAGATTCTGTTTCCTATCGTTTCCGCATTTATCGTCATCATTTTTCTGCCGTCCGCAGCGCCTCTGATCGGTATGCTGATGCTGGGAAATCTGCTGCGTGAGAGCGGCGTTACGGGGCGGCTGTCGGAAACGGCGCAGAATGCGCTGATCAATATCGTGACGATTCTTCTGGGATTGTCTGTAGGCGCGTCCGCGCGGGCTGATCTCTTTCTCAGAAAAGAAACGCTTTTCATCCTGGTGCTGGGTGTGATCGCTTTTGCCGTCGGAACGGCGGGCGGCATTGTCATTGCCAAGATCATGAATTTCTTCAGCAAAAAGCAGATCAATCCTCTGATCGGTGCGGCAGGTGTATCGGCCGTTCCTATGGCAGCCCGCATCGCTCACAGAGAGGGGCAGCGGGAGGATCCGACCAATTATCTGCTGATGCATGCCATGGGTCCGAATGTGGCCGGTGTCATAAGTTCTGTCGTCGTAGCCGGTGTATTTCTGAATCTGTTCGGCTGATCCGGACAGAATATTTTTTCGCGGCCGGACAGCTGTAAGGAAATTTCGGAAACGGTTCCCCGGTATAGCCTGCACCGGCCGCCATGAATCTGACATCTGCGGAATCAGGGGGACAGTGTGATATGCCGGTGAGGAATTTAAAAAAAGTTTAGAATATCGTAGAAAAATATTTAACGCCGCATGGTATGATTTTCATTAGAGAACTAATAACCGTGCGGCGTTCTGTTTTGTTCCGCTTTATTCCGAGGAATGCGGATGTTTCGGGACGCAGGAAGAGACAGGAGTTTCTGTCTTCAGAAAATGCTGTGCTGCAGATATTTCCGTAAACAGCGGATCGGGGGCCGGCGGTGTAATTTTGTGGGAAAGGGGAGAAAATCGATGGAAGAACAGTTATCAGGGCTGACAGAACAGGAAGTGAGGGAGCGCAGAGAGCGGGGCGAGGGCGGTGCCCCGCCTTCGTCGATCACGAAGACAAAATCTCAGATTTTCAGGGAGAATATTCTGACGCTCTTCAATTTTCTGAATTTCACCATAGCAGTACTGCTTTTTATCGTCGGCGCTTATACGAATATGCTGTTTATCCTGATCATCATCATAAACATCGTGATCGGGATCGCTCAGGAACTGAAAGCGAAGCGCCTGGTGGACGATCTGTCTATCCTGAACCGTCCGCAGGTCTTTGTCATGCGTGACGGCGAAAGGGTTACGGTGGGAACCGACGAGATCGTCAAGGATGATATCATGGTACTGGAAAGCGGATGTCAGATCTGCAATGATGCTGTGGTGGTTTCCGGCACGATGGAGGTCAATGAGTCGCTGCTGACGGGAGAGAGCGACGCTGTACTCAAGGAAGCGGGTTCGGAACTCTATTCGGGAAGTTCCGTTATTTCCGGGAAATGCTGTGCGAAGGTAACTCATGTGGGCAGCGAAAATTACGCCACGAAGCTGGCGGAGGAAGTGAAGAAGGAAAAGCAGCTTCAGTCCGAGCTTCTGAATTCCATGCGGAAGGTGACGCGCTTTACCAGTTTTCTGATCATTCCGCTGGGAATACTTCTGTTTCTTGAGGCCTTCGTGCTGCGCGACATGTCTTTCGGTGAATCGGTTATATCCTTTTCGGCGGCACTGCTGGGAATGCTTCCGAAAGGACTTGTGCTGCTGATCTCCGTTTCCCTGGCTGCCGGCGTCATCCGGCTCGCGAAGATGAAGATTCTGGTTCAGAACATCTATTCTCTGGAGACGCTGGCACATGTGGACGTGCTCTGTCTGGACAAGACGGGAACGATCACGGACGGCAAGATGAAAGTAAATTCTGTGATACCGCTGGCTGATCTGCCAAGGGCGGAGACAGAAAATCTCCTTCGCTCTTATCTGGCTGCCAGCGATGATAATAACGCGACGTTTCAGGCGATGGAGAGGAGATTTTCTCCGGAACTCTTCTATCGCCCGGCGGGAAAAATACCGTTTTCTTCTAAAAGAAAGTGGGGTGCTGTACGTTTCGAGGAAGCGGGGACCGTATTTGTGGGAGCGCCGGAACGCATTCTGAAGTCGCTTCCTGCTGAAGCGGAACTTCAGATGGAAAACGGACACCGTGTGCTGGCCGTAGGATACAGCGGTCAGGCATGGGAGGATGAAGAGCATCTTCCGGGTGATCTGCTGCCTCTTTATGTCATCATTCTGGAGGATACCATACGGAAAAATACGCGGGAAACGCTGGACTATTTCCACAGAGAAGGGGTAGATGTCAAGGTCATTTCCGGAGATCATCTGAAGACTGTCTCCATGATCGCAAAGAAGGCAGGACTGCGGCGCTGGAACGACGCTATCGATCTGTCCGCAGTAGGAGAGGATGCCGACTTTGACCGGATCTGTCAGGATTACGCGGTATTTGCGCGGGTAACGCCGAAGCAGAAGCAGCTGCTGGTTCAGGCTCTGAAGCGGGGCGGACATCAGGTGGCCATGACGGGAGACGGAGTCAACGATCTGTTGGCGCTCAGAGAAGCGGACTGTTCCATCGCTGTAGCGGAAGGAAGTGACGCCAGCCGTCAGATTTCGCAGATCGTCCTTCTGAATTCTGACTTTACGCATCTGCCGCAGGTGCTTCTGGAAGGCAGGAAGGTCGTCAACAACGTGACGCGTACGGCGGGAGTTTTCTTTATCAAAACGATCTATTCCGTTCTCGTATCGATTTTCTGTCTTATATCCAACGTGCCGTTTCCGTTTATTCCGATTCAGATCACGCTGGTGGACGCCTTTGTGGAAGCATATCCGTCCTTCCTGACGATTTTCGAGTCGGATACGAGGCGGCTGAGAGGTACTTTCCTGGGGAAAGCTCTGTCCAATGCGGCTCCGTTTGCACTGGCTGTGACGGCGATGATTATCGTCCTCTCTCTGCAGGCGCCGTTCGGACAGCATCAGCTGCAGACGGTGATGTTTCTGCTGCTGCTGATCATTTCCATGCTGGCGGTGGTCAAAAGCTGTATTCCGTTTTCAAAACTCAGAGTTTTTATCTGCGTGACGATGGCCGCCGGCGCTTTTGCCGCTCTGGAAATACTTCCTTCTCTGTTTGAGGTGACACCTGTAAGCCGGGAGATGGGAATCTGTATCGCGGCCGTTCTTCCGTGCATGATCGTTATCACGCTGCTGTTGTTTTTCATCAGGAGAAAGCTGGAGCAAAGCGGTCCGGAAGCGCTGCGGAGACATATGGAAAGGTGAGTAACGAAAAATGCAGGGTTCCAGATCCAGAATGGTTCTGAAGAAAATGTCGCTGAAAAAGAGAATGTTCCGTTCGATTATGATAATGCTTCTGCTGGCACTTCTGATTCTGGTACTCGTAGTGGCTGCTGCGGCATCTCTTCTCGAAGAGACGATTCTCGACAATCCGGAGTTTTACGGAAACGGGGAGACGGACGGAAGTACGGATCACGCGGCGTTCTTTTCCGCTTTCTTTTTCACCTGTCTTGTGGCAGGTATGGCCGCAATCTGCGTTCTTCTGGTGCTTTCGGGTATCTTTGCCGGAAGACTCAGCAAACGAGTCATGGAACCTCTGGAAGCTCTGGCGGAGGGAGCGGAGAGAATACGCAGAGGCAACCTGAAAGAGGACATCGTCTACCACGGCGAAGAGGAATTTGAAGACGTGTGCCGGACGTTTAACGACATGCAGAAAGCGATTCTGGAGAGTCAGGAGCAGCGTCTGAAGGAAGAGAAGGCCAGATCTGACATGGTGACGGGAATTTCACATGATCTGCGCACACCGCTGACTTCCGTGCGCGGCTATATCCAGGGAATCCTGGACGGCGTCGCTGTAACAGAGGAGAAGAAGGAGCTGTATCTGCGCACCGCCTACGAGGCGACAGAAGAGATGAACGTCCTGCTTCAGAAATTGTTTGATTTTTCCAGGCTGGAGAGCGGACAGCTTCCTTTTTTTATGGTCCGGGGAGATCTGGCGGAGTTTACGGCAGCCTGGGTGGCTCAGAGAGAGCCGGCGCTTGACGGTGAGAAGGTACAAATCACTCTGACAAAGGGAGCGGAAGTTCTGCCCGAAATCGATATGGATATCGAACAGCTTCCGCGCGTCTTCGATAATCTTCTGGAAAACAGTATGAAGTATGCCGGGACGCTGCCCGTGAAAATTTACGTGGATATCCGGGAAGAAGGAGACCACGTAGTGCTGGAGTGGCGGGACGACGGAAAAGGTGTGCCGGAGGAGAAACTGGACGATATTTTTCAGCGTTTCTATCGGTGTGACGAATCCAGAACAGAGAAGGGAAGCGGAGTCGGCCTTTATGTGGTAAAATATATCGTGGAAAGGCACGGAGGAACCATCACCGCACGGAATGCGGGAGGACTTCTGCTCAGACTGTGCTTTCCGAAAGGAAGTCGACTGGAATGAAAATACTGATCGTAGAGGATGATGAAAAGATCGCTCAGCTGGAACGGGATTATCTGGAAATCGACGGCTTCGATACAGAAATTCTGCATGACGGAAATGAGGCGGTTTCAAGGCTCAGAAAACAGTCATATGATCTGATACTGCTGGATGTGATGCTGCCAGGATGCAGCGGATACGACGTCTGCAGACAGATCCGCGATGAGATCGATATTCCGATCCTGATGGTGACGGCAAAAAGCTCCGGCATCGACGTAATCCGGGGTCTCGGTCTGGGAGCGGATGACTACATAACGAAGCCCTTTGATCCTTCTCAGCTGGTGGCGCGGGTGCGCTCTCATCTGAAGAGATATGAGAGGCTGACTTCGGCCCACAGAAATCAGGAGACGAACGGAGAGGATAAAGGGAAAATCCGCATCCGCGATGTGATCATCGAACCGAAGACGTGGAAGGTGTGGAAAGGCGGAAGGGAGCTGAAGCTGCCTAACAGAGAATTTGAACTGCTGCGCTTTCTGGCACAGAATCCGAATATCGTGTTTTCGAAAGAACAGCTGTTTGAAAGAATATGGGGATATGAGTATGTCTCCGATGCCGCCACCGTATCGGTTCATATCAATCGTCTCAGGGAAAAGATCGAAGACGATGCCAGAAATCCGAAAATCATCGAAACCGTATGGGGCGCAGGATACCGCCTGAACCTTTAGGCGGCGGAAAAAAGGCACTGCAGCGATTTTTGAACGCCGCAATGCCGGGTTTATACGCAGGCTATAGAGCGATGCGTCAGACTATGACTATGAAGCATGTGCAGAAAGAAATCCCGGATTTCTTGTCTGCACTTTTTTATTTATATATAGGTATATAGGGCCTCACCCCTCCGGCCGCCGGAGTGTCGGGGGTTTATTATTTTTTGACGGGAAGAAACGGTATATTTTGTCGCAGAGAGACAGATAGAGTGAAAACGGCGGAGATTACGTTTTAATTTGCGTGAATGTCTGTCTGGAGACAGAAGAGGATGACGCTATAATTTTCCTGAGAAGGGGGAGATCGGCTTGAAAAATGCAACGTATGATTTTACGGAAGATATTCTGATCGTCAGTCTCTGCGGAGAAATCGACCATCACAGTGCAGCATCCGTCCGCCGGGAAATCGACGAGTCGATGAATGCTTTCCGTGCGAAAAATCTGATACTCGATTATTCCGCAGTTTCCTTTATGGACAGTTCCGGAATCGGTCTGGCGCTGGGGAGATTCAATAAGGTGCAGGAACTGGGCGGACTGCTTATCATCGTTCCGGGGAGTCCTTATGTCAGCCGGATTCTGGGCCTTTCCGGCCTGTTCCGGCTCGTTCCGAAGGCAGAGTCCAGAGACAGAGCGCTGGAATACATTTTTGCGAAAGGAGGAAAACGGAATGAAGTCTGTTAACCGATTTCAGATATCGTTTGAGAGCCGGTCAGAAAATGAAGGCTTTGCCAGAAGTCTGGTGGGAGCATTTCTTCTGCCGCTGGATCCTGTCGTGGAGGAAGTGACGGAAGTGAAGACTGCCGTTTCAGAGGCGGTGAGCAACGCTGTGATTCACGGTTACCGGGGCGGAGAGGGCATGATTCACATGGAGTGTGAGTATTCCGCAGACGGACGGGTGCGTATCGTCATCCGCGATGACGGCGTGGGAATCGAAAATGTGGAGAAAGCGATGGAACCGCTGTTTACCACGAATACGGACGGCGAGCGTTCCGGCATGGGATTCACCGTCATGGAAAGTTTTACGGACCGGCTGGCTGTCCGGTCGGAACCGGGCAGAGGGACAGAAGTCGTGATGATAAAAAAGCTGGATGTCGGATATGCGGAATGAGCAGGAACAGGCGCGTCTGAAAGAGACGTACCGTCTGATAGAAAAGGCTCAGGCAGGAGACCGGGAGGCACTGGAGGAAATCGTTCAGCAGAACAGAGGTCTGGTCACGATGAGTGCCAGAAAATTTACGGGAGGCAGCTGTGAATTTGAAGATCTGATGCAGATCGGTTATATGGGACTTCTGAAAGCTGTGGACCGGTTTGATCCGGGGTACGGCGTCATGTTTTCCACCTATGCCGTGCCGATGATCATCGGGGAGATACGGCGTTATCTGCGCGATGACGGAAAAATCAAGATGAGCCGGCAGCTGAAGCAGGATGTCCGCCTGCTGAAATCGGCGGAGGAAGCATTTATGCATGAAAAGGGCAGGAGTCCGAGAGTGAGAGAACTGGCAGAGATTCTGCAGCGGACTCCGGAGGAGACGGCAGAGATTCTTGAGGCGAAAAATACGCTCTGCGGCATCGTAAGTCTCGATGGTGAGATCTACAGTGAAAACGGAGGTCCTGTTTCTTCTCTGTCAGACGGAAAGGATGAAGCAGACCTGATCGATCTGAAAAATGTAATCGGCAAGCTGGGAGAGAGGGAAAGGAGAATCATCGTCATGCGGTATTTCGGAGATATGACACAGAAGCAGACAGGCGACATACTCGGAATCTCTCAGGTTCAGGTGTCCAGAATCGAAAAAAAAGTGCTGGAGAAGATGAGAGAGAATCTTTCTTTGTATGACAAGGAAAACGGGTAGTCAAGCGGAAAAAAAGATGTTAAAATATAAACGTACGGGGAAATCGTTGACTTTGGACATAAAGGATAGGAGGCTGTTATGGATTTCAGGTTGACAAGTGAACAGGAAGCTATCAGAAAAAAGGCTGCAGATTTTGCAAAGGAATATGTGGAGCCGGTGGCGGCGGAACTCGATGAAAAAGCAGAATTTCCGCATGAAAATGTGAAGAGAATGGGAGAGCTCGGCTTTCTCGGTCTTCCGTTTCCGAAAGAATATGAAGGCGGCGGCACAGATTATCTCTCCTACGCTCTCGTAGTGGAAGAGATCGCCAAGATCGACGCCTCCACGGCAATCATCGTCTCCGCTAATACTTCGCTGGTAGGCGGTCCAATTTATATGTACGGTACGGAAGAACAGAAGAAGAAATTCCTGCCGGATCTGGCTTCGGGAAGAAAAATCGGCGCATTCTGTCTGACAGAGCCGGACGCGGGTACAGATGCGTCCAGACTGAAAGCGACAGCAGAGGATAAAGGAGATTATTATCTGCTGAATGCGCATAAGAAATTCATAACGAACGGCGGTATCGCCGGCACCTATATCGTGTTTGCCATGACGGATAAGAGCAAGGGCGTCGGCGGAATTTCCGCATTTATCGTGGACGGTGCTTCGGAAGGCATACGTACGGGCAAACTGGAAAGAAAGATGGGTATGCGCGCATCTCAGACAGCGGAGATGCATTTTGAAAATGTCAGAGTTCCGAAGGAAAATCTCCTGGGCGAACTCGGCAAGGGCTTCGATCTGGCCATGGGCACGCTGGACGGCGGCAGAATCGGCGTCGGAGCACAGGCGCTGGGTATCGCAGAGGGAGCGTTTGAGCGCATGGTCGACTATATGATGGAGAGAGAACAGTTCGGTATCACTCTGTCCCGTCTCGATACGCTGCGCTTTTCGGTGGCGAGACTGAGAATGCAGCTGGAATCCGCGCGTCTTCTCGTTTATCGTGCGGCAGATAATAAAGACAAGGGACTGCCTTACAAGGCGGAAGCTGCGATGGCGAAGCTGGCCGCTTCGGAAGCTGCAGTGGATCTTACCAGAAAATCTATCCAGTATCACGGCGGATACGGATATATGGCAGAGCGTCCGATCGAGAGAATGTACCGCGATGCCAAGATCACGGAAATTTACGAGGGTACGTCGGAGGTACAGCAGATGGTCATAGCTGCCGATACCTTCGCTCCGAGAAAATAAACGGTTTTCGGGTCCGCACGCGCGGCGGGCGCGTACGGACCCGTCGGCAGCAGGATCCGCTGGAAATATCCTTTTGAAGAAGACCTGCCGCGATTTTCTGATGAAAATCGCGGCAGGTCTTCCTGTGCGTGCAAAAAAATGATATAAAGATACGGGATGCAAATGGCATACTGTGTTAGTAGAAATATATGAAGGAGGAGATGATTTGTTGAGGGAAGCGGAAGATTCGCAATTAACGGATGATATCTGGGTGTATGCGGAGTATACGCCCCAGAAACTTCACAACGTTACGGGGGAGCTTCTGGGCGCGGCCCGCAGCCTTGCGGAGCATACCCGCGGAAAGGTCTGTGCCGTCATCATCGGGCGTGATGTGGAAAAATATGGGAAAGATTTGATCTCTTACGGGGCGGATATCGTCTATGTTCTGGATGAAACCATTTTTGACAGTTACAATAACGAACTCTATACACGGGCGCTGGAAAAACTGGTGAGAGAGTACCGTCCGAAGATCTTTCTCTTCGGATCGGTATTTGACCGCCGTGATCTGGCTCCACGCCTGGCGGCGCGGTTGAAAACGGGTATCATATCGGAGTGCGGAAGGGTTTATTTCGATGAAAACGGACGTCTTTCCGCTGATAAGACGTCATTCGGAGGAAATTTTCTCGGAAAAATCGTCTTTCGCGACGGGAAAAAGACAGCTCTGATCACCGCTCGTCCCGGTGTTCTGGAAGGTATGTATGAGCCGGACCGGAGCGGAGAGATTGTCCGCGTGCAGGGTCAGGCGGATTCTTCCGATATGATGACGCAGATCCGCGAAGTTGCCAAACTGGCCAAGAAGGCCGTAGCTCTCACAGATGCGGATATCATCGTTTCAGGCGGCAGAGGCGTGGGAGGACCGGAAGGATTTGACATCATTTATAAACTGGCAGACAGACTGAACGGCGTCGTCGGCGCATCGCGCGTGGCTGTCGATCTCGGCTGGATCGGTTTCGAACATCAGGTCGGTCAGGCGGGAGCCACGGTAAAGCCGAAGATCTACATTGCCTGCGGAATCTCCGGTGCGACGCAGCATATCGTCGGCATGTGGGAGTCAGATATCGTCATAGCCATCAATACGCACCGGTATGCGGCGATTTTCAATTTTGCCGATTACGGTATCGTCGGAGATCTGTTCGAAGTGATTCCGAAGCTGCTGGAGGAGCTGGACAAGTAAGGCGGAGAAGAAGGACAGGCAGTTCATCGGACCGGAAAGGACGGGCGGCGGAACCGGCAGATGGCGCAGTAACAGCAGAACCGGACCGGAAAGCTGCAAAAGACAGATACGGCAAAAAAACAGAGGAAGACGGAATGGATTATCAGAAACGGATGGAAGAAGAGGCGAAATGGGCGGAGATCGATCTCGACGCACTTTCGTATAATATGAAGCAGATCCGGCATAAGGTCGGAAAAAATGTGAAAATCGCGGCAGTTGTCAAGGCAAACGCCTACGGGCACGGAGCGGAAGAGCTGATTCAGACACTTGTGGACAGCGGTGCGGATCAGTTTGCGGTGTCGAGTCTGGATGAGGCTATGGAACTGCGCCGATGCGGTGTGAACAGAGATATTCTCGTTCTGAGCGGTATTCCCTGCGGATCGGAGGAAATTTCAGTGGCGGCAGGGATCCAGCACACCGTCACATCCGCAGAGAAGGCCGGGCTTCTCTCGGCAGCGGCGGAAAAGACCGGAAAAGAAGCTCTGGTTCACATTGCCGTAGATACCGGCATGACGAGGATCGGCTTTTCTCCGGACGAAGAGGGAATCGAGGCGGCGGTAAAGGTTGCATCTCTGCCGGGCGTAAGGATCGACGGGCTTTTCACTCACTTTGCGACAGCGGATGAAAAGGATAAGACAAAGACGCTGAAGCAGCACAGGCTTTTTCTGGAATTTGCGGAAAAGCTCCGCCAACGGGGTGTAACGCCGCGTCTTCTGCATGCGGCTAACAGCGCTGCTGTCATGGAACTGCCACAGGCGTACCACGATATGGTGCGCCCGGGCATCATTTTATACGGAATTTATCCATCAGCGGAGGTGGATCAGAGCCTGCTATCTCTGAAACCGGTGATGTCCTTCAGGACGCGGATTCTTCACGTTCAGACTCTGAAAGAGAAGCGTGAGGTGAGCTACGGCGGGCATTTTCTGGCTCCCGCCGGTTCACAGATCGGTACGATCGGTGTCGGGTACGCGGATGGGTTTTCGAGAGCTCAGAGCGGAAAAGCACAGGTTCTTTTCCGGGGAAAACGGGTGAATGTGCTGGGAAATATCTGCATGGATCAGTGTATGATAGATCTGAGCGGATTTTCCGGTGTGAAAACCGGAGAGGAAGTTACGCTGATCGGCAGACAGGCGGAAGAGGAGATCAGTGCCGATGAGGTCGCAGCGAGATACGGGACCATCGGTTATGAGGTCGTATGCGCTGTCAGCCGTCGTGTGCCGCGTTTTTTCCGAAAAGAAGGAAGACTGGTCGGAATGAGAAATTATCTCGAATAGTGCGGAAATCAGTTTTTACAGCCGGTGGAGAGCCGGCTGCATTTTTTATATAAGCGACAGATCTTTGTTTTTTCCTGCCGCATTTGCCTCCGCAGCTCTTTTGGAATGTTTGTAATATTTTCGAGAAAAATGTCGTTATATGGTATAAAAATAAAATAAAAAATGGAAAATGCCGAAATAAATACGATAAAAAAGCTGAAATGAAGAAATTTCCACTAAAATTATCAGCTCGGTGTGGTATACTTGGTTCGTACGTTACTCTAACTGATGTTTGAAGAGAGGAAGCGAGATATGATAAAGAAATGTTTATCGGTGTGGCTTTCGCTGATGATTTTAGTGTTCTCTTCCATTCCTATCTACTCGGATGAAATCGTCCGTGCTGATTATTTTCTGAAAAATATCGCCATCGACGGGGAGAATATCATCAATTATGAACTCAGCAACCCTTTTCTGATTTACAATGACCGTGTGTATATTCCGATGGATCAGGAAGTCGGAAGAATCATGGGATTTGAAGCGGACACGGATCAGAAAAGCCGCATACTGAAGATCAGAAAAACCGATGCCGAAGGATTTCAGAATGTGGAAGATTCCGGCAAAAAAAATAATCTGGAGCCTGTACAGGTGCTCGTAAGAACGGATATGGAGATTCTTGCGTACACGGAGCACCGTGATGCGCAACAGAGTGAGGAAACGGACGCAGCCGGACAGGAGAATGCGGAACGGAAGAAGACGGAAGAGAGCAAGGATGCTGCCGGGGAGAAGGAAATCACCGTTCCGGATCTGGAGGTTCAGAACGTCGATCTTATGGGACAGCCGCTGCTGACAGCAGACAGTACGGTCTATGTTCCGCTGAATGTCATCACAACCGGCGGAGTATTCGGCTGGTCCGCATGTTATGACAGCTGCTTCGGCGTATGCATCAGTACGGATGCGGATACGGAAGCTTCATCCCGGCTGGATACGGCGGAGGCGGACCGGATCCGCGGACTCGCGTCTTATATCATGAGTCAGAATGCATCGCTGACCATGGCGGAAGCACAGAATATGGTGTATTATTTTGAATCTTACGGAAGGATCAACAGTGTGGAACCGCAGCTTCTCATGGCGGTAGCTAACTGTGAGAGTATGTATCATCCACGGGCAGTCAGCAGCAGCGGCTGTGTCGGACTGATGCAGATCAAGGTTTCCACCGGAAACAGCTATGGCTTTACTGAGGATCAGCTGCTGCAGGTGAAGCCGAATATCGAAATGGGCTCGATCTATCTGGGAGAAGCTCTGAGAACATTTGAGGGAGACCGTGTTCTCGCCGTTTCCTCCTATAACTGGGGTATCTGGGGTGTGAAGAGCGGATCCTATAACATGCAGTATGCGGAGAAAGTTCTTTCCAGATACGATGCCATCAGTGCATTTCTGTCAGCCGGCGGCTATGTCTGAGATGAGCCTGATGAAGCCGGTCAGTATATCTGATTGAGATCGAGATGAAGAAGAAAAATATCCCCGCAGGGACCGGAACCGGAATGTTCTGAGATCGTTTCCCGCCGCGCAGGCGGAATATTTCTCAGCCGGACAGTCTCTGCGGGAATATTTTTTTCAGAGAAAAGAAGCGGCAGAGGCAAAACATATCAATATCCGGTCGAAAATCAGATGAAAAACTGATATAATATCTTGGCTGATAAATACGCAGCTGTTGATAAATGAATGAAATGCCTGTCAATACGGGAGGAAAGAATGGTAAGACGAATCTTCGTGGAAAAGAAAAAAGGCTTTGATGTAGAGGCGCAGGGACTCTGTGCGGACATCAGGGAAAATCTCGGCATGAAAAAGCTGACCGGTGTCAGAGTGCTGAACAGATATGATATGGACGGGCTTGACGATGAGCTTTATCATAAATCAGTCTCCGGTGTCTTTGCGGAGCCTGCGGTGGATATGGTATATGAGGAAACCGTAGATCTGTCGGATGCTGCCTTTGTTTTCGCTTCGGAGTATCTTCCGGGGCAGTATGACCAGAGAGCGGATTCCGCTGCACAGTGCATTCAGCTCATCAGCATGGGCAGAAAGCCGGAGGTAAAATTTGCGAGAGTTATCGCACTGTACGGCGTGATCTCAAAGGAAGACGGCGATGCGATCAGAAAGTACTGCATCAATCCTGTGGATTCTCAGGAAGCCTCCATGGAAAAACCGGATACGATCACCATGGTGACGGACGTTCCGGAAGATGTAAAAACGGTGGAGGGTTTCCGCGGTATGGACGATGAGGCGCTGGAGATTTACCGGGCGGAGATGGGATTTGCCATGAGTGCGGAAGATCTGCAGTTTGTAAGGAAGCACTTTTCCGAAGATCTGATGCGTGATCCTACCGTGACGGAGCTCAGAGTCATCGATACATACTGGTCGGATCACTGCCGGCACACGACATTTTCGACGAAGATCACAGATGTCAGATTCGGCAGCGACGCCTATTCCGGACTGCTGAAAGAGGCATATGACCGTTATCTCGATATCCGTGAGCAGGTCTACGGCGCAAAGCGGGAGGAAAAGGATATCACGCTGATGGATCTGGCGGTGATCGGAACGAAATATATGAAAAAACTGGGCCTGGCGGAGGATCTGGACGAATCGGAAGAGATCAATGCCTGCAGTTTCAATGTGAAGGCGGATATCGACGGTAAGCCGGAGGACTGGCTCGTCATGTTCAAAAATGAGACGCATAATCATCCTACTGAAATCGAACCTTTCGGCGGTGCTGCAACCTGTCTGGGAGGTGCAATCCGTGATCCTCTTTCGGGCCGCGTGTACGTCTATCAGGCTATGCGCGTGACAGGCTCTGCCGATCCGAGGACGAGTGTGGCAGATACTCTGGCGGGGAAACTGCCACAGAGAAAGATCACTACGGAGGCGTCTTACGGATACAGCTCTTACGGGAATCAGATCGGGATCGCCACCGGCAAAGTGGCAGAGGTTTATGACCCCGATTACGTGGCGAAGAGGATGGAAGTAGGTGCTGTCATCGGCGCGGCTCCGAAAGCAAATGTGGTGCGCGAACGTCCGGCCCCCGGCGATGTGATCATCCTGGTGGGAGGCAGAACGGGACGAGACGGCTGCGGCGGTGCTACCGGCTCCTCCAAGGAACATACGGAAGAATCGATTCTCACCTGCGGAGCAGAAGTTCAGAAGGGAAATCCGCCTGTTGAGAGGAATCTGCAGCGTCTGTTCCGCAGAAAGGAAGTGTCCACGCTGATCCGCCGCTGCAACGATTTCGGCGCCGGCGGCGTTTCCGTAGCCATCGGAGAGCTGGCAGACAGTCTGGATATCAATCTGGATCTCGTACCGAAGAAATATGAGGGACTGGACGGAACGGAGCTGGCAATCTCCGAATCTCAGGAACGGATGGCTGTGGCTGTAAAGGCGGAAGATGCGCAGAAATTCATAGCATATGCGGGAGAGGAAAATCTCGAGGCCGTCGCAGTCGCTTCCGTTACGGATACGGGAAGTGTACGGATGTTCTGGAGGGGCAAATGCATTCTGGATCTTAAGAGATCTTTCCTGGATACCAACGGCGTAAAACAGAAGACGACCATCGAAATCGATGAACCGTCTGATGATCTCATGAACGATTCTGTCGATGGAAAGGACGAAGCAAAAAAACCTCTGGCGGACTATCTGAGAGAGCTGGGAAATGCCAGTCAGAAGGGACTCGTGGAGCGTTTTGACAGCACCATCGGCGCAGGTTCGGTGCTGATGCCGCTGGGCGGGAAGTATCAGCTTTCCCCTGCGGCGGGAATGGCGGCGAAACTGCCTGTCACCGGCGGAGAAACGGATACGGCGACTCTGATGACTTTCGGATTCAATCCGGCTATCTCCAAAAAAAGCCCGTATCACGGTGCTGTCCACGCAGTGGTGGATTCCGCCACGAAGATCGTCGCTCTGGGGGGAGATTACCGGAAAGCGCGCCTGTCTTTCCAGGAATATTTCGGTCATCTCGGCACCGATCCGAAGCGCTGGAGCAAGCCGTTCGGCGCCCTTCTCGGCGCTCTGACGGCTCAGGCAGAGCTGAAGATTCCGGCCATCGGAGGAAAAGACAGCATGTCCGGCACGTTTATGGATATCGATGTTCCGCCGACGCTGATTTCCTTTGCCGTAGCAGCTGCCGATGCGAATGATGTTGTTTCTTCGGAATGGAAGCGGAGAGACAGTACGCTGGTACACGTATACCAGGGAACAGACAAATCCGGCGTCATCGATTTTGAACAATACCGCAGGAATATGGAGCGCGTCATGGAACTGACGGCTCAGAAAAAGATTCTGTCGATGAATCCTGTAGGCCCGGGAGGCATTTTCGTTACGCTGTGCGAGATGGCGGCAGGCAATAAGATCGGAGCCGTCATCACGGGAAAATACGGCCGGGCGCTTCACAGTGCGGAGACAGGAGCATTGATTCTGGAAATCAGCCGGGAATATGACGCGGAAGAACTTCTGAAGGGCATTTCTTTCGAGATTCTGGGAGAGACGACAGATGCGCAGGAGATCGTTATCGCGGATACAGGTGAGAAAATCACGCTGGATGAGATGATCGAAGCGTGGTGTGAGCCGCTGGAGTCCGTATTCCCTACTCATGCGAAGGAGGACGACAGACCGGTGGAGGCATTCCGGTTTGCAGAGCGCAGTGCAGCGCGTCCGGCTGTGAAAATCGCGCGTCCGAAGGTTTTCATTCCGGTATTTCCGGGAACAAACTGCGAGGTGGACAGCAAGAGAGCCTTTGAGAGAGCCGGCGGCGATGTGGAGATGCAGATCATCGCGAATCTGACGCCTCAGCTTCTTGACGAGTCCATCGAGCAGATGATCCGCAAGATCCGGGAGAGTCAGATTATCATGATTCCGGGCGGATTCAGCGGCGGCGATGAACCGGACGGTTCCGCGAAATTCATTACCGCGGTCTTCCGGAATCCTGCGGTGGCGGAAGCGGTGACGGATCTTCTGGAGAAGAGAGACGGCCTGATACTGGGCATCTGCAACGGTTTCCAGGCGCTCATCAAGCTGGGACTCGTTCCTTACGGAAAGATCATGCCGGCTGAGGAGGACATGCCGACACTGACCTATAACAGCATCGGCAGACATGCGTCCTGTCTCGTAAATACCCGGATCGCTTCGGTAAAATCGCCGTGGCTTGCGGGAACAGAGGTGGGCGATATCCATACAATTCCGGTATCTCACGGCGAAGGACGCTTTATCGCTTCAGAAGAGATGATCGGAAAGCTGGCGGCAAACGGTCAGATCGCCACGCAGTATGTCGATCCGGAAGGAAATCCCACTTCCGATATCCGCTTCAATCCGAATAACTCCAATCAGGCAATAGAAGGAATTCTTTCACCTGATGGCAGAGTATTTGGAAAGATGGGACATTCGGAGCGTATTGGCAGAAATCTCTATCGCAATGTTCCGGGCAATTTCGATCAGAAACTGTTTGAATCGGGGATCGGATATTTCAGATAGAAAACGAATATGGAAAAAGAAGCCGCTTCCGGCTCCGGTCAGGAAGCGGCGGACCGGACCGGTGACCGGTTCGGCAGATATTTCAGAAAGGAAGCGTATTGATGAAAGTCGGAATCGTAATGGGAAGCAAATCGGATTATCCTGTGGTAGAACGTACAGAAAAAATCCTGAAAGATTTCGGTGTGGAATTTGAGACGAGAATCATCTCCGCTCACCGGACACCGTCGGCAGCCATGGAATTTTCCTCGAAGGCCGAGGAAAACGGCATTGAAGTGATTATCGCTGCCGCGGGAAAAGCGGCACATCTGGGAGGAGTACTGGCAGCCTTTACACCGCTGCCTGTCATAGGACTTCCCGTAAAATCCTCTACGCTGACGGGTCTGGATTCTCTGCTTTCCATCGTACAGATGCCGAAAGGCGTTCCTGTCGCCACCGTTGCCATCGACGGAGCGGAAAATGCGGGAATCCTGGCGGTTCAGATACTTTCTCTGAAGTATCCGGAACTGAGGGAAAAGATGAAAGCGTACAAAAAGCAGATGGAAGAGGATGTGCTGCGGACGGACGCGGAATTTCAGAAAAAGTGACGTCCTGCAAAAGAAACACGACGCTGATATATGACGAATATATAGCTGATATATTATCTGGATATATCGTCAAATATAAATGAAGTGACAGATCTGAAACATATAACAGGCGTACAGGCCGGAAAGGAAAAATATCATGCAGAAACTGGAACAGCTTTATGAAGGAAAAGCAAAGAAAGTCTTTAAGACAGATGATCCGAAGCTCTATATCGTGGACTACAAGGACGATGCCACTGCATTTAACGGGGAAAAGAAAGGAACCATCGCGTCAAAAGGTGTGGTAAACAACAAGATGTCAGCCATCATTTTTAAGCAGCTGGAGGAAAGAGGCGTACCGACGCATCTCGTAAAGCTGCTCAGCGACAGAGAGACTCTGGTAAAGGCGGTCAGAATCCTTCCTCTGGAGGTTATCATACGCAATGTGGCTGCCGGTTCCTTCTCTCAGAGATACGGCGTCGAAGAGGGCACGGAACTGGCAAAGACCGTGCTGGAATTTTCCTATAAAAATGACGCTCTCGGCGATCCTCTGATCAACGATGATCATATCCTGGCGCTGCGCCTGGCTACTCAGGAGCAGCTGGATACCGTCAGAAAATATGCTTTTATGGTAAATGATTTTCTGAAGGAATTCTTCCTCAAGAGCGACCTGCGCCTGATCGATTTTAAAATCGAATTCGGCGAATGTGACGGAGAGATTATCCTGGCGGACGAAATATCTCCTGACACCTGCAGACTCTGGGATGTCCACACCGGTGAGAAAATGGACAAGGATCGCTTCCGCAGAGATCTGGGCAATGTGGAGGAAACTTACCGCGAAGTCCTGAAGAGAGTCGAAGAACATCAGTAATATCATCGGTACCATCCGTTTCGCCGCTGAACCGCTGAGCCGCCGGCCGGGGAATCGAACGGACAGCGAGAATTGACCGACAGGCGGACGGATCGGACAGAAGAAATCGGAAATCAGTATCGGAAATCGGAAGGAAAAAATAAATGCACGACAACAGAGACCGGAAACAGGAACTTGCACAGCTGACGGATGACGACAAATTTCACGATGAATGCGGCGTCGTGGGCATTTCGTCCCCGGGAGCTCAGAATATCGCGAAGGACGTCTACTTCGCACTTCATTCCCTGCAGCACAGAGGTCAGGAAAGCGCCGGAATCGCCTCGAATATGTTCGGAAACATCAATTACTATAAAGATATGGGACTCGTTCAGGAGGTATTTGACGACGATCTCATGAAGACGCTGCCGGGAGATATCTGCATCGGACATGTGAGATATTCGACGGCGGGCGAAAGTCAGGCTTCCAATGCGCAGCCTCTTGTCGTCTATTCCAGACTGGGCTCTTTAGCACTGGCGCACAACGGGACTCTGGTCAATGCGAAAGTTCTGCGGGAACGGATGCAGGATGACGGCTATATCTTTCAGACTACCATCGATTCGGAAGTCATCGCGGCTCTCATCGCCCGCCATCTGAAGGAGGGAAGTATTGAAGCCGCCGTGGCGAAGGTGGCAAATATCATAGAGGGGGCTTTTGCTCTCGTCATCACCATGGGTGACAAGCTCATCGGTGTCCGGGACGCCAACGGGATCCGTCCTCTCTGTATCGGGCGCACGAAAAACGGATATGTCATCGCTTCGGAGAGCTGTGTTTTTCCTCTCCAGGGGGCGGAATTCGTGCGCGATGTACGTCCGGGCGAGATCGTCATCGTGGAAAACGGAGAGCTGCGCTCGGTGATGTTCCGGGAAAACGCGCCGAAGAAGGTGTGTTCTTTTGAATACGTTTATTTCGCCAGGACGGACAGCCGCATCGACGGAAGGAGTGTCTATCTGTCCCGCCGGGAAGCGGGAAGAATTCTCGCCCGGGAAAGCGGCGTTGACGCGGATCTCGTCATCGCTGTTCCCGATTCCGGTACGGTGGCGGCCATCGGCTATGCGGAGGAATCCGGCATTCCTTTCGGCGAGGGACTGGTGAAAAACAGATATGTCGGCCGTACATTCATTCAGCCGACGCAGGAGATGAGAGAGCTCAGCGTCCGGATGAAACTGAATGTCCTAGAAGAAAATGTAAGAGGAAAGAGGATCATCATGATCGATGATTCCATCGTCCGGGGCACGACAAGCGGAAAGATCGTCAGACTTCTGAAAGATGCCGGCGCCGCCGAGGTACACGTCCGCATCAGTTCACCTCCGGTCACTCATTCCTGTTATATGGGAATCGATACGCCGAACAGGAAGAATCTCATGGCGGCAAATCTTACCATCGAGCAGATGAGAGAGCATATCGGTGCGGATTCCCTGGCATTTATCAGCGTTCAGGGGCTGAAGGACTGCATCGGATTCGGAGATGACATCTGCGATGCCTGTTTCACGGGAGATTATCCGGTGGAACTCTCGGATCTCGATTATGCGGCGGAGCACGAAAAAGCAGCGGATAAGAGACAGTTCATCGGGGAATACGACTGAACCTTTCCGAAGGCACCCGGCAGAAGGCGGAGAGAAGAAAGACGGAGATAACAGGAGATAACATCCGATATCTCCGGCCGCTTTTTCCGGGATTCGGAAGAGAAGAAAGGAGTGTAAATATGGGAGAAAAGTTGACCTACAAAGATGCCGGCGTCGATACAAAGGAAGGCGGAAGAGCCGTCGAGCTCATGAAGGATCATGTGAAGAGAACGTTCAGCGAAAATGTCCTTACGGGGCTGGGCAGCTTCGGCAGCATGTATCGTCTGGATCTCGGCGATATCAGCGAGCCTGTCCTCGTATCGGGAACGGACGGTGTGGGAACGAAGCTGAAGATCGCATTTCTGATGGACAAGCATGATACCGTGGGACAGGACTGCGTGGCCATGTGCGTCAACGACATCGTGTGCCAGGGTGCCGTTCCGCTGTTTTTCCTGGACTATATCGCCACAGGCCGGGTTCAGGCGGAAAAGATCGCTGATATCGTCAAGGGCATCGCTGACGGCTGCGTTCTTTCAGAATGCTCTCTCGTAGGCGGAGAGACGGCGGAGATGCCGTCTTTTTATGCGGAGGATGAGTATGATATGGCGGGGTTTGCCGTGGGAATCGCGGATAAAAGCCGCATCATCGACGGGAGTAAGGTGGCAGAGGGAGATATCCTCATCGGCCTGCCTTCCAGCGGCATCCACAGTAACGGATATTCCCTGGTCAGAAAGATCTTTTTCGATAAAATGGACCTCGATGTGGCAGACTATGTGGAAGAACTGGGAACCACGCTGGGCGATGCGCTGATCACACCGACGAGAATCTACGTGAAAGCCTGCAAGGCGGTATTCGGAAAATATGATATTCACGGTGTCGTACATATCACCGGCGGCGGATTTTATGAAAATATTCCGAGAATCATTCCGGAGGGACTCGGTGCGGAGATCCGGACGGGAAGATGGGAGGTTCCTGAGATTTTCCGCTATATCAAGAAGTGCGGAAACGTGGATGCCCGTGAGATGTTTTCTACATTTAATATGGGTATCGGCATGATCATGGTAGTGGATCCGAAGGATGCGGAAGGCGTGACCGCGCTTCTTCAGGCCTCCGGCGAAAAGCCGTCGGTAATCGGAAAAATCACCGCCAAAGAAGGCATTGAAATCATTAACGGAGATCAGATCTTATAGGAGCTGTCCGGAAAAACGGCATGCCGCGGATTTCAGAGAGTCCTGCGGCGTAAACAGAGACTGCAGCGAGAGGTTACAGATGAAAAATATATCAGTGCTCGTATCGGGCGGCGGAACAAATCTTCAGGCCGTCATCGACAGTATCGAGAGCGGAAAGATACCGGACGCAAAGATCGTACAGGTGATTTCCAGCAAAAAAGACGCTTACGCGCTGACGCGTGCCGCCAATCACGGCATAGAGGGCGTATATATCGGAAAAGAAAATTATCCGCAGATGGAAGACAGAACGGAGGCGATTATCCGCGCTCTCGATGAGAAAAAGACGGATCTCGTCATTTTAGCGGGATACATGAGTGTCCTTGAGCCGAAGCTCATCGAAGCTTACCGCAACAGAATCATCAATATTCATCCGTCTCTGATTCCGAAATACTGCGGCAAGGGTTTCTACGGCCATTACGTCCATGAAGCCGTGCTGGCCGGAGGAGAGAAGGAGTCCGGCGCGACCGTTCATTTTGTGGACGAAGGCGTTGATACGGGAAAAATTATCCTCCAGAAGTCAGTACCTGTGATGGAGGACGATACGCCGGATACACTGGCGGCGCGTGTTCTGGAGGTGGAACATGAGATTCTGCCGCAGGCCGTGTGCATGTTCTGCGAAGGAAAGCTATAGAGAGGGAAAAGGGCATGAAAATATTAGTCGTTGGCAGCGGCGGCAGGGAACATGCGATTGCATGGAAACTGGCTCAGAGCGACAGAGTGGATAAACTTTACTGTGCACCCGGTAATGCGGGAATCGAAGAGGTGGCCGAATGCGTTCCCATCGGAGCCGAGGATCTCGAAGGAATCCGGGATTTCTGCGTAAAAGAAGCCATCGATATGGCAGTCATCGGACCGGAGGTTCCGCTTTCCATGGGAATCACCGATGTGCTGAATGAAGCGGGGATCCGTGTCTTCGGACCGGATAAAAAATGTTCACAGCTGGAAGGAAGCAAGTCCTTTACGAAATCTTTCCTGATGAAGCACCGTATCCCGACGGCGGGATATAAAGAATATACGGAGAAGGAAGCGCTGAAGAAAGATATCGGAATCTTCGGATACCCGATGGTCCTGAAGGCAGACGGACTGGCCGCCGGCAAGGGAGTGATCCTGGCGGAAAACCGCGAGGAAGCGGAGCGCGCCGTGGAGGAGATGATGGGCGACAGAATCTTCGGCGATGCGGCGGATAAAGTGATCGTGGAGGAATGTCTGCGGGGTATCGAAGCATCCATGCTCTGTTTTGTGGACGGAAAAACGATCGTTCCTATGGAATCCGCTCAGGACTATAAACGTATTTTTGACGGTGACAAAGGTCCTAATACCGGCGGCATGGGCAGCTATTCGCCGAGCCTCATCTTCACGGAGGAGCTGAAGCGGGAGATCGATGAAAAAATTCTACAGCCGACGATCCGGGGATTTCTGGAAGACGGACTGGATTTTCACGGAGTGCTGTTTATCGGCCTCATGATCGGCGAAGACGGTCCGAAGGTCATCGAATTCAACAACCGTTTCGGCGATCCGGAGACTCAGTCGGTTCTCATGCGTCTGGAAAGCGACCTGTCGGAGATTTTCGACGCCTGCATTGACGGGACGCTGGATCAGACGGAAATCCGGTGGAGTGACCGGCGTTCGGTATGTGTGGTCCTGGCCTCCGGAGGATATCCGGGAAGCTATGAGAAGGGCAAAGTGATCTCCGGTCTCGGGGATGTGGATGAAGATGTGGTCGTATTTCACGCCGGGACCGCGAAAAGAGACGGAAAGATCGTCACCAGCGGCGGTCGTGTGCTGGGCGTGACGGCAACCGGCGCAACGAACGATGAGGCGAGAGCAAAGGCTTTTGCAAATGTGGAAAAAATTTCCTTTGAAGGTGCCCAGTTCCGCAGAGACATCGGAAAAATAAACCGATAGTATATTACGATAACATGTTATCGTAAACTTGAAAATGCCGAAACAGCCGGTTTTTCGTCTTTCCGGAAGCCGTGCATCCGATGGAAAAACGCACGGCTTCCGGAAAAATATGGTGTCGCCGAAAAACAGGCAAAGAGAAAAACAGGCAAAGAAGAGGAAAGCCGGAAAAAACGGGAGAAACAGGAGAAAGAAGAGATGGGGAAAAAAGAGTACTGGAGAGCCGGCAACATGCTGTACCCGCTGCCGGCCGTCATGGTCAGCTGCAGGCGGGGAAACGAAAAGCCGAATATCATCACGGTGGCCTGGACAGGTACTGTCTGCAGCGATCCGGCCATGGTATATATCTCCGTCCGGCCGGAGCGGTATTCCTATGATATCATCCGGGAGAGCGGAGAATTCGTCATCAATCTGACGACAGAATCTCTGGCGGAGGCAACCGACTGGTGCGGCGTCAGATCTGGGAGAGATGTGGACAAATTTGCTCAGATGCACCTGACACCGGTTCCGTCGAAATACGTTTCGGTACCTTCCATCGCGGAATCCCCTGTGAATATCGAATGCCGCGTAAAGCAGGTCATCCCTCTGGGATCCCATGATATGTTTCTCGCCGAGGTTCTGGGAGTGACAGCGGATTCGGACTACATGGATGAGAACGGACATTTCGATCTTGCCGCGTCGGCACCGTTGATCTACAGTCATGGAGCCTATTTCGGACAGGGGAAAAAGATCGGAAAGTTCGGCTTTTCGGTGCAGAAAAAAAAGAAAAAATAGTCGGAAAGAAGGCAATTCCGCTATAAATCCCGCAGGAACAGTACAAAATAAAAGATGAGGAAAAAGATCGCGCCGCACGACGCGGTCCTTCATCCCGCGGGAAAAAAATCATGAGTCTTTTTGAGAAACCTCTTTACATATATCTGTCCGCTATCTGTCCGGGGGAACGGATCTGCCCGGATGCGGTCCGTATTTTGTACGGGTATGGACGGGTCCGCACAGAACGGAGACGGTGGAAATCAGATATATGTAAGGAGGTTTTTATTATGGAGAAAAATACGATGTATATGGGAGGGACGATGCGTTCCGAAAGCGGTGAGACAGAGGAAATGTATGAGCAGCGCATTCTGAACGGATCGGAAATCGCCGGAGAGGCCTGCAACGCGTCAGGAGAAAAGCGGGATGCAGACCGGTACGAAAGTGCGGATCCTGACGGAGAGCAGAAATTTTATCTGTGCAGTCACTGCGGAAATCTCATAGGTATGCTCAATGACTCCGGGATCCGTATCCGCTGCTGCGGAAACGACATGGAGCGTCTTTATGCGAACGCTCAGGGAGATCTGAAAGAAAATCTTCCGAAGGTGCGTCTGGAAGGCAGAAAGGTGACGGTAGACGCGGGCAACGTGCCGCACAGTGTGGGAAGAAGTGATCATATGGGCTGGGCCTACATTCAGACAGATTTGGGCGGCCACCGCCAGGTGCTGAATGCGGACGGTCCGAAGAAAGCGGAGTTTACTCTGAATGAAAAAGAACAGTTCCGCCGTGCGCTGGTCTACAGCAGCCGCCACGGACTCTGGGAAGCGTCGGATGTGAATGCACTGAATTGAAAAAGGGTGTGAAATTATAAAAAGCTTCGGAGGCGGCAGAGACTTTCCATGTTTTCCGTTCTGTTCCGGACATGCACGATGCTGCATGTCCGGAAGCGGTATTTCCCCGTCTTTCTGACGGACTGCGGGCGGTTGAAGAAGGCTGAAATCTTTGCAATATACCGCCGGCTGTGGTATACTTATACGATATCTAACGTATTGGGAAATGTATGACCGGAGGGAATGCAGAAATGAGAATAGCAGTCGACGGAATGGGCGGAGATCACGCCCCGCAGGAAATCGTAAAAGGCTGTGTGGAGGCCGCACAGATCATCAAAGATGAAATTTACATCGTAGGGCCGGAGGATACGATCCGCAGGGAGCTGAAAAAGTACAGATTCGATCGGAATCAGATCAAAATCGTCCATGCACCGGAAGTCATTCTGAATGATGATCCGCCGGTAAAGGCGGCACGGACGAAAAAGGATTCTTCCATGATCCGTTCGATCATGCTCGTACGGGAGAAAAAATGCGATTTTGCCATCTCCGGCGGAAATACAGGGGCCCTGATGGCAGGAGCTCTTTTTAATTTGGGAAGAATACCCGGCATCGACCGGCCGGCCATCGGCATGACATATCCGATTCTTGGAAGCGGAGTCTCCTTCCTCGTCGACGCCGGAGCCAATGCGGAGTGCAAGCCGGATAATCTTCTGGAATTTGCCACCATGGGCAGTATTTATATGAATAAGGTACTGGGCTTTCCTTCTCCGACCGTAGGTCTGATCAATATCGGCTCCGAAGAGAAAAAGGGAACGACGATGCTCAAAGAGACGTATCAGCTTCTGAAAAAGAGCAATCTTAACTTCATCGGAAATGTGGAAGCGCGGGATGTGCCGTTCGGTGCGGCGGACGTACTGGTGTGCGACGGTTTTGTGGGCAACACGCTTCTGAAGCTCACGGAAGGGCTGGCGCAGAAAGTCATGGATCTGCTGAAGAAGAAACTGAATGCTACGACGCGCTCAAGACTGGGAGCACTGATGCTCTCAAATCAGCTCAGAGAGCTGAAACGGGATTTTGATTATTCAGAATACGGCGGAGCCCCGATTCTGGGCGTGAAGGGACCGGTGGTAAAGATGCACGGTTCCTCCGAAGCAGCCGGTGTAAAGAGCGCCATTATCAAGGGCGTTTCTTATGTAGAGCATAACGTGGTGGGAATCATTCGGGATTCTGTTATCGAACTGGAGGAAATAGCGATCAGTGAGTAGGGACAGGAGAGATTTATCGGAATTATGCCGCGTTCTGGGTTATTCGTTTTGTGATGAAAGGCTGCTGCGCAACGCTCTGACGCACAGCTCCTACTGCTATGAACATAAACTGAGTTATAATGAAAATAACGAGCGTCTCGAATTTCTCGGAGACGCCGTTTTTGACGCGGTGATCGCGGACGAGCTTTACGTGAGGCTGACAGACAATGAGGAAGGCGACCTGAGTCGTCTGAGAGCTTCTGTCGTCTGTGAGCAGTCGCTCTTCCGCAAAGCGGAGGAACTGCATCTGGTGGATTATATGCGGCTCGGTCACGGGGAACAGATTTCTTTCATGCACAAGAAAAACCGTTCCCTGGCAGCGGATGCCCTGGAGGCTACCATCGGTGCTGTCTACCGTGACGGAGGCTGGGAAAGCGTACGGGGCGTCATCCTGCGTCTCTTCGGCGATGTGATCGAGGATGCTCTGAACGGCCGGCTGGAAAATGACTATAAGACGGCGATCCAGGAGATTCTTCAGTCGAGGGGAGAAGCGCATATTACCTATAAGATCGACCGGGAATCCGGTCCGGATCACGACAAGACATTTTTCGTCTCGCTGCGCAACAACGGCGTGGTAATCGGCCGGGGATCCGGAAACAGTAAGAAGCAGGCGCAGCAGAACGCGGCGAAACAGGCGCTGGAAAAGATGAGAGGTTAATTTGTATTTTAAAAAGATCAGCATGAACGGCTTCAAATCCTTCGCTGATCCCGTTACTATCGAATTCGGCAGAGGTATTACATGTGTCGTAGGTCCTAACGGCAGCGGAAAGAGCAATATTTCCGATGCGCTGCGATGGGTTCTGGGAGAACAGAGCCCGAAGATGCTGCGGGGCGGAAAGATGGATGAGGTGATTTTTGCAGGAACCGCTTCGCGCAAGCCGCGGGGAATGGCAGAGGTGACCCTGGTCATCGATAATTCCGACGGCAGTCTGCCTGTGGACTTTTCCGAGGTTTCCCTCACCAGACGGATGTACCGTTCAGGAGAGAGCGAATATTATATCAACGACTCCCAGTGCCGCCTCCGGGACATCCGGGAACTCATCATGGATACGGGAATCGGCGTCGACGGATATTCTCTCATCGGACAGGGAAAAATCGCAGATATCATCAGCGGCAGACCGGAGAGCCGGCGCGGGATCTTTGAAGAAGCGGCGGGAATTGTAAAATACCGGAATAAAAAGGCGGAGACGGAGCGTAAGCTGGCCGCCGCCGGTTCCAATCTGGACAGAGTCAATGATATCATCGCCGGACTGGAGGAAAGACTCGGTCCGCTGAAAGAGGAATCCGAAAGAGCGGAGCGTTATCTGGAGCTCGATGCGGCATATCGGGATGCGGAAATATCCGTGATTCTGAAAAAAATCGGAGATGCGGACTGCGAGCACCAGGCGCTTCAGAGCATGGCTGCAGATCTGAAACAGCGTTCCGAAGAGGCGGAGCGCGAACGTCGCCTTCTGGAAGAACAGATCCGGAAGCTGCAGACGGAAGGAGAAGAACTGGACCGCAGAGATATGGAGGAGCGCGACCGCATGATGCAGCGCTCCGGTGAAATACGCAGGCTTGCGGACAGCAGAAAGCTCTTTCTGGAAAAAAGAGAATCACTGCTGGAAAATATACGGGATTACTGCGCGGAAAAGGAAAAACTGTCCGCCAGGCTGGAAAAAGAAGAGGCGGCCGGAGAATCGCTGCGCAGACAGTCTGATGCTCTGAAAAAGAGCGGAGAAGAAGCACAGCGGGGGCTGGAGGAAAAAAATGCCCGCTTTATCAGCGAATCGAAACGTCTCAAAGAGATGGAATCGAGAGGCGAAGAGGGAAAGAACATTCTTTATGAGTTCGGTGTACAGATTTCCTCCAGAAAAGCAGAGCTGGCCGGCCTTATGAATCTGTGTGACTCGCTGAAGAAGAGAAAAGAGCAGCTGGATGAAGTGTTTTCCGCACAGCGGGATGAGGAGGAGACATCGGATTCCTATGAAGAGATGGTCCGCTGCGCGCAGGATCTTCGTTCGGAAGCGGAGAAATTTGCGCGGCGTACAGCGGAAGCCGGGATGATAAAAAAGCAGACGGAGGAGAAGACTGCGGAACTGTCCGGCCGTCTCGAGGATATTCGCCGCAGAAAGAGCGAAGAGAAAGCGCGCAGGGATACTCTCCGTCAGCTGCATGATTCCTATGAAGGGTATAATTCTGCCGTCCGCTTTATCATGCGCCGCTCAGATCTTTCCGGGATCTACGGAACGGTGGGAGATCTGATCAGTGTACCGGCGGGATATGAGACGGCAGTGGAGACAGCGCTGGGGCAGAGGATGCAGAATATCATCTGCAGCGACGAATCCTGCGCTAAAGATGCTGTCCGGCTGCTGAAAAAATATAAAGCGGGCAGACTGACTTTTCTGCCGCTTTCCGGCATGCGGACGGATCAGAGGCGTCACGACGCTTCTCTGCAGGGAGAAGAAGGATTTCTGGCGGAAGCGGCTGACTGTGTTCAGACAGAAGATCGCTTCCAGAGGATTGTGGAATATCTTCTGTCAGGAGTCGCAGTCATCGATACGCTGGATCATGCGGTAAAATTCTCGGCAAAACACCGGAATTTCCGCTGTGTTACACTGGACGGAGAATCCGTCAGCCCTGCGGGAGCGATTACCGGCGGTGCGTACCGCCGAAAGGAAAGCGGAGGTATTCTGGACAGGAAAAAGCAGCTGTCCCGGGCGGAGGATGCTCTGAAAAAACTGACGCAGGAAGAAGAAGCGCTCTGTGGAGAGCTGGTCCGTCAGCAGGACGAACAGAAAAAAGCGCAGGAAGATGTTAAAAGGCTGCAGGAAGCACAGAAAGATGCGGAAATCCGGCTTGTGGAGGCGAACCGGGAGCTTTCAGCAGCGGAAAGCCGCCTGAAAGAACAGCAGAATCAGAGAGCGAGAGTCCGGAGAGAAATGGACAGGATCCGGCAGGAACTGTCGGAGACGGAGGCTGCGACGGAAAAGCTGCGGCATGAAACGGCGCAGCTGGAGCAGCAGTCGGCGGAACGGAGAAAAGAGACGGAGGAAGATATCGCCGGCGTAGAGAAAACGCGAAAAAGTCTGGAAGAACTTGGAAATAAAATCACGACGCAGAAGCTGGAGATCGAATCGATCCGCGGGCAGATTTCCGTAACGGAAAATCTGATCCGGAGGACGGAGGATACGATTTCATCACTGACGGAGGATATAGGTGCCAAGGAAGCTTCCCTCCGCCGTTCTGAGGAAGAAGCTCAGAAACTGGAGAAGCAGGCAAAAGAAGCGGAAAGACAGCTTCGGGAGGCGGAGTCCCGCGATGATTCCGAGGCGGAGAATCTCCATCAGCTGCAGCAGAAGAAATCCGGGCTGGCGGCGCGTCTCTCACAGATGACGAAACAAAAAGAGGTATCTGACAGACAGATTCTCGAACTGAGTACGAAGCGCAGTGAAGTCTCCGTACGGCTGGAAGGCGCGGAGGACGGTGCGAAGAGTCTGAAAGACCGTCTCTGGGATGAATTCGGGATATCTTACCTCGAAGCGAAAGAGCGGAGCGCCGCATGCGCCGATTTTGACGAGGCAGTCCGGGAATCGAAGCGGCTTAAGCGCAGACTGAAGGAACTGGGAAATGTCAACACGGGTTCCGTGGCCGAGTATGCATCGGTAAAGGAAAAATATGAATTCCTGGACGGTCAGCGAAAAGATCTGACGGAAGCGATTTCTTCACTGAAACGCATCATCGGAGAGACAGATCAGAAAATCCGCTCAGATTTCAGAAAATGTTTCGATACGGTGAGCAGACATTTTCAGTCTGTCTTTACGGAACTGTTCGGAGGCGGAAAGGCCCGCATTTCTCTGGTGGGAGACGATCCTCTGGAAGCCGGCATCGAGATTGCGGTTCAGCCGCCGGGCAAGAAGCTGCAGAATATGAATCTGCTGTCCGGAGGAGAAAAGACGATGACGGCTGTGGCGCTGATGTTTGCCGTACTCAGAGCGAAGCCGACACCTTTCTGCATTCTCGACGAGGTGGAAGCGGCTCTGGATGAAGCGAATATCGGACGTTTTGCCGGTTATCTGGAAAATTTCAGCGGAATTCAGTTTGTTCTGGTAACGCATCAGAAGGCGACGATGGAGCATGCCGACGTTCTGTACGGTATTACGATGCCGGAGAAGGGCATCTCCGCGGTGCTCTCTCTCAGGCTGAAGGATGCGGAAAAGATGGCGGATCAGATCGAAGAATCGGTGCGCTGAGAGGAAAAAAGAACATTTGGAACAGAAAACACGCAGCGCGTGATATCAGGAAGGAGTATACGATACGGTATGGCTTTCGGAGAAAAGAAATCGTTTTTCGGCCGGCTGAAAGAAGGTCTGACCAGGACGAAAAACAACATGGTGGAAAAGATCGAGGACGTGATCTTTCAGAGGCCGGAGATCGATGAGGAAATGATGGAGGAGCTGGAGGAGACTCTCATTCTCTCCGATATCGGTATGGAGACGACGGGGAAAATCATCGAGCGCCTGCGCAGAGATATCAAGACGGAAAAGCTGGATACCCCGGATAAGGTGATGGAACAGATCAAAAAGATCATCGAAGATCTGATCACGAAGGAATCGGGCTGCGGGCTCTCCTCTTCCGTGCCTCTTGTCATTCTCATGATCGGCGTAAACGGATCGGGAAAGACCACATCCATCGCCAAGATCGCTCATATGCTGAAGGAAGACGGGAAAAAAGTCATGCTGGCCGCTGCCGATACATTCCGGGCCGCTGCCATCGAGCAGCTGGAGATCTGGGGAGACCGGGTGGGCGTGCCCGTCATCCGCCATCAGGAGGGAGCGGATCCCTCGGCTGTCATTTTCGATGCCATCAAGGCGGCACAGGCCAGAAACACGGATGTGCTGATCTGCGATACGGCGGGACGGCTGCAGAATAAGAAGAATCTCATGCAGGAGCTGGAAAAGATGAATAAAGTCATCGACCGGGAATTTCCGGAGGCAGCGCGGGAGACTCTTCTCGTTCTGGATGCGGCCACCGGAAAGAACGCTGTCTCCCAGGCGAAGGAATTCGGCAGCGTAGCGGAGCTGACAGGCATCGTGCTGACGAAGCTGGACGGTACAGCGAAAGGCGGGATCGTCATCACCCTGGCCGATGAGTTTGACGTTCCCGTCAAGTTTATCGGCGTCGGTGAAGGAATGGACGATCTGCAGGAGTTCGATCCTGCCATGTTCGCCGATGCACTGTTTTCAAAGTAGAGGAGAAAATACGGATGAAAAAACCGATTGTAGCCGTGGTGGGCAGACCGAATGTGGGAAAATCGACGCTTTTCAACAAGATCGTCGGCAGTCGGATCTCCATCGTCGAAGATACCCCCGGCGTTACGAGAGACCGGATCTATGCGGAATCGGAATGGAACGGTATTCCGTTTATTCTGATCGATACCGGAGGAATTGAACCGGATTCCAAAGATATTATCCTTTCTCAGATGCGGGAACAGGCGAGAATTGCCATCGAGACCGCCGATGTGATCCTCTTCCTCGTGGACGGAAGAGCAGGCCTGACGGCAGCGGACAGGGAAGTAGGGGATATGCTTATGAGGACGGGAAGAAACGTGATTCTCGTCGTCAACAAGATCGATACGCCGAAGCTGCCGGACAGCTTTTATGACTTCTACGAACTTGGTCTGGGAGAACCCGTTCCCGTCTCCGCGGCCAATGTGCTGAATCTGGGTGATCTTCTGGACCTCATCGTGGCGGAATTTCCGAAGGAAGAGGAAGAGCAGGAGGAAGATGACACGATTAAAATCGCCGTCATCGGAAAGCCGAATGTGGGGAAATCCTCTCTGATCAATGCCATGATCGGCGAAGAACGGGTGATTGTCAGCGATATCGCGGGGACGACCCGGGACTCCATCGACACACCTTTCGAACATGAAGGACAGAAATACACGCTGATCGATACGGCGGGAATCCGCCGCAGAAAAAAGGTGACGGAGGATATCGAGCGCTTCAGCGTGATCCGCGCTATCACTTCCATCGAGCGCAGCGACGTCTGCATCGTCATGATCGACGCATCGGAGGGAGTGACGGAGCAGGACAAAAAGATTGCCGGTCTTGCCCATGAAGCGGGCAAGGGTATCATTCTCACGGTAAACAAGTGGGATCTGATCGAAAAAGATACACATACCATGGGAAAATTTGAAAGGATGATCCGCTCCGAGCTGTCTTTTGTGCCGTATGCGCCGATTCTCTTCATCTCCGTGAAGACAGGGCAGAGGATGATGAGAGTTTTAGATCTGGCCGGAGAGGTGGCGGAGCAGAGAGCGAAACGGATTCCTACCGGACAGCTGAATGCGGTAATCGCCGACGCGACGCTGATGAAGCAGCCGCCTTCCGATAAGGGAAAGAAGCTGAAGATCTATTATGTCTCTCAGGTGGGCGTCAAGCCGCCGCTCTTCGCCTTTAAGGTAAACAAGCGGGAGCTGATGCATTTCTCCTATTCCCGCTATCTGGAGAATAAGCTGAGAGAGAATTTTAAATTTACCGGTACATCGATCAAATTCGTATTCCGGGAAAAAGGGGAGGATTCCGTTGACTGATTTTCATTCACCTGTCGTCTGGATTCTGCTGGCGGCAGTCAGCTATTTTATCGGCAATATCTCTCCGGCCACGCTGGTGGGCAGAGCCTACGGCGTGGATATACATAAGGAGGGAAGCGGCAACCCGGGGACGACAAATGTGCTGCGCACCCTGGGGAAAAAAGCCGCGGCGATCACGCTGCTGGTGGATATCCTGAAAGGCGCCGTTCCCGTCCTGATCGGAGGATCGCTTCTGGGAGACAACGGCGCTATCGTCTGCGGATCCGCGGCATTTTTAGGCCATATCTGGCCGGTGACCCAGCGGTTTCAGGGCGGAAAGGGCATCGCCACGGGATTCGGCGTCCTTTTAGCTTTTGACTGGCGGATCGGCCTTTTATGTCTGGCCTGTGCGGCGCTGTTTATGGTAATCACCCGCCGGGTTTCCTGCGGTTCCATCGCGGCGGCCGTTTCCCTGCCGGTTTTCATGGCGGTGTTTGACAGAACCTATCTTATCTGGGCGCTGGTGGTGGCGCTGATCGTCCTGTGGAGGCACCGCACTAATATCGTAAGACTGGCCCGGGGCGAAGAGCCGCCGGTGAGTTTTTCGGGAAAAAAGAAAGAGTAAAACCGGGCTCCGGAAAAAGGCGCAGCTCAGAAGTTACGTCGGATGGAACTGTAAACGGGACTGTCGGCGTGACTATGGATAAAACTGGAAAAAATCAGGGAGTTTTGTTGTGATGGAAGAAAGAAAAATCGCGGTTCTCGGCGCCGGAAGCTGGGGAACCGCTCTGGCGATTTCGCTGGCGAAAAACGGAAGGAATGTCTGTCTGTGGGGAAGAAATTCCAGCGCCATCGAAGAGATGAGGAGAACGGGAGAGAACAGCAGATATCTTCCGGGAGCGGCCATCGGCCCGGGTGTTTCTTTTACCGATGACGCGAAGGAGGCGCTTGACGGAGCCGAAGCGGCCGTTTATGTGGTACCGGCCCAGGCGTTCCGTTCCTGTCTGGAGGAGACGCGGGCATACCTCGGAAATGGCATACCCGTCATAAACTGTTCCAAGGGCATCGAGCGGGGAACGCATCTGCGCATCTCGCAGATCGCGGAGCAGGTCGATCCGAAGCTGCGCTTTGCCGTGCTCTCCGGCCCGTCTCACGCGGAGGAGGTGGCGAAGGGTCTGCCGACGACGCTGATCGCGGCTTCGCGGGACATGGGGACAGCATCCTATGTGCAGGATCTCTTCATGTCGGATTCCATGCGCGTCTACACTTCTCTCGATGTCATCGGCACGGAGCTGGGCGGCGCTCTGAAGAATATCATCGCGCTGTGTGCCGGCATTTCGGACGGAATGGGATACGGCGACAACGCGAAAGCGGCGCTGATGACGCGGGGCCTTCGGGAAATGGCCCGGCTGGGCGTGGAAATGGGAGCGGATCGCAATACGTTCATGGGACTGTCCGGCGTGGGTGATCTGATCGTCACATGCACCAGCATGCACAGCAGAAACAGACGCTGCGGCATCATGATCGGCGAGGGAACGGATCCGGAAGAAGCCACGGAAAAAGTTGGAATGGTGGTAGAAGGGATGTATACTACGGAAGCCGCCTACGAACTGGCCGCTCTGCACGGAGTGGAAATGCCGATCACAGAGCAGCTTTACCGCGTGATACGCAAAGAGACGACTGCCTCAGAGGCGGTACGCATCCTGATGGGACGCGAAAAAAAGCACGAAGACTAAAACAGGAAAACAGAGAAAATACAAAAGAGGCCCGGCGCGCTGCCGGGCCTCTTTTGCGGAGATTCGTCCCGATGGAGCAGAATCTCCTTTCTATTCGCTTTTCAGAGAGGAAAATAAAATGAACATACTCATAAGCGCATGTCTTTTAGGTGTGGAATGCCGATATGACGGCGGCCACAATTACTGCGGCGCGGCGGACCGCCTGCGGGAAAAGCATCATCTGATTCCCGTCTGCCCCGAGGTCTACGGGGGTCTGCCGGTGCCGAGGGTTCCTTCGGAAATCCTGGGAGACCGGGTTGTTTCACGGGAAGGATGCGATGTGACGGAGGAATTTTACCGCGGCGCCCGGGCCATGATGCATCTGGCCCGGTATTTTCAGTGCGGCCTGGCGGTTCTGAAGGAGAGAAGTCCTTCCTGCGGCAGCGGTGAAGTCTACGACGGAACGTTTTCCAAAAGACTTGTCGGAGGCGACGGCATTTTCGTCCGCATGCTGAAGGAGGAGGGGATCCCTGTCATCGGAGAATCGGAAATCGAAGATTTCCTTTCCGAATAATTTTTTTCGATCCGAATCATTCTTTTCCGGCTGCCATGTTTCCGGGAACTTTTTCTCAGATGATGATGCAGATGAAATATTCTTTCCCTTCGTCGCTGATGCGCTGCAGGGAGCGGCGTATCTTGAAGCGCAGTTCCTGCGGCACGCTGTTGAGTTTGCTGTCAATCTGGTCGGTGACCATTTCGTACAGCGTCTTTCCGAAAATATTCGTCTCCCAGATTCCTCCGGGATTTTCCTGAAACTGTTCCCTGAGATATCGGATGAGGTCCTGACTCTGATTTTCCGATCCCACGATCGGAGAAATCTCTGTGGTGATATCGGTTCGGATGATGTGAAGAGAAGGGGCTTTCGCCCGTATTTTCACACCGTATTTGCTGCCTTGTCGGAACAGTTCCGGACTTTTGAGCTCCATCTCCGAGAGCTGAGGGCGCACGATGCCATAGCCGCACTCCTCCACTTCTTTCAGGGCGCTCTGCAGCTTTTCATAGGCCTTTTTTGCATGGGAGAAGTCGCGGATCAGTTCGAAGAAATGTCGGTCATTTTTTACGCTGCATTCCATAATCTCGCCGATCACTTTGTAAAACAGGCCGCTGACACAGGTGAGCTCCACGGTGCTGTTTCCCGTTCCGGGATCGGTGGCGGTGATCTCCGCCGTCCGGATGACCTCTCCGTCGGCCAGTTCCCCGCAGGACTGAATGACATCCCGCAGCGTTTCGATTTTCTCACTCCATTCTCTGACGTTCTGAATCAGCTGCTGCTTGATGTTGTGGGAGACGTCGAGACCGTCGATGAAGCCGGGCAGGCTGATATTGATCCGGGAGACAGGAAACTGATAGAGGATATCGGTGATAATTTCACTGATATCTTCTTCCGTGATATGGAGGCAGTCTGCGGGAATGACAGGAGCGTCATATTTTTCCTCCATCGTTCCGGCCAGCGCCAGCGTTTCCTCCGAATAGGGATCTGTCGTATTGAGGACGATGACGAAAGGTTTGTCTGCCCGCTTCAGTTCCACTACGACGCGCTCCTCTGACTCGGCGTACTGGCTGCGCGGTATGCTGCTGATGCTGCCGTCTGTGGTAACGAGGACGCCTACGGTGGAGTGTTCTGTGATGACGCGGCGCGTTCCCGTCTCTGCGGCCACGTCGAAGGGCAGGGGCTCGTCATCCCAGGGAGTGGAGATCATGCGGATTTCTCCGCTTTCTCCCGGTTCCAGAGAGCCGGATGCGCCGTCCACCATATAGCCTACGCAGTCGATGAGGCGCACGCGGCAGGACATATTGCCGCCCAGACGGATTTCGGCGGCTTCCGCCGGAACGAATTTCGGCTCCGTCGTCATGATCGTCCGTCCCGTCCCGCTCTGAGGCAGCTCATCCCGGATCCTCGCCGCGACGCCGGCATCCTCCACATAGGGCAGGATCATGAGGTTTGCAAAATTCCGGATGAATGTGGATTTTCCCGTCCGCACGGGTCCGACGACGCCGAGGTAGATGTCTCCCCCCGTTCTCGTTCTGATATCTCTGTAAATATCGTACGCATTGTATGTGTCCATAAAAATTTCCCCCTTGAGTAGTCTGGTATAAACATATTATCCGCCGGAGTAATTTAGAATCAGAATTTCAAAACGGAGCTGCGCGGGCAGTGCCATGATGAAGTTCAGGCAGCAGGCTGTCAGATAGTCAGGGAGAAAAAGCGCGGTAAAGCCGTTTCCGCGCCAGACGGCGAGAATGCCGGCTACCGCGACCTGAAAGACGACGGTGAATGTCTGAGAGGAGTCAATCTTTTTTGATTCTTCAGCTTCCGGAATTTTCAGTCTCTGTGATACACGTCCCGGGTGTACACTTTTTCTTTTACATCCTCCAGCGCTTCCTCAAAACGGTTGGCGAGGATGATGCGGCACTCAGTCTTGAATGTTTTCAGATCTGATGTGACGCGGCAGCCGGCAGGCACGGCGTCTCCCGCAAGAGCCGGTTCGTAGATGAGAAGATCGATGCCGTTTTCGCGGCGCAGACGTTCTATGATATCGAGGACGGCACTGTGTCGGAAGTTGTCGCTGCCGCTCTTCATGATCAGACGGTAGACGCCGATGACGCATGAGCCGGAAGAATCTGCGGGAGCGGCAGAAACCGCGGAAGGCGCAGATGGCTCCGCCGTATAACCGGCCAGCGACAGAATACGGCCGGCGATAAAATCCTTTCGCGTGTCGTTGGCGTCGACGATGGAGCGGATCAGGCTCTGGGGGACGCCGCTGTAATCGGACAGCAGCTGTTTTGTATCCTTCGGAAGACAATAGCCGCCGTAGCCGAAGCCGGGGTTATTGTACCAGTCGCCGATGCGCGGATCGAGGCAGACACCGCGGATGATGCGCTGCGTGTCGAGACCCTTCAGCTCCGCATAGGTGTCGAGTTCGTTGAAAAAGCTGACCCGCATGGCGAGATAAGCGTTGGAGAACAGCTTGACGGCTTCCGCCTCGGAGGATTTCATGATCAGAATTTCCGGATCCCGCTTCCGGGCACCTTCCTGAAGCAGCGAGAGAAAGATGCCGGCGGCTTCGGTCTGCCGCGGATCGTCCGGATCGATGCCTGCGATGATCCGGGACGGATGCAGATTGTCATACAGGGCTTTCGTCTCCCGGAGGAATTCGGGTGAAAAGAAGATATTGCGGTTTCCCGTCTTTTTCCGGACGGAAGAGGTATAGCCTACGGGGACGGTGGATCGGATGACAGAAAAGGCTTCCGGCGCATATTTTTCTGCCAGGGAAAGGACCGATTCCACGGCGGAGGTGTTGAATCGTCCCGTTTTCTCCTCATAATCTGTCGGAACGGCGATGATGATAAATACGGAACCGGCAAATGCTGTCTTTGCGTCAGAGACAGCCTTCAGATTCAGCTTTTTTGACGCCAGATATTCCTCCAGTTCTCTGTCCCGGACAGGTGAAATTCCCCGGCGGATCATCTCCGTCTTTTCCTCTGAGATATCGTAGAGATACACCTCATTTTTCTGCGCCAGCAGCACGGCCAGAGAAAGACCGACATAACCGGCTCCTGCCACGGCGATTTTTTTCTTTTCCATACATATTTCCTTCTATTTTACATATCGGATGATATATCTATATCTGACTTTTTGTATATCTGAAACGGCGGAAAACCGCAATCCGGTCTTCCGCCTGATAAAAACGGTCTGTCCTCTGATTTTCTGAAACTATCATAAACGATCGCTGCGCCGTCTGCAAGCTGCGGAGAAAAAACACACTACAGATCCGGATTATGCGGAGGCGGAGCGCGGTGCGGAAAAATCCACAGAATTTCCGTGACGGATCAGAAGAGCGATGGCAGCGACAGAGAAGGGGGACATGGGGATGATGATACCCTGCCGGACGATTCCTCCAGGAAACAGAAAGAGATGAGGCAGTTCTTTTTCCGGAATCCAGAGGAATTCCTTCCCGTCCACCGTCATCTGTTCTTCCTCTTGCCGCATTTTTTCGCGGAAACGCTGCCGGATTTCTTCCCGGGTCAGGGTGCATTCCGCCCGGAAAAGGAGCTGGGGTTTGCCGCCTTCCATCAGATTGCGGCAGGCATACAGCAGCTTCAGCTCACGGATTTCTTCTTCCGGAATTTTCAGCTCATCCCGGATTTCCTTCCGGATGCTGTTCCGGATTCCCTCAGCCGTCAGGAAGGAATTCTTTTCCGGCAGGGCGTAGCGCGTCTTCAGGGAGGCCTGAATGCTGTTGCCATAAAGACCTTTTTCCGTCGATACGTCCCGGCGCCTCTTCACAAGAGGAATAAAACCGTCCGCCGTCACGATAAAACCGTTGAATCCCAGATGGTTGGAAAGCTCCGATTCGGAGAGGTCCTTCGGGAAAGGACCGTGATAAAGTTCGTCACGCACGGTAGTGCCGCACCTCAGACGGAAATCCATCGCTCTGTTTGTCACCAGAGAATCGAAGTAAGTGGTGCGGGAGGTATGGATCGTGAAGGCGGAATCCTCTTGTAGCCATCGATCGACGCGGATATTCGTCTGATTGTAAAGATCTGAGCCCGAATGGAAGGAAAAAAGCTCGTCATAGTGAGCGCGCGCGAAATCTGCGAGCCGGTAGAACCGGTCGGGCCGGTCGATGATGCGCAGTTCTTTTTCTTTTAGGGAGGCATCGCACAGGACGGGGAAGGTAAAAGCGGAATCGCAGATTCCCGCCGGCCTGTTTTCCCTGCCCGCTGCCGGCTTGTTTTCGTGGCGGACAAAACTGTCGGAACGGTATATGAGCTCCGTCAGTCTCCGGCTCAGGAGCACGGAATCCCGGATGCTGTCTTTGGCGCAGTCCTTTCTGTTTGTTTCAGAATTTATGTCTCTGTCATGATTTTGAATCAGCATGATATATCATTTCCTTTCTTTTCCGTATTTTTTGTCTTCTGACGTAAGAGAAGGGAGCGCGGGATCTGATCCCGGCTCCCTGCAGACAGAACAGGATGTTTCTTCCGCCTCCGGTCCGCATCTATATAAAAACAGAAAGGAGGTAAAATGGTTGTAAAAAGGGAGGGCACCGAAACGGCGGAATCCGTTTTCTGTTCTCCTGTTGTGCTTATCTTAGAATATTTTTCCCGGAGCTTCAACGGGACGGAGCGCTCGTGAGCGCTCGGCGACGAGCGGAATTCCGGTTCTGATATCTGCGCTGCCGCATTTTGGTTTCGGGCGGGAATACTTCCGTATTCTGAAATCCCCGGTGTCGGAGGCGGCGGTCAGCAACTGCGGATGACAGCAGCACCGGCAGCGCAGGGGAGGAAAACGGATGTCGGATACCGCAGCGTTTTTGCGGAAGCGGCACGTGGCAGGATGTGGCATAAGTGTGGTATAGTAGAGTTGTGAAAGGAACCGGGTGAAAAAAATCCGGAAAAAGACGGTCCGACGAAACACAACGGATGACGGGCCTGACGGAAGAGATCGGGCAGAAGACGGAGCTTTCGGGCGGCAGACAGGGGAGATATAAAATTTGGAAAAAAAGATAAAAATTACCTTTGATGTGCTTCTGAGCAGCATCATTAAGACGCTGGAGGACACGAAAGGATTTACGCAGAAGAATTTTAATCTGGAATATTTCGATGTGACAGACGCGACATTCCGGAAGTGGAAGAACGGCGATCATTTTCCGAGTCTCAGCAGAAACGAATGCATCGCCATTTTTCAGAAGATATCAGATCAGATTTTCCGGGGATATTATGGTGATACCGGTCTTTTCGGCAGGCTGATCGAAAGACTTGAGGAGCAGAACGCAGATCTGCCGGAATTTTATACGGAAAGGGCGGCCGATGATCCGGAAGCTGCCGCGAAATTTCTCGAAATACTCATCACCGGGATTTACAGGGATCATGAAACTCAGATGATCATGAGAGCGAAGGAGATCCACGGGAAGACGGCACAGGCCGGCCGGCGGAAAAAGAACGGTTCGGGTCCGGTATCCGGCAGCCGGGAAAATGGTTCCGGTCAGCAAGGAAACGATGATGGCCGTCATGAGAAAGATCAGGAACAGCAGGAGAAAAACTCCGGTCAGCAGGCAGATACCGCCTTTTTGAAGGAGGATGCCGCAAAGCTGACGCAGAAGTACGGCTTTCTCACGAAACAGATGTATCAGTCTGACCGTTTTGTGACGTACCGGAACAGAATCCAGCCGGACGGAACGGAACGGGAAACCGGGCTGAGTCCGGGCGAAGCGGGAGAAGAGAACGGCCGCAGGATGGAAGAAAAGGACGGTATCAGCGGAGCGGAAGAGGAAAGCGGCGCCTTCGTCTTTCCCGTTCTCTGCGACGGCAGGCTCTGGGAGCGGCAGATTCTCGTCCGGGATAAGCCGGAAAAGATGTATGAACCGCCGGCTTTTATCAGAGAACACGAAGAGGAGCTGCATCACGCTCATGACGGATCTTTTGTGTACAATAATCTGAATATCCGTGTGGACAGCTGGGAGGAGAAAGAAAATACTTTCGTGATGCATACGTCCCGGACGAAATATTTCTACTCTCTCCTGACAAACCGGGCGATGGATTACCGTCTGAAAAACGGCAGGACGGTGCGGGACGAGCTGTATGACGGTCCGTTTCCGAAGGATCTTTCCGAATCGGAGCTTTCCAATCATCTGGGCTTCAACGGTTTTCTGATCTCCTCCGACGGGTATGTGCCGCTGGTGAAGCGCAGAAAGGATGTTTCGGTGGAAAAAGGCTTTTACGGAGACAGCGTTCAGGCGTCTCTGAAGACACGCTACGCGCTGAAAGACGCGAAAACGCCGCTGAAACTTTCGGGTATCCAAAACGCTGTTCTGATGGAGATCCGGGACGAGCTGAAAATCCCGGCGGAGAAGATCGAAGATCTGCGGTTTCTATACGCTTACCGCAATCTGGTGGAGGGCGGAAAGCCTCAGCTTCTCTTCTGCGCGCGCTGCGCGGAGACGAAAGATGCGGTGCAGGCGCGTTTCGACGAGATGTACGCCGGAAGGGAAGGTGACATCAACGTGGACGCGGCAGCGGATACGGGCGGATTTCTTTGGATTCCCGTTCCGGATCTGAAATCGGAAAAGCTTTTCGTTATGCCGGAAGGCATCCTTTATGAGGGGCGGAGGTATCCCATGGTTCCTTCGGCGTCAGCCGCTGTCGTCATGCTGATCTTTTGGCTGCGGGAAACAAAAGCGTGACGGACGTCAGCGTCTGCGCAGAGATATGATTTCTGAGAGAAAATCCGGGAAACTATGAAAGCCCGGCTGCTTTTGTTGTTTTATGGTTCCGGACCGGTCTGCCGCAAAGCAGAATTATGAAAGAACGGAATGATGAAATACGGACACGGGAAGTGAGCGCTTGCGAACGCTCACTTCTCTTTTTTTATGCCCTGTTTTGCCGCATACTGGCAGCACAGGCAGAACAGTCCGCCGGCATCGGAGACCGGAAGCCGGCAGACTGCAGCAGAAAGTACGGTCGTTCGCCGATATCCTGCGGATAAGGCGAACGGGAGTTTTTCCAAAAGAGAGGAACTTTTCGGCCCGTCATTTCCGGGAAGAAAAGTCGGTGAAATAAGAAAGGAGTTAAGAACTATGAGAGAAATCATCCGTTTTTTGGACAGAGGCCAGAAAGTCCGCTGTGCGGCGGCCGTGATTCTTTCAGGTATCAGCGCATTTCTGACGGCGGCATGGCCGGTGGTGCTGGGGGATATCTACGACGGAATCTCTTCGGGAAGAATCGATTCGGTACAGGCCGGTCTCAGCGCTTTCACCGTTTTCGGGCTGCTTCTTCTGACGGCGGAATGTATCAGCATATTCCGCAGAGTATGGGTCGATCTGCTGGTGGTCAGTTCGGAAAAATCTCTCCGGAATCTGAGCATCCGCAAGATTCTCCGGCAGCCGGTATCCTGCTATGACGAGGACAACAGCGGAACGTTCACGGCAAAGATCAATCAGGGGGTCGCAGGGGCCAGTCAGCTGATCCGGGTTTTCTGCAACAATATCGTCCCTTCTGTTCTCGTCGGCATCTTTCTGATGGTACAGGCTGTGGTACAGGCACCTCTTCTCATAGCGGGGCTCATGCTGAGCTACGGTGTGGTAGAGATTCTGATCTCCGTCCTTCAGATCCGGTCCCAAAACGGCATCCGGGAGGGACTGGTAAGGTCGAAAAACGAACTGGACGGCGAAATCTGTCAGGCAATCCGGAATATCGAGCTGATCCGGGTCATGAACGCGGAAGAGTATGAGAGCAGAAAAATGCAGCCGCGTACGGAGAAAATCTGCAGCACAGAGAGCCGTCACCACATGTGTATGGGCGGTTTTGACAGTGCAAAGCAGATCATCAAGGTGATCTATATGGTGGGTCTGCTGGCGGTTTCCGTCTTCATGGCCTCTGAAGGAATGATCGCTGCGGGAATGGTCATCACTATCATGCTGTTGTTTCAGCAGATGATCACGCCTCTGGAATCGATTCACGCTTTTCTCGACGAGACGGCGGCGGCCGCCGTGAAGACGAAGGCGCTCACAGAGCTCCGCGGACAGCAGGATGACGAAGTCTTTGCCATTGCCGATACGTCAAAGATGGTGGAAAAAGCACCTCTCGTATTTGAACATGTCTCCGTCTTTTCGCCGGACCGTTCGAAAAAAATCTGCTCCGATGTCACGCTGACCTTCCGGCCGGGACATATCTCGGCGCTGCAGGGGAAGACAGGATGCGGAAAATCTTCGTTCTTCAAGGGCCTGATGCGTTATTATCCGGCCGAGGGAACGATCCGGCTGGGAGATGTGAATCTCTCTGAACTCTCGGCGTCTCAGCTGGCGGAACATGTTTTCTATCTGACGCAGCAGTCTGTTTTCTTCGCCGGGACGCTGCGGGAAAATCTCATCTACGGTCTCGACCGTCCCCCGGAGGACGAGGAACTGGCGCACGCTCTCAGACAGGCCTGCATCTTCGGCGAACTGACGGAGAAGACGAAACGTGGTACGGCCTCTTTGCCGGAATCCGATACGGCGTCCGCCGTTTCCGCTGTGCTGGATCTTCCGGTGGCGGAGGAGGGCAGTAACTTTTCCGGCGGCCAGAAGCAGCGGGTCGCTCTGGCCAGAGCCTTTCTGCGCAGGCCGGACTGGTTCATCCTGGACGAGAGCACGGCAAATCTGGACAAAAAGACGGCGGCGTCTGTCCTGGATAATCTGGAGCGGTATGCGGCTTCTCTTTCCGCCGGGATCATTCATATCTCCCACGATCCCGCTGTCATGGCCCGCTGTGAGGAGATCCTGATGCTCAGCGGCTTTTCCGGCGGAG
>CAJFPD010000022.1 GCA_904398315.1 Candidatus Alangreenwoodia gallinarii | reverse complement strand
TGTTGCGGTCCGGTAGTTCAGTTGGTTAGAATGCCAGCCTGTCACGCTGGAGGTCGACGGTTCGAGCCCGTTCCGGATCGCCATTTTTAAAACAGAATCAGATGTATAAAATTATGCGGAAGTGGCTCAGGGGTAGAGCATCGCCTTGCCAAGGCGAGGGTCGCGAGTTCGAATCTCGTCTTCCGCTCCATTTATGCCCAGATAGCTCAGTAGGTAGAGCAGGGGACTGAAAATCCCCGTGTCCTTGGTTCGATTCCGAGTCTGGGCACCAGAGAAAACCGCCTGTATTAAAATACAGGCGGTTTTTTGTTCAGAAAGAAAACAGGTGACGATAAAAATGGTAAAATGGCAGAGAAGAGAGAATAACGGCGGACCGGAAGAAAGACAGGCGAAAATGCCGCTGGCAGATAGTCTTTCGGAATACGGCAGGCAGAAACATGTCTCTTTTCATGTACCGGGACATAAGGGAGAATCCCCCTTTTCGGCCTCGGAAGGAATTTCCGCACTGTTTTCCGCAAAGACGATGAACGCAGATATTACGGAAATCGAGGGATTTGACGATCTTCACCATCCTCAGGGAATTATTCTGGAGGCAGAGCATCTGGCAGCTGAGCTTTTCGGTGCTGATGAGACATTTTTCCTCGTAAACGGAACGACATCGGGAGTGGCAGCTGCGGTAGCCGCAGCTGCATATCAGGGTTCCCTGGTCCTCGTCTGCAGGCACTGTCACGAATCGGTGGTCCGGGGTCTGATTCTCGGCGGAGCGCAGCCTGTTTATGTGGAAGAGACGTTTGATGAAGAACTGGGAATTCCGGCCGGCGTCAGCACGGAATCCGTCCGGCAGGCTCTGAAGCGGTACCCGCAGGCACGCGCACTTGTAATCACACATCCTTCCTATTACGGAACCTGCAGCAAGCTGCGGGAAATCGCGGATCTCTGTCATTCCTTCGGAACAGCTGTTATCGCAGATGAAGCGCACGGCGCCCAGCTGTATTTCTCGGATCAGCAGGATTTTCCCGGTGCGCTGCGGGCAGGGTGTGATATTTCCGTGCAGAGCACGCACAAGATGCTTGGAAGTCTGACACAGAGCTCCATGCTGCACGTCAGAGGTGACCTCATCGATCGTGAAAGGCTGAGGAAAATGATCGGGCTGATGAACAGCACCAGTCCTTCTTATCTGCTTATGGCTTCGCTGGATGCCGTGCGGTATGAGATGGCTCTGCGCGGAAAGGCGATATGGTCTGCGGCGGTGAGAATGACCGGGGAGGCGGCGGACAGGATCGGAAAAATCGACGGTATACGGTGCCTGCGTGAATACCGCAACGCGGAAGGCGAAAAACAGCGCATAGAAGGATCACGTCTTCTGATCTCGGCGGCGGAGGCGGGCATTTCGGGACGCAGTCTTTATAAGATTCTGGCACATGAGTACAGGATTGATTTAGAATTTGCCGATGACTTTTATGTCGTTGCGGTCACCGGAAGCGGAACGCAGTATCGTGATTTTGCGGCACTGAGTGACGCGCTGACGGATCTTTCCGGACGGGTGAAAAAACGCTTTGGCGATCCGTATTCCGGGCTCCGTCAGCGGCTGACGGAAGAGAAAATCGTTTTTCTGCGCCGGCACCTGAAGAGATATCTTTTTCTCGGCCATGAGACCGCACTTTCTCCCAGAGAGGCATTTTTTTCACCGTCAGAGAGGATACCGCTGCAGGAGGCCTGCGGCAGGACGGCGGCGTGTTCCGTGGCGGTATATCCGCCGGGGATACCGGTATTATATCCCGGAGAAGTGATCACGGAGGAAATCTGCCGTTATCTGACCGATGCCCTGAGAGACGGATGTCACGTGCACGGGATCGGACAGGAGGGAGGAATCTTTTTTATCAGCGTGGTGACGGAGCAGATCTGTTCTGCGCTTTTCGGCATGAGATTCTGAAAAAAAGAGGCGTGGCCGGAAATTTTCCGGTATGCGCGGTGGCAGGAGGACAGCATGGCACAGTTATTTTTCCGTTACAGTACGATGAATGCGGGCAAAAGTATCGAACTGATAAAAGTGGCCTACAATTATGAAGAGCGGGGAAAGAATGTTCTCGTTCTGACTTCCGGTCTGGATGACCGGTTCGGAACCGGCGTGGTGCGTTCCAGAATCGGACTGTCAAGGCCGGCGATCCCGATCTTTGACGATACGAATATATTAGAGGTTTATATGAAAGCTTCCGGAGAGAAACAAATCTCCTGCGTTCTCGTGGATGAAGCGCAGTTTCTGAAAAAACATCACGTGCAGGAGCTCGTGGAGATCGTGGACAGCTGCGAATGCCCCGTTATGTGTTACGGACTGAAGAATGATTTCAGAAATGAACTGTTTGAGGGATCCTATTATCTGCTCGTTTATGCCGATAAAATCGAGGAGATCAAGACGATATGCTGGTGCGGAAGAAAAGCGACGATGGTGGCAAAGGTTGTGGGCGGAAAATTTGTGCGCACCGGAGAGCAGATTGAAATAGGCGGAAATGATATGTATGTCTCTCTGTGCAGAAAACATTACAACGACGGCAGAATCAGCGGAGAGAAAGGATACGGAGAGGGATACGGGGACAAAAAATGACAGAAACGTTCCCTGTGATGGGGAACGTTTCTGCATGTTATGACATGTTATAATTCGATGGTTTTGATGATCTGGGCAGGCACGCCGCCGACGACAGTATTCGGCGGGACATCGCTGATGACGACAGCTCCGGCTGCGACGACGGCGCCGTCTCCGATAGTGACGCCGGGAAGAACGGTGGCACTGGCACCGATCCATACATTTTTGCCTATGACGATAGGTTTCGGCACCATAGCGGCTCTGTTTTCCGGGTTCAGATCGTGATTCAGCGTCGCGAGAACGACGTTATGGCCGATGAGCGCACCGTCTCCGATAGTGATACCGCCCTGATCCTGAAAGCAACAGCAGAAATTGATAAATACATCTTTTCCAAGTGTTATATTTTTTCCGAAATCGGAGTAAAAAGGCGGGTGCATGCGGAAAGTTTCATCTACCGGTTTCCCCGTAAGCTCTGACATCAGTTCCCGGATTTCTTCGGGAGTATGATAGGAGGAATTGAGTTCTGTGGTGATTCTGACCGCCTCCATACCGTACTGACACATCTTTTCATGCAGAGGAGAACCGCCTTCGACCTTTTCTCCGCGGTTCAGGTGCTCCAGATATTCCCGGAGTTCTTTATCTTCTGTTTCCGTTTTCATAATTCCGATTTTACCTTTCCTTTCGTATTTGATTTTTTCCGGTTTCATATATTCGATACGCGGTATCTCCGGGAGCTGCCGGCATTTCCGCTTTCTAACGAGATTATAGCGGGTGTCCGGAGTGTGATCAAATACCTGTATATGATAGAAATCCATGCTTCCGGGGTATGTCAGTATATATGCTGCGGAGTTTTCACATCTTCACCTTCCCGTCACCGCGGACAGCGGATTCCCTGAAAGGAATCTCTGCGCTTAAGCTCCTGATTGATGCCGTTGAGGACGGAGCGCTTGTCGAGGCTCCAGCGCGGCGCTAAAAGAAGAGGTTTCGGGGCATCGCCCGTCAGGCGGTGTATCGTGATTTCTTCGGGGATCTGCTCCAGAGCATCGGAGATCCAGCGGATATACTCCTCCTTTTCAAGCGGCCTGACAGAGAAGTTTTCTTTCATCGTCCCGCCGTTTTCCGCCTGCGAAAGCCACTGTGCGCCCAGGGCGGTGTGCCTGAGAATGTGAAGCAGCTGCAGCTTGATGCCGAATATGCCTCCCGATGCGGTGTGCCGGACGCTCCGGAGAAAAGTCTCTTCGTCTTCGCCGGGCAGCCCGGCGATCAGATGAGTGACGACGCGTATGTTTTCCGCCGTAAGGCAGGATACGGCATCATCGTAGACGGAGAGCGGATAACCTCTGCGGATACGGACGGCCGTTTCTTCGTCCGAGGTCTGCAGACCCAGCTCTACCCAGAGAAATGTCTGTCGGTTCAGTTCCGACAGAAGGGATACGATTTCTTCTCCGAGACAGTCCGGACGCGTGGCGATGGCTATCCCCGAGCACATGGGATGTGAGAGCGCTTCCTCATATTTTTCTTTCAGCACGTCGACGGGAGCATAAGTATTGGTAAAATTCTGAAAGTATGCGATGCAGCGAAAGCTGCCCCATTTTCTGCGCAGGGCTCCGATCTGAATGTCGATCTGTTTTCCGATGGGGAAAAGCTGCCGTGACTGTGTCTGAGGTCCGGATAAGGCAGATACTGCCTGCGGAAGTATTCCGGCTCCGGAGAAATCGCCGGAACCCAGTTCCGAACAGAAAATGCAGCCGCCGTATCCCAGCGTTCCGTCTCGGTTCGGACAGGTAAATCCTCCGTCTACGGAAACCTTCGCCGTCCTTTCGCCGAAAAAGTTTTTCAGCCAGGGTCCTATGCTGTTGTAGCGTGCGCCGTTTTCAAACATCTTTCTTCTCCTCTGTTTCACAGTAACGGGCATTTGTGATATAATGCTTCTGATTCGGGCAGCTGCGGCCGGACAGGCGGAACCGCAGCGGAAAGCCGTCTTCGGACAGCTTCTGTTTCTCATTATACAGAAATTCAAAGAGATAAGAAGGGGATAAAATGACAGTTGCATCAGATTTTACGGATAACCGGGATCAGCCGGAAAAAGTACAGCCAAAAAAACCATCGATTCTTCTGCACAGCTGCTGCGGTCCCTGCAGCACGGCGGTGATGGAGCGGCTGGCTGACCGTTATCGGGTGACCCTTTATTTCTATAATCCGAATATTACAGATAGAGAGGAATATGAAAAGCGGCGGGAGGCACAGAAGACAGCCATTGAAAAATTCAACGGGACGAGACCGGAAGACAGCCGGATCCGGCTCGTGGAAGGTCCTTACGATCCGACCGTATTTTTTGAGGCGGTGAAGGGTTATGAACAGGAGCCGGAAAACGGAAGCAGGTGCGACCTCTGTTTTCGTCTCCGGCTGGAGCAGACGGCAAAAGAGGCGGATCGGGGAGGATTTGACGAATTTGCTACCACGCTTTCGGTCAGCCCTCATAAAAATACAGAGAGAATCAACGCGATCGGATACGAACTGGAGAAAAATGTAAAATCTGCTTTTCTCGACGAGAGCTTCAAGAAAAAGGACGGATTCAGACGATCGGTGCAGATGTCGAAGGAATACGGCCTTTACCGGCAGAATTACTGCGGCTGCGTTTTTTCTTTCCGTCCGCCGGACGGCGGAGCGCAGAAAGGCGGAACAGAGGAGAGCACGTGAAATACGTCAGAGTGATTATCGACAATACCAGCAATCATACGGACAATTTTTACACGTACGCCTGCGAGGAGGACGGGATACAGCCGGGGGCAAAGGTACGGGTTCCTTTCGGACGGGGAAACCGGCTGAAGGACGCATACGTTTTTTCCGTTCAGCCGTCCCCGGATCCGGCGGAGAATCTGGATCCCTCAAGAATCAAAAAGGTGGTGCAGATCGATGAGAATCTGTCTCTGACAGAGGATCTGCTGCGTCTGTGCGTCTGGATGCGCAGAACCTATCTCTGCCGTTATATCGATGCGATCCGGTGTATGATTCCGCCGGGCGGGGCGGCGAAGCGTGGAAAACGGCGGGATCCCCGGGAGGAATTTTCCTGTGATCCGGATACCGCGCCAGGGCTGACCGTTCAGCAGAGAGAAGCCATGGCCAGGATTCTTCCCTGTATCGAGGGGGAATATCACAGTACTTTCCTCCTGAACGGCGTCACCAGCAGCGGCAAGACAGAGATTTATCTCCGGACCGCAGAGGAAGTGCTGTCACGGGGAAAGCAGGTTATCGTGCTGGTGCCGGAGATTTCTCTTGCCCCTCAGACAATCGGCCGGTTTATCGGCCGCTTCGGGGCGGAGAGAGTTGCCGTGCTTCACAGCAGGCTGACGAAGGGACAGCGCTACGATCAGTGGATGCAGGTGCGGAACGGAAAGGCCGATATACTGATCGGCGCCCGCCTGGGCGTTTTTGCTCCCTTTGAACGTCTGGGCGCGCTGATCGTCGATGAGGAGCACGAGTCTTCCTACAAGTCAGATATGACGCCGAAATACGATGCGGTGGATGCGGCCGTAGAGAGAGGAAAAATCGACGGCGCCGTCGTCATTCTCGGGACGGCGACGCCGTCAGTCGTTTCCAAATACCGGGCTTTTTGCGGAGAATACAGCGAAATCCTTCTGACGGAACGGTACAATAAGACACCGCTGCCGAACATCAGCATTGCGGATATGAGAAAAGAGCTAAGAAGCGGAAACAGAAGTATCTTCAGCAGAAATCTGTACCGAAAATCCCTTCGGGCGCTGGAGGCGGGAAAGCAGGTGATTTTTTTCCTCAACCGGCGGGGGTATGCTTCATTCATCTCCTGCAGGAGCTGCGGCTTTGTGCTGAAATGTGAGGTCTGCGGAATTTCGATGACGTATCATCAGACGAGCGGCATGGCAGAATGTCATTACTGCGGCCGGCGCACCGCCGTACCGCATATCTGTCCTTCCTGCGGCAGCCGCTACATCCGTCAGTTCGGAATCGGCACGGAAAAAGTAGAGGAAATGGCGAAAATCGCTTTTCCGGACAGGACAGTAGGCCGTCTCGATCTCGATACCGCGCGGAGAAAAGGGGAGTCTGAAAAGATCCTCAGCGCTTTCCGGCGGGGGAAGACGGACATTCTCGTAGGAACACAGCTGGTGGCCAAAGGCCTTGATTTTCAGAATGTGGGCGTCGTCGGCATCATTTCAGCCGATGTGACGATGAATATCCCGGATTATCGGTCTTCCGAGCGCACATTTCAGCTGATTACTCAGGCCGCCGGAAGGGCAGGCCGGGGGACGGAGACAGGAGAAGTCGTCATTCAGACCTATTCCCCTGACGAAGCGGCGATTCGGTGCGCGGCGGCAGGCGATTATGAGGGATTTTACCGCAGAGAGCTGAGATTACGCAGTCTCGGCGGATATCCACCGTTTACGAACATTATCCGGCTGGTGTTTTACCACAGCGATGAGAGCTGCGCGCGCCGGGAGGCGCAGGCGGCTTACCTGGAGCTGAAGGAATCCGGTATCGCCGGACGCGGAGAGCTTTTTTCCCCGCAACCGGCCTATCTGAACAGAATGAATGAAAATTACCGATATCATTTCATCATAAAATGTCCGTTGGAAAAGAAGGAAAAATATCTTAAAATAATCTTTGATATACGAAAAAGGCGGATCGGAGATACTTCCGTAAAGTCGGTGATGCTCATCGAAATCGATCCGTACAGTATGACATGACGAGGCGGAGAAGCAGAAGGACAGACGCGGCCGGGCCGCGGAACCGGGCCCGGCCGGCCAGGACGGAAGGAAAAAGAAAAGATCAGAAGATACGAAAAAGCAGAAAACAGGAGGGGAAAAGAAAATGGCACTGAGAAATATACTGAATCTGAATGATGCGATGGATGCCGAGATACTCAGAAAAAAGAGCAGACCGGTGGAAAAGATCGATGAGAGAATCCGCACGATTCTCGACGATATGGCGGAGACGCTGTACGACTCCGGCGGTGTGGGCCTGGCGGCGCCGCAGGTGGGAATCCTGCGCCGTATCGTCGTCATCGATATCGGCGAAGGGCTGATAGAACTCATCAATCCGGAGATTCTGGAGACGGAAGGCGTCCAGGAGGATGCGGAGGGATGTCTGAGCATTCCGGGAAAATCGGGAAATGTGGCCCGTCCGGAACGCGTGAAGCTGAAAGCGCTCAACCGGAACGGCGAAGAAGTCACGTATGAAGGTACCGGCCTTCTGGCCCGGGCGTTCTGTCATGAGACAGACCATCTGGACGGTATCCTTTATATCGATAAAGCGACGGAAATATGGGAAGGAGAAGAGTAAATGGACAGAGAAGCCCGCATCATCTATATGGGAACTCCGGAATTTGCCGTGCCGCCGCTTGAAGAAATGGTAAAAAAAGGATATCATGTCGTTCTGGCCGTTACGCAGCCTGACCGGGCGCGGGGCCGCGGAAAAAAAGTGCACCCTACGCCGGTTAAGGAAGCGGCACAGGCCTGCGGTATAGAAGTGGCGCAGCCGGAGAAGATAAAAGGAAATGAAGAATTTCTGACAGAGCTCAGAGATCTGAAGCCGGATCTGATCGTGGTGGCGGCATACGGAAAAATTCTGCCCGCGGAGCTTCTGGCGATTCCGGCACGCGGATGTATCAATATTCATGCATCGCTGCTGCCGCGTTTCCGCGGAGCGGCGCCGATTCAGCGCAGTATCATCGAAGGTGATGAGGTGACAGGCGTTACCCTGATGTATATGGAAGAGGGACTGGACACGGGAGATATGATCGCAAAGGCATCGACGGAAATCGGCCGTAAAAATGCCGATGAGCTCACAAACGAGCTTTCCGCTATGGGCGCAGAGCTGCTGTGCAGATATCTTCCGGCGATTCTGGCCGGCGAGGCTGAGAGGGAAAAGCAGGATGATTCTCTCTCCTGCTATGCACCGATGTTGACAAAAGAAGAGGGCAGAGCCGACTTCTCACGCAGCGCCCGGGAACTGGAGCGTCTGGTGCGCGGTATGGGTTCCTGGCCGGGGGTGACGGCTTATTATCAGGATCAGCCCATGAAAATACGTGAGGCGGAAGTGGAGGAAAAAACGGCGGATCAGGCGCCGGGAACCGTTCTGTCCGCCGGAAGGGAAGGTATACGCGTCGCATGCGGCGACGGCGTTCTTTGCATTACCAGGCTGCAGATGCCGGGGAAAAAAGAAATGGCAGCTGCAGACTATCTGAGGGGAAACAGCATCGAAGAAGGTATAGTGCTGAAATGATAGGAAGGATAGAGGATTGATATGTTTTATTTTGACAGTACGATTTTTCTGTTGATACCGGCGATTATTCTGGCATTTTATGCTCAGTTCAAGGTAAAGAGTTCCTACGGAAAATTTTCACAGGTGCCGAACCGCCGGGGAATCACAGGTTATGAGACGGCCAGAAGGATACTCGACGCCAACGGCCTGCAGCACATTCAGATCGAGAGAGTCAGCGGAGAGCTTACGGATCATTACGATCCCCGCACCGGCGTGGTAAGACTTTCCGGCGGGATTTACGGAGGCAGATCCGTCGCGTCCGTCAGCGTGGCGGCACATGAGATCGGCCATGCCATTCAGCACGCTACGGGCTATAATGCACTGATCGTGCGTAATCGTCTCGTTCCGGTCGCCAATATCGCTTCCAATCTGGCATGGCCGCTGGCGATCATCGGAATTCTCATGGGATCACTGGCGGGATCGAGAATTTTTGATCTCGCTATCATTCTGTATGCTGTGGCGGTGCTGTTTCAGCTGATAACACTGCCGGTGGAGCTGAATGCCAGCAGACGTGCTCTGCAGCAGCTGGATAAGCTGGGGATCGTGACAGAAGAAGGAGAGCTGCGCCAGTCGAAAAAGATGCTGAGTGCGGCGGCTCTGACTTATGTGGCAGCAGCAGCAGTGGCGGTAGCCAATCTGCTCCGTCTGTTTTTTCTCCGGAATAATGACTGACAGACGGACCGGAAGCTTGTACGGAAAGAATGCGGCGTTCCCGCAGGCCGACGGCAGGAAGGCGGCGGAAAGCTGAAAGCTGCGGAAACGGATAGGAGAGAAGAGATGGACAGAAACAGAAAAGCGGCTTATGATGTGCTTTTTGCTGTAGAGACAGAGGGGGCCTATTCCAATATCGCACTGAATGATACGGTGAGAAGGGAGAAACCTCCGGAAGAAGCTTTTGTACGCGCTCTCGTGTATGGCGTTCTTGAAAATCAGATATATCTCGATTACAAACTGGCGTCTTTCGTCCGCTCGGGCCTGAGGAAAGTATCTCCTCAGGCCCTGATTCTGCTGCGGATGGGGGCGTATCAGATCGAATTTATGGACGGAGTGCCGGACTATGCAGCGGTGGGAGAATCCGTACGTCTGGCGAAAAAAGTATGCCGGGGCAGAGACGGATTTGTCAACGGCGTTCTGAGATCTTATCAGCGGTCTGCCGCATCCGTCCGGCTGCCGGAGGAGGAAAAAGATCCGGTAAAGTATCTGTCGGTCCGTTATTCCTGCACGGAAGATATCGCGGCACTGTGGATGAAAATGTTCGGACGGGAGGGGGCGGAAAACCTCCTGAAAGCGGCGGCCGGTGCACCTCCTCTCACCGTTCGGGTGAACAGCCTGAGGACGGATGCCGGACAGCTGGCGGAAAGGCTGAGAGAAGAGGGCTTTTCCGCTGTTCCGAGACTGGATGGTACGGCTCTGGAGGTTGAGGGAACCGGAATTCTCTCCTGCCGGGCGGCAGAGGAAGGATTGTTTTCCGTGCAGGATATCAGTTCCATGATCATGATCCGCGCTCTGGATCCGAAGCCGGGCGAGACGGTTCTCGATGTCTGTGCGGCACCCGGAGGAAAATCTCTGGCCGCTGCTGAACGGATGGAAAACAGAGGCAGAGTCATTTCCTGCGATATTTACGATCATAAGCTGGCTCTGATCCGGAAAACGGCTGAGCGTCTGGGAATATCCATTATCGAGACGCACAGAAACGATGCAACAAAGCTGCGGGAGGAGTACGTCGGAATCGCAGACCGGGTGATCGCCGATGTACCGTGCTCCGGTCTGGGCGTAATCCGCAGAAAGCCGGAGCTGAAGCTGAGGATAACGCAAAAAGAAATCGATAATCTGTCGGAAATACAGTACCGGATTCTGGAAAACGCGTCCCTCTGTCTGAAGAAGGACGGTACTCTCGTCTACAGCACCTGTACGGTATCGGAAGCGGAAAACGGGGGTGTCATTCGCCGTTTTCTCGAAAAAAACAGAAATTTTTTTCTGAAGGAGGAAAAACAGCTTCTTCCATATATTGACAACTCTGACGGCTTTTATTTCTGTACGATGCAGCGGATTTGACATCCGGAGAAGATACGGTCAGAAAGGGCGGAAAAACTCTGTTTTTCCGTCGGAGATCTCCATTTCGGGCAAATTTCCTTTACAAAAATGGGATTGTTCTGTATAATAAAACGTGTATTACGGTTTTGTCGGCGGACTGCATAAGGCGATTCGGCAAATTTCGGCTTCTGCGGTAAGAGACCGGAATACGGAAAAAGTTGAAACAAAACTGAATATTGAGTTAAAGGAGATGCTTAATGATTTCGCGAAAAACGATAATAAGTTTGGCATTGGTCTTTGTTATGGCGTTTTCCTGCGCGGTGTCCTATGCGGATACTTCGGGAAGCGGCAGTGAGAGTGAAGCTGCAGCGGAGCAGCTCTACATGTACGGCCTCTTCAAGGGCAGTGTGGACGGCTTCGATCTCGAAGGAACGACTTCCAAGGAAGAAGCAGGCGTAATGGTCGTACGTCTCCTCGGAGCGGAAGACGACGCGCTTTCCGGCGTATATACGCACCCGTACAAAGATGTCACCGGCTGGTCATCGGATTACATCGGCTATCTCTATGAGAATGAAATCCTCGGCGATGAGGCGAATGGTCTGTACGAGCCGAAAGAGGATATCGATGCGGTTTCCTATCTGAAGATGATCCTGAACGTATTAGGATACATCAATCTCGGAGAGGATCTGACAAACGATCAGATGTACACCGTTGCAGTCAGTGCGGGTCTTATCACGCAGTCCGATACCGAAATGCTGCGGAAAGAGAGTTTCACGAGAGGAGATCTCGCTCTGATCTCGTATGATGCACTCAATACAAAGATCTGCGGAGAGACGTATACGCTTTTCGAGTATCTGGACAGGCTGGGTGTCATAGAAAATCTCGCGGCGCCGACCGATGAGATAAAGTATGGCGCGGTTAAGGAAGAGCCGGTCCTGGCAAAGGAAGATACATCCGCGACTCTGGCAGCAACAGTGGTCGCCAATGCAAAACAGTATGTGGGAGTCCGCTACAGAAGCGGAGGCAAATCCCCGTCTACCGGGTTTGACTGTTCGGGATATGTAGGTTATGTCATGATCCAGAGCGGCGCATGGGGTCAGTTTTACGGCAGCTGCGACGGCGTGATCACACAGTGCACGACGGTCTCAAAAGAACAGGCACAGCCGGGAGATCTTGTATTTTTCAAGAATACATACAACACCTCAAAGACTTATACACATGTGGGAATCTATCTCGGAAATAACCAGATGATCCACGCTTCCAGCAGCAAGGGCGTTATAATCAGCAGTATCGCATCCGGCTACTGGGCACAGCACTATGCCTGCATCGCACGTCCGAATGTACTGGCATAGAAAAGGACAGATTTCGCAGGTGAAACAGGCTGATTTCAACCGGGTGACCGTCTCAGGCGGTCACCCGTTCGGGTTTTAACGGAGAAAAAAGATGTTTGAGTTCGGATTTAAAAGTGATACCGGCAGAAAAAGAGAGATCAATCAGGATTCTTTTTTTGTAATGCCGGAAGCCGGAATCTTTCTCGTAGCTGACGGCGTGGGCGGACATTGCTCGGGTGAGGTTGCCAGCCGGACTGCGATGACGGATATGGCAGCTTTTATCAGAGAAAATCCGGTACCGGCAGAAGACGGCGACGAAGCGCTCATGAATTACTTTCTTTCGCTGATCAGTTCCGTCAATGATCACGTCCATCAGCTGGCGCAGGGAACCGAACCCAGAGGAATGGCGACGACACTTCTGATGCTTTATATCAGAAATGATACGGCGTATGTGATCAACATCGGAGACAGCAGGGCGTATCTGATCCGTGACGAACATATCGTCAAAATTACAGAAGATCATACTTTTGTCAATGATCTCGTAAAAAAGGGGATTATTACAGAAGTTCAGGCACGCAATCATCCGGACCGGAATATGATCACCAGGGCTATCGGCGCGGATGAAACGGTGAAGCCGGATTTTTACATGTTTCAGATTTACAGCGGTGATATTATTCTGATGTGCACGGACGGCCTTTACAATGAAGTGAGTGAAGAGGACATGTGCCGCACCCTTCTCGAATGCGGTAATATGCGGGACGCCTGTGCGAAACTGGTGGATGACGCAAACCGGAATGCAGGCAACGATAATATCACCGTAATCAGCGTCCGTTTTTCATCGGACAATTCCGGTCAGATGTCATGACGGATGAAACAGAATATTCAGTTTTTCAGGCGGCTGTACTTTCGCACCGATCATATGATAAAATCCATGGGTCGGCAGGCATCGGCCGCATTCTGCTTTTTTGACCTGCGTTTCCGCACCGGTCTGCGGTGTGCAGAATCCTTCTTTTTTCTTACCTTTTCCATGTAGGATGAAAATGGCGTTTTATTGAAAGGGTCCTTGTGGTAAAATAGAATACAAAGTGACTCTTATAACAGCGGAATGCGCAAGGAGAAAGGCTGTGCAGGGCAGAAATGTTTCATATATGTTTCTGCGGCTTTTATGAGTATAAAATTTAAGGAGGCTCACGTACATGGGCAGTAAAATACTGGCGGGCAGATATGAGCTGATCGAAAAGATCGGCGACGGCGGAATGGCAGTCGTCTATAAAGCCAAGGACCGCCTGCTGAATCGCTTTGTCGCGATCAAAATTCTGAAGCCGGAGTTTATCAAGGATCCGAAGTTTATCGACAGCTTCCGCCGGGAATCCCAGGCGGCAGCCGGGCTGTCTCACCCGAATATCGTATCGGTATACGATGTCGGAAAAGAAGGCAACATCTATTATATCGTCATGGAGGTACTGGAGGGCGATACGCTCAGCGATGTCATACGCAGAGAAGGACATCTGGATGAGAAAAAAGCCATCGATATCGCCAAGAAGATCGCTCTGGCGCTGAGTGCCGCACATAAGAAAAATATTATACACCGTGATGTAAAGCCGCACAATGTCCTCATCACAGAGGACGGAACGGTAAAAATTGCCGATTTCGGCATAGCGAAGGCGGTCAACAGCGGGACGATCGTCAATAATACCAGCACGGTAATGGGATCGGTTCATTATCTTTCGCCGGAGCAGGCGAGAGGCGGTTATGTAGATGCCAGATCAGATATCTACTCTTTGGGTATCGTACTGTATGAGATGCTGACAGGAACGGTACCTTTCGACGGGGATAATCCGGTCAGCGTGGCAATGATGCATATGAACGAGGACGTAAAGCCGCCTTCGCTGGTGAATCCGGAGGTTTCTCCCGCGCTGGATAAAGTCGTCCTGAAAGCTACGGCGAAACATCAGCCGGACAGATATAAAAGTGCGGATGAGTTTTACGATGCGCTGGTGGAAGCGGAAAATGCCATCGATTCGGAAAGAAGCGGCTACGGCCTGAAGGAATTTTATGCAATTCCGCACGAGACGCAGGAAAATATACAGGATACGGGTCTTAACGATTACAGCTCCGGAGAGGAGGAAGAGGAAGATTATCTTCCGTTCCGGAAAAAAAAGAAAAAGGAAAAGAAAAAAAAGAGTTCAGCTTCCGGCGGCAGAAAAAAGTCGCGCCTGATCAGAATTCTTGCCGTCGTGCTGGCTCTCGCCTGTGCCATTCCTCTGAGTATTCTGCTTCTGAATGCTCTGAGCGGATCAGGAGATACCGTAAAAATCCCGAATGTCATCGGTATGACGGAAGAAGAGGCTGCAGCTGAGCTGGAAAAAGAGGGCCTCGAATATACGTTGGGAACGCCTGTGCTCAGCGACGAATATGAGGAAGGAGAAGTCGTCTCCACGAATCCTGACGTCGGACGGGAAGTCAAGGAAGGCTATACCGTCGAACTGATTCTGAGCCGGGGCAGCAATACGGAGACAGTCAGCGTACCGAATGTGGTAGGACGGAGTCTCAGCGATGCGAGAAGCCGTCTGCAGGATTATGATCTGACGGTGGGAGAGATCACTTACGATGATGACAGCGAAGAGGCGGAAGGCACCGTTTTAAGTCAGGACCCGAAGAGCGGAACGGAGGTGGATACCGGATCGTCGGTCAATCTCGTCGTCAGCAGCGGTGAAGGCGCTGTGACGATGGTCGAAGTGCCGGATCTCAGAGGGCGTACTCAGGACAGCGCAGAGTCGCGCCTTGAGGGACGCGGACTGCGTCTGGGAAGCGTGGATACAGCTTACAGCGACAGCGTGGAGGAAGGACTCGTCATCTCCCAGCAGTATGATGAAGGTACAGAGCTGGAGGAAGGATCTTCCGTCGGTGTGACGATCAGTCTCGGGCCGGAGGAAAAGGAACAGGAACCGGAGTATGTTACGATTCCGATGACTGTGGATTACAGCAGCGCGCAGAATGAAGTCTTCGTTCTGACGGTGACGGTAACCGATTCCAGCGGTGTCCACTACATCGTCAATAATCAGCAGCGTCAGAAATCCGACGGCTCGGAACAGGTTGTTCTGAGCGGAACGGGAACAGACGCGACGGTCCGCGTCATTATGGACAATCAGATCGTAGCCGAATACACCGCAGATTTTGAGACAGGTGAGCTTGATTAAATATTCAGAGGAAAAAAAAGAGAAAATGACGGCGGAAAAGCCGTCGGAAGGAATGATCGTCAGAGGAACGATCATCAAAGGAATTGCCGGTTTCTACTATGTAGATACCGGCAGTACCGTATATGAGTGCAAAGCCAGAGGTGTCTTTAAGAATACCAGCATCAAGCCGTATGTGGGAGATGAGGTGAGAATCGATATCTCCTCGGATACACCGGTGATATGCGAGATATGTGAGAGACAGAATGTCTTCGAAAGGCCGCCTGTGGCTAATGTGGAACAGTTTGTTTTCGTCAGCGCGCTGAAAAGTCCGGATCCAAATTTTGCCATCGTCGACCGGTTTCTGACGGCAGCGGAAAAGATGGATGTGGATGTGGTGATCTGCTTTAATAAGGCGGATCTTGCCGGCGAAGAGATACGGAGATCGGCCTTGTCGACTTACGGAGACGTTTACCCTCTCGTCTTTTCCGATGCCTGCAGCGGTCAGGGCGTGGAACAGCTCCGTCCCTATCTGAAGGACAGGAAGAGCGCTCTGGCGGGAACATCGGGTGTGGGAAAATCGACGATTCTGAACCGCCTGATCCGGGATGCGGGCGCCGAAACAGGCAGCATCAGTGAAAAGACGAACAGAGGGCGGCATACGACGCGTCATGTGGAACTGTTTCGTCTGGAAGGCGGCGGGATGATTTTCGACACTCCGGGATTTATGTCTTTCGACCTGCCGGTAATGGAAGAGACAGAGCTTCCCTATCTGTTCCGGGAATTCGGGCGGTACGAAGGAGAATGCAGGTTTCACGGCTGCCTTCACAGAGATGAACCGGGCTGCGCCGTTAAAGAGGCGGCAGCGCAGGGAGAGATTCCAAAGAGCAGATATCAGTCTTATCTGATGCAGCTGAAGGAACTCGGCAGCCGCGAAAAAAAAGAACAGTGGTACAGAAGTGACAGGAGGAACAGATGAAGAGACTGGCACCATCGATTTTATCGGCGGATTTTTCGAAGCTGGGAGAGGAGGCGGAAGCGGTAGAGCGGGCCGGAGCCCGGCTGCTGCATATCGACGTGATGGACGGCCATTTTGTGCCCAATCTGACGATCGGACCGGCCGTCATGAAGAGCCTCATAGGCAGAACGGCGCTGCCTTTCGATGTGCATCTGATGATTTCCGATCCTGACCGGTACGCTCCGCTGTTCGTCACAGAGCAGACGGAATTCATCACAGTCCATGCGGAGGCCTGTCTTCATCTGCACCGGACGCTGCAGTCCGTGCGCGGTCTCGGGGTGAAGGCCGGCGTGGCCCTTAATCCGGCCACGCCGCTTTCCACTGTGGAATATGTGCTGGAGATGGCGGATCTGGTGCTGATCATGTCGGTCAATCCGGGATTCGGAGGGCAGTCCTTCATCCCGTCTTCCCTTAAGAAGGTGAGAGAGCTGGCGGCCCTCAGAGACAGAGAAGGCTACAGCTTTGAAATCGAAATAGACGGAGGCGTCGGTACGGGGAATATCGGTGAAATTTCGGCAGCAGGAGTCGATATCGCCGTAGCCGGCAGTGCCGTATACGGCGCGGAGGATGTGGATGCCGCAGTCCGCAGGCTGCTGACCGGCATGAATGAGGCTGCTTCGGAGCATCCGGCTGTCTGAAGCATAGAAATCCCTGCGGAAAGTATAATGAATATATTGAAATCAGGCAGAGTCTCACCGGCTTTAGAGACTGGACAGCGGAAGGATGAGATCTGCAAGAGAGGAGTTACAGATGATAAAAGTTACACTGGCGGACGGAAGTGTCAGGGAGATTGAAGAAAACAGCAGTGTCAGAGACGCGGCAAAGAGTATCAGCCGCAGTCTTGCAAAGGAAGCGGTAGCCGCAAAGGTAAACGGAACCGTACAGGGAATGGATTATCCTCTGACCGGAGACTGCACTCTGGAAATTCTGAAGTTTTCCGACGAGGAGGGTGCAAAGACCTTCCGCCATACGGCTTCCCACATGCTGGCGCAGGCGGTGAAAAAACTGTATCCGGATGCGAAGCTGGCCATCGGACCGGCTATCGACAACGGATTTTATTATGATTTCGACTTAAAGCACAGGTTTACAGACGAAGATTTTCCGGCTATCGAAAAAGAGATGAAAAAAATCGCAGAGGAGGATCTTAAACTGGAGCGGTTTGAACTTCCGCGGGAAGAAGCTATCGCGTTTATGGAAGAGAAGGGGGAAAGCTACAAGGTGGAGCTGATCCGCGATCTTCCGGAAGATGCGGTCATCTCCTTCTATCGCCAGGGAGACTTTGTGGATCTGTGCGCGGGCCCGCATCTGTCCTCCACAGGCCCGGTAAAAGCGCTGAAGATACAGAGCGTGGCGGGAGCCTACTGGAGAGGCGATGAGAAGAACAAGATGCTGCAGAGAATCTACGCCACGGCTTTTCCGAAGCAGAAAGAGCTGGATGAATATCTGGCGATGCTGGAAGAGGCGAAAAAAAGGGATCACAGAAAGATCGGAAAGGAAATGGATCTCTTCGCGATCTATGAAGAGGGACCGGGGTTTCCGTTCTTCCTGCCGAACGGCATGATTATCCGCAATGAACTGGAAAATTTCTGGAGACAGGAGCATGCCAAGCGCGGATATCAGGAGATCAAAACGCCGCTGATTCTCAACGAGGATCTCTGGCACAGATCGGGTCACTGGGATCATTATAAGGAAAATATGTATTTCACGCAGATCGACGGCGCCGATTATGCTATCAAGCCGATGAACTGTCCGGGATCCATGCTGGTCTATAAGAGAAAGATGTATTCGTACCGGGACTTCCCGATCCGGATGGGAGAACTGGGACAGGTTCACCGCCACGAGCTGTCGGGCGCGCTGCACGGCCTGATGCGCGTGAGGACTTTCACCCAGGACGATGCGCATATTTTCATGCTTCCGGAGCAGATAAAGGAGGAAGTGGGCGGAGTCATAGACTTTATCGATTACGTCTACGGCCTGTTCGGCTTCCAGTATCATATCGAGCTTTCCACGCGGCCCGAGGATTCCATGGGCTCCGACGAGGAATGGGAGCTGGCGACAAACGCGCTGCGGGAATGTCTCGAAGAAAAAGGAATCGATTTTGTGATCAACGAAGGGGACGGAGCATTTTACGGACCGAAGCTCGACTTCCATCTGGAGGACTGCCTGAAGAGAACGTGGCAGTGCGGAACGATTCAGCTGGATTTTCAGATGCCGCAGCGCTTCGATCTCACTTACGTGGGCGCAGACGGTGAGAAGCACCGTCCTGTCATGATTCACCGCGTTATCTTCGGTTCCATCGAGAGATTTATCGGCATTCTCACAGAGCATTTCGCCGGAAAGTTCCCGCTCTGGCTGGCTCCGGTGCAGGTGAAATTTCTGACTGTAACCGAACGTTTTGCACCGTTTGCCGAAGAGCTGGCGGAAAAATTCAAAGCGGCGGGAATACGTGCGGTGACGGATCTGAGAAATGAGAAGATCGGCTACAAGATCCGTGAGGCGAGGAACGAGAGAACACCGTATATCGTCACCATCGGAGAGAGAGAACAGGAATCCGGATGTCTGTCCGTCCGTTCCAGCAAAGAAGGAGATCTGGGACAGATTCCGACTGAAGAACTGATCGAAAAGCTCGTGGAAGAGATCAGAACGAAAAAGTGCTGAGGAATCCGGTATGTTCGGAAAGAAAAAAGAGGGATCAAAGAAAGAAGATTCCTGGAGAGGCGGCGTCTGGCTGACTACGGTTTCATCGAGTTTTGAGGCGGATCTGCTGGAATCCAAGCTGAAGGCCTGGGATATTCCCGTGGTAAAGCGGTATGAAGGAGCCTCAAATTACCTTGAGATCGCACTGGGTTATAACGGCGTGTATCCGATTGAGCTGTACGTTCCCGCAGCGGCGCTGAAGCAGGCGAAGGAGATCATAAAGCCTGTACCGATTGAGGATGATTTTATCGAGGCAGAGGAAGAGGAAGAATGACGCCATGGAGAGATATGAAAAGAGATTCCGCAGGAAATCCGGAGCTCCGGCAGATCTGGCCGGAGGCGGCAGTGAGACGGAAAGGAAAGGCGTAAACGGACGGAAGGAAAAAAAGCGGGAGAACGGTCGTAGCGGTTCTTCACAGCGGAAACCGGCTCAGGGAGAAAATTTCACGGAAGGACGGCAGCTTCGGCAGAGAGAGGAAAAGAACGGTACCGCACGAATCGGAAATCTTATCATCGGCAGCGGCATTCCGAAGATCTGTGTTCCGGTCGTCGGCGAAACGGTGGATGAGATGCTGCGCCAGGCCGACCGGATCATGAAGACTCCGGCAGATTTCGTCGAATGGAGAGCCGACTATTTCCGGCGCATCGAGGAAAGAAGCGCTGTTCTTTCGGCGGCCGGAAAGCTGGCGGCCAGGATGGAGGGAAAACCGGTGCTGTTTACCTTCAGGACGGCTGCAGAAGGCGGGGAGAGAGAGCTTTCCTCCGAAAAGTATCTGCGCCTCTGTGAAAATGTGATAAGATCCGGATTTGTCGATGCCATCGATATCGAATATTCGCTGAATCGTTCCGTCACGAGGCGGCTGATCGCTCTCGCCCGCGAAAAGGGAGTGACCGTGATCCTCTCTTATCACGATTTCGCGGTGACACCGTCCGCAGGGGAGATCGTCTCGCGCCTGGATACGATGAAGTACATGGGAGCGGATATCGCAAAAATTGCGGTCATGCCTCAGAACTCAGGAGATGTTCTGACGCTTCTGGAAGCGTCTCAGCGCGCAAAGGAGGAATTTCCGATACCGGTCATCTGCATTTCCATGGGCGGGGACGGCATCGTGAGCCGGATATCCGGAGAAATTTTCGGCTCTGCCGTGACGTTTGCTTCCGCCGGATATTCGTCGGCTCCCGGCCAGCCGGATGCTGACGAGGCGGACAGGATTCTGCGCCTGATTCACCGGGGAAAGACGGAGAAAAAAAGAATTCCCTCAGCGGGAAAAAAGTCAAATATCATTCTGATCGGCTTCATGGGAACGGGAAAATCCACGGTGGCACGGAAGCTGTCGAAAAAGACCGGTATCCCCGTACGGGAGATGGATGATATGATCGCGGAGCAGGAACATATGACCATTACGGAGATCTTTGAGAAGTACGGCGAACCGTATTTCCGGGATCTGGAGACTCTGCAGACGAAGGCCGTTTCCGAGACGGACGGCGTCATCGTCTCTTGCGGAGGCGGTACGGTGATGCGGCAGGAAAATGTGGATTATCTGAGAAAAAACGGTACGATCATTCTGCTGCAGGCGGATCCGGATACGGTATACGAGCGGGTCAGAAGGGGCGGCGACAAACGGCCGCTGCTGAACCGTCATATGAGCCGCGGATATATCTCCTGGCTGATGAAGCAGCGGGATGATGCCTACCGGGCCGCCGCGGATATCATCATCGAAACGGACGGTATGAATTCGGAGCGGGTTGCGGAGGAGATCATACGCATTCTGAAACTGAAGCGCAGGGAACGCCAGCTGTGGAGCCGGAACGGAAGATGAATACGGAAACATATGTAAGAGAAAAACTCTTCGCCCTGCAGGATCCTTCCTATCGTGATTTCCAGCGCCGTCTGATGCCTACGGTGGATCCGGATACCGTCATCGGAGTGCGGATGCCGCAGCTTCGGGCATTCGCAAAGAAATTTGCCCGGATGCCGGAGGCGGAGGAGTTTCTGAAGCTGCTCCCCCATGATTATTATGAGGAAAACAATGTCCACGCCTGCCTCATCGAGTCTATGAAGGACTTCGGGCAGGCCGCCGCAGCCCTTGACGTGTTTCTTCCGTATGTGGACAACTGGGCGACCTGTGATATGATGTCTCCCGGCATTTTCCGGAAACATCTGTCCGAGCTGGAAAGAAAGATCGAAGAATGGATCCGCTCGGATCATACATATACGGTACGTTTCGCTGTCGGAATGCTGATGCGCTATTATCTCGACGACGCCTTTTCTCCGAAATATCCGGAGATGGTGGCTTCCGTGAAGAGCGAAGAATATTATGTGAGGATGATGGTCGCCTGGTATTTTGCCACGGCTCTGGCAAAGCAGCGCGATGCGGTGATCCCCTATCTGCAGAATCAGGTGCTGGACGGCTGGACGCACAACAGGGCGATTCAGAAGGCTGTAGAGAGCAGAAGGATTTCTGCGGAAGAAAAGAAATATCTGCGCAGCCTGAAGGTAAAGCTCTGATATCCGCTGGGAAAGCGCAGCAGATCCGGTGCACCCTTGTCTTCTTTCCGGACAGATCGTCCGGATGATTTTGTCTGAATGCCGCCCGCGACTCATGGGCGGCTCATTTTTTATTGTCTATATCCTGCGATATTATTATCATTATTATTCTGATATCAATACTCTCCATGGTCACACATCGTTGATAACGTCAGATTTACTCCACATTTCACTGTTTATGAAAAACTGCTCACAGTTTAAAATATGAAAATCGTGAGAAAATAGCAGAAACGCAAAAAATATGCGACAGGACAGTGACAGTATGACAGCGGAGGGTATTTCATGAAAGATCACGGATGGAAAAGAGAGCTGAAGGAGTTTGAGGAGTATCTGATCTGCGGGGAGAAGAGCCGGGGAACGATCGAAAAATATCTGCGGGATGTCCGGACTTTTCTCCGGTTTCTAAAAACGGAAGGAACGAAGGAACCGGCCGGACCGGAGGAGGTGTCCGGTATCACGAAAGAAAAAAACAT
>CAJFPD010000021.1 GCA_904398315.1 Candidatus Alangreenwoodia gallinarii | reverse complement strand
ACATTCGGTATCGGCATCGTCTGCAGCCATACTTTTCCCGGACCCGTAATGACCGTATTGAACAGTCCCTCTCCGCCCAGCAGCTTGTTTTTCAGCCCGGGAACGGTTCGGATGTCGATGCTGCAGCCGTCTGTCATCGCAGCCAGATGTCCTGTATCGACGACTAACTGTTCACCTTTCTGCAGCTCATATTCGATTACATGACCGTCAAACTCCGCAAAGACGATGCCCTGTCCGGAAACTCTCTGCAGAATGAAGCCTTCCCCGCCGAACAGTCCGGAGCCGATCTTCTTACTGAAATGTACCGAAAGAGATACCCCTCTCTCTCCTGCCAGAAAAGCGCTCTTCTGAAAAATCATATCCTTCCCCGGCGCGATCTCAAAAGACCGGATCGATCCCGGAAAACTGGACGCGAAAGCGATCATGCCCTCTCCCTTTGCCGTATAGACATTCTGAAAAATCTTTTCTCCGGCGAACATCCGTCCCAGCGCCTTCCCTGCGCCTCCGTTCGTCGACGTCTCCATCTTCATATTCGGCGACATCCAGGACATGGCTCCGCCCTCTGTGATCATCTGTTCCCCGTCGTTCAGGTAGCAGATCACTACCGGAAGGGTTTCGCCCCTGATCTCATAACGCATATATTTTCTCCTCTCATTTTTTATTTTTTTGCTTTTTTCTGTTCCCCGGGCCGCTGCGTACCGCCGCGCGCAGCTGTGTTCCTGCCGCGCAGCGACGCTGTCATCTTCCCCGGTCTCTCATATCTGCCGCCTGCCGGCTGAGCCCCTTTTTCGGAAAACTTCTACAGTCTCTCCGCCAGAGCTTCCGTCCTTCGAATCGCTTCACTCATACGCGCCTGCACGTCTTCACCTTCGATATCCAGACATTCCGCAGCTACCGAATCAAATTCTCCGATCCCGTAGACACCGCACATGCCTCTCAGATAATCGCCGCCATAATCATTTCCGGCCACCGGACCTCCCGCCGTCGTAAGATACACCATATGACCGGCGCGGCACAGCCCTCTCTGCTGTCCGTCCTCTCCGTAGCCGAATGTCACATTCAGCGCGGAGACATGTTCTATGTAGATCCGGAGCAGTGCCGGAAAAGACATCTCCCAGTAGGGCGCTGCCATCACGATGAGATCTGCTTCCGCAAATTTTTCCGCTTCCAGAAACAGTCCGCCGTCTGTCATCTCCTGCGCCGCCTTTCCGGCGTACGCATCACTCAGGGCGTTTCTTTTGCGCACGGTATCCGGATCCAGAGGTTTCAGACCGAGCCGCATCAGATTTCTCTCCTCGATCTCGGCTCCCGGATGCTTCTTCAGATAAGCGCCGAGAAATGCCCTCGCCAGCTTTTCTGTTCTCGATTCCTCATGTACGGTGATACAGCAGTTGATGAACAGCACTTTTTTTCTGTCTTGTTTCTGCACGTCCTCTTCATATCGTTCTGTCATCATTTTTCGTTTCCTCCCGCTCCTTCTCTGTTGCGATCTCGCCCGCCGTGATCTGTCCGGACTGTTTGCTTATCTGCTGGCCAGAAGTTTTCTGAACGCCGCATCCAGCCCGTCGAGAGACAGCTCAAACATCGGAACTTCCTTGCGGACCAGCCCGATGGTCGCGCTTCCGTAAGCATACGGCCACTCGCGCTTCGGAATCGGATTCAGCCAGACCATATGCGGATAGCGTTTTCTGATGCGCTGAATCCACTGCAGTCCCGTCTCTTTATTGTATTCATGACGCGGATAGGAGGCTCCGCCCGGAGACAGGAGCTCCGAAGGAGCCATCGCCGCATCTCCGACGACGATGACCTTATATTCGGTGTCAATCGTATTGAGCACCCGCATCGTATCGATGCGGTATTTTCTGTTGCAGCTCGGATTGGTGAACAGATCCTGGTAAAAGCAGTTATGAAAATAATATACTCTCAGATCCTTGAAATGATTCGATTTATGTGCGGCCTGAAACAGCTGACTGCAGAGCCTGCTGTACGTTCTCATGGAGCCGTCCGAATCAAACAGCAGAAGCACTCTGACCGTATTTTTCCGCGGACGTGAAAATACCAGCTCGAGATTTCCCGCGTTGTCGCAGGTCCTCTGAATCGTGGCATCGATGTCCAGCTCCGTCTTCGGTCCCTCGTCCTTGGCGGAAAACTGGCGCAGCTTGCGGAATGCCATCTGAAAACTGCGGATGTCCAGCATATTGTCCTCGCGGAAATCGCGGAAATTCCGCTCTCCGGCCACCTGAACCGCAGAGCGGTGCCGGCTCTCGCCGCCGATACGGATTCCCGCCGGATTGTACCCGCCGTGACCGAAGGGAGACGTTCCACCTGTGCCGATCCAGTATCCGCCGCCGTGATGCTCTTCTTTCTGCTCTTTCAGCCGCTCCTCCAGCATCTTCTGAAGCTCCTCGAAATCGTGAACCTTCAGGTTCTGCATGGCCTTTTCCAGCATGTGGGCCGGGATTTCATATTCGTTTTCCAGCCAGTCCCATACCTCCTCCGGAATATCCTCCACGTGTTCCACCCCGTGGAAAAATTCGGCGAAAGCCAGATCAAATTTGTCGTATTCCGTCTCGCTTTTGATGAGAACAGCGCGGCACAGATAATAGAAAGACGTCAGGCTTGACTGAGCCAGTCCCTGATCCAGCGCTTCCATCAGAGCCATCCATTCATTGAGGGAAACTTTCAGACCGCGTTTTCTCAGCAGGTAGAAAAATTCTATAAACATGATTTTCTCCTCTTACGCATGGCAGACGCTCTATCTGAAGCGGCCTCTTCCTCTCTTATATGACTCAAATGTATCGATATCCTGATTCTTTTTGAGCAGCGTTCCGATAAACGGAAACTGCTTTGTAATCTGATCCGGATCGATACCTCCCAGAACGAGCGCCTGAAGCCAGTCCAAAAGCTCCGATGTGCTCGGCTTTTTCTGAATCTCATTCATGGAGCGGATCCAGTAAAAGGCCTCCATCGCCTGATCCAGCAGATGCTTGTCCAGATCTTTATAATGAACATTGACGATCTCCCGCATCTTCGGCGCCAGAGGGAATTCGATATAGTGGAAGATACATCTTCTCAGAAATGCATCCGGAAGTTCCTTTTCGGCATTTGACGTGATGATAACGATAGGCCTGTGCTTTGCCTTCACCGTCTCCTTTGTTTCATTTATGTAGAACTCCATCTTGTCGAGTTCCCATAAAAGGTCATTCGGAAATTCCAGATCAGCCTTGTCGATCTCATCGATCAGCAAAACCACCTGCTTTTCCGACTTGAAAGCCTCACCCATTTTTCCCAGCTTGATATACTTTGAAATATCGGCGACATCTCCTTCGCCGAACTGACTGTCGTAAAGACGCTGCACGGTATCGTAAACATACAGGCCGTCCTGCGCCTTCGTCGTGGACTTGATATTCCAGATGATCAGCTCCAGTCCCAGAGATTCGGCGATCGCCTCGGCGAGCATCGTCTTTCCCGTACCCGGTTCGCCCTTGATGAGCAGAGGCTTTTTGAGCGCCATCGCTACATTGACGGAATTCATCAGATCATCGGAAGCGACATAATTCGAGCTGCCGGTAAATCCATTTAACATTTTTCTTTTCCTCCTGTCGTTTATGTTTATGCTTTCCTGCATATTCCTGCACTGTCCTGCGCCCGGTGTCCTTCCGGACACCGCCGCCGTCAGAGATTCATGATCATCGGCACCATTACGGGAATGATGCAGGTGAGAACGAATCCCGATACAAAACTGTAGATAGCCACGGTACTGTTTGTCGCCCTTTCCACCAGAGGAAGACAGGTGTCCATAGACGCGGCTCCCGCCGGAGCACACGCTTCGATATAACCGATATATTTCGCTACGATCGGAATGATGATGATCGCAATAATTTCTCTCATGATATTCGAGAGAAATGACACCGCCCCCAGCTCGGCGGAATGCTCCGATATGAGAACGGGAGCCAGAGAATACCAGCCGAGGCCCGCCGCTACCGCTGAACTCTCCTTCAGAGTGAGATCCGTGATGAACGGAGTCACTGCCGCGGCTGCAAAGGTTCCAAGCATCACCAGACACGGAACGGCCAGAATCCGCAGACCGCTCTTTCTGATATCTTTCACCACATTTCCCTGTCTTCCGATATCGATTCCCACCATAAACAGGAGCAGGCAGAGTCCTGCTGTCAGAACGTGCTCAGCGTTATCCGTAAAAATCTCCGGCATAAAGAAATATCCTGCCGCCATCCCGGCAGCGACAGTCAGAATGATAATTCCGGTCAATTTCTGTCACCTCCGGTCTGTTCCATTTCGCTCTTCGGGCTCCGCCGTCCCTTTTCCTCACGTACCCCGCTGCGGCTGAATCCCATCAGTTTTCTGCCCGCGAAGACAGCCAGTACACTTCCGGCTACAGCCAAAACGCTGATCAGCAGCGCCTGCAGCCCCAGCGTTCCAAGGGAAGACAGTACCCTCCTGTCTGCACCGATAGTCACTCCCATGGTAAAAATCAGCAGGATCAGCGCTGCCGTCTGAATGCGTCCGATCCATCCGTACCTGCGGCCGGGCTTCAGTATTTTCTTTCCGACGAAGATTCCGCCCGCGATACATAGTATATAAAGAGCAAGAGAAGATAACATGAAAACAAACTCCTATTCCTGCAAATGAGCACGATTACAGTAATTATATATCCTATCGTAAACATTTGTCATTCTTTTTATACGAAAATTTTCTCTCCTCACCTCACCGTCCTGATCCTGTCCTGTCCGTGAGATATCTGCGGGTCTGCAGGCGGATCCGGAAAAGAAAATTATAAAAGTGTGAAAAAAATGTAAATTGTTGTTGCAAATTCTTTCACTACAGTGTATTATATTCGAGTAGCGGATTTTTGTTCCATACGGCCGGGAGTACAGTGACCGGGCGGGAAGGAGTGGAATGGCCTCATCCTTGCACCGCGATATCCTGCCGGCAAAAAAAATCCGGAATTTATGAAATTTCTTCTTGACACGATACAGTATCGATGTTATCATGTCATTCGGACGCGTTAAGGAAAAGCTTTTTCGCGGTTCGGTTTTATACGTGCGGCGGGATAGCTCAGGTGGCTAGAGCGTCCGGTTCATACCCGGAAGGTCGTAGGTTCGATCCCTATTCCCGCTACCATTTTCGGGCGTTTAGCTCAGCTGGGAGAGCGTCTGCCTTACAAGCAGGATGTCATAGGTTCGATCCCTATAACGCCCACCATCTGTTGCAGATGCGAAATCGCATCCGCAACGAATACAGGATGTTGCGGTCCGGTAGTTCAGTTGGTTAGAATGCCAGCCTGTCACGCTGGAGGTCGACGGTTCGAGCCCGTTCCGGATCGCCATTT
>CAJFPD010000020.1 GCA_904398315.1 Candidatus Alangreenwoodia gallinarii | reverse complement strand
GAGGGACGTGTCGTCCGTCGCTTCCGCCGTGCTCCATGTGAATTTCAGGCGGGCATCGAGAGTTTCTCCCACCGCCGCGTCCATCGGCGTATCAGGCACCTTGAACTGAACGTCGATATAGGTCACGGAATCCTCCGATTCCGGCTGTCCCGCATCCGGCATGGTAAACTGAATGCGCTGAATATAATCATATTCATTGCCGGACGGTTCCGTCGTCACCTTGCCTGTTTCCAGTATCTGAACATCAGAGGCGTCCGGTATGTTAAACTCGATAATCGCACTGTGATACTGATCCACATCCACAGGATTTGTCGCGATCTGTACCGTAGTGACCTTACCGTTCTGCACCCGGATCAGGGCGCGGTCGTTGTTGTCGAAGGCCACATTTCCCATGGACGCTTCATTTGCCGCTGTCTTCCACAGATCGACGTCCACATAGTAATATCCGTCTTCCAGAAAGAATTCATCCGACGGCGTGCTTCCGCCTCCGGAACCGCCGGAACCTCCCGAACCGCTTCCGGAGCCGCCCGTATTTCCGCCGGTGCTCTGCGCCCTGAAGGAAACGGAGACGTTCATGTCGCCGTCAACCCGGGCCGTCACCGTGCCGGAGGAACCCGAAACATCTCCGCTCCAGGTATTTACTGTGTATCCGCTGTCCGCAGCTGCCGTGAAGGTAACCGTCTTTCCTCCTTCCACGGAAGCTCCCGACTCGATCTCTTCTCCGTCTACGGAAGCGGTCAGAGTACCGCCCGTTCCGGATACCGAGAAGGTAACCGTTCCGTCTTCTTCCTCTCCGGTGGCATCCGCCACAAAGCTGACAGATACATTCAGATCGCCGTCAACCACCCGGCTCACCGGATTGCCGGAACCGGAAATTCCGCTCCAGCTGCCGATCGAATAACCGGTTTCCGGCGTTGCCGTAAAGACGACTTCCTTGCCGTATACGACTTTGTCTCCGCTGGAAATCTCCACACCGTCTACCATCGCCGTCAGCGTGCCTCCTTCTCCCGCGGAGAAGGTCACCGTACCGGTCTGATAGCCGCTGCCTGTGCTCTCCTGCATCTCGGCAAGAGCAAAGTATCCGAAGGAGGCAGTCTCAAAGACGAAAAATCCGTCCTTATCCATCGCGCCGCCGGAAATTTCCTGCGGACGGGAAGTATACAGACTGCCGAGAGAATATACCGTAAGCTTATCCGTATCCCAGCCTTCCGGAACGTAGATCTTCACCGTTACCGTTCCGTCCGCCCGGACGGAAGAACCGTTTTCATCGACGACGGAGACGGAATACGGAATGAAATCCACCACGTCATCTCCGAGCTTATTCGCAATCGTATCATAATTTACCGCCGCAACGGCCGCGCTCAGTCCCGTATCCGCAGGCAGCGCGCCGGAAGGCGCTTCCATAAAGATGCCGGCGTTCAGGGTATCTGTGAGATAATCCCCGCCCGGACCTACGTATCCGATATCTCTGCTCAGGCTGTCGACAGCTGCCTGAAGCGTCTTAGCCGCTTCATCGAGGGCAGTCTGTTTTGTATCCTCCTGATAGCGGACCGCATATGCCGCAGTCAGTGCCACGCGCAGATCATTCAGACTGGCCGCCGTGTAACTGTCCGCGTCCTCAAGAACTTTCTCCGCTTCGGCGATGGCTTCCGTCACGCCGGTACGGTTTACGCCGCTTTCGACGACATTGCCCTCGTCATCCAGCTTCTGAATCTGACTGTAGTCGATCTTAAGCAGCGCATTCTGCGCTCCGGAGTCTCCTCCCATGGCGTCGACGGAGACGCGGATATAGATCGTCTCATATCCGTCCTGCGTCGAAACATACGGCATGGCAAATGTCACCGTGCCGGGATACTGAGAGCTGTCGTCCGGATTTTCCGGATCGGTATCCATCGGAATCTTTTCTCCCGGATTCTCTTCGCTTACGGTATAATAGCCGCTGAGATCCATCAGCACGGAATTCCTTACTTCGTAAGCATTCTCCGCGGCAATTTCAGGGGTTTCTCCCCGATACAGCCATGCCCGCAGAAGATGTCCCCACTGATCGAAGGACTCCAGATATTTCGGCTTAAAAGTCAGCTGCATCGTCGCAGTGCCGTCCTCTCCGACCGTGATCAGCGCATTCGGCTCCACCGCGTCGTTTGCCATGGAATCCTGAGACGGAGTCGCCGCATTCTTTATGCTGATCGGCACGGTATACTCTCCTGCCGCGAGCTTGTCGACATCGATGGCCTCATCTTCCGACTCCAGACGTACCAGCGATGCAAAGGCCTCCCTCAGTACAGAGGATGCCATCTCTATCGTGTCTGCCGCAGGATCTCCGTCGGCAAAATCCAGATAAGTCTGTGCCGTGCCAATCGCTTCCGAAAGCCCTTCTACCGACTGATAAGTGCCGTCATTTTTCTCTACGATCTCCTCTGCTACTGTCATCAGAGCGTCCAGAGCCGTTCTGTCTGCCGTTACCGTCTCTCCGGAAGACGGTTCCAGTGAGCCGAGAACCAAAATCAGCGCTTTCACTCCGTCGGAGCTGATTTCTCTGTCCTCCAGAGCCGTTTCCGCTGCCTGAAGGATGACATTTCCGTCCGCGGAGTCCCCCAGCTTTTCTTTCGCCGCGGAAACAGCATCCTGCAGCCGGTCGAATTCCTCACCGGATGCCGGTTCAAATGTCACCGTCGTGCCGCCGGATCCGGAACTCAGCGGAACGAGCGACGCGATACGCGCTTCCAGTTCATCTGCCAGCTCATCGATTTCTTCCTGAGAAGGCGGATTCGTATCCGGAAGAGCTCTCATTTCACGGGCCTCCACCAGAGTATTGTACATATACTGATAACTGGCCGTGGTATACTGGCTCTTTTTTATGCTTTCCGCCGCTTCAATCTGCGCATCCAGCGCGGACCAGTCCATATCGGCGATCAGCGCCTCCCGCGCCGCATTCAGCGCGCTGATCTGCTGCAGAATTTCCGCCAGAGTGGATTCCGGATTTTCCGCTGCGGCAGAAGCCGTCTCAACAGCTTCTGTCAGTACCGCAAAGGAAGTTTCCGTATAGCTGTCGCTGTTCAGATTCTGCGCTTCCTGAATCGCACTCTTCAGTTCTTCCAGTTTTGCCTCCTTCTGACCGGAAAGGGCTTCTTCCATCACATTCAGAGCGGCTGTCAGTTCTTCCTGCGTCGCCACAGGATCATCATAGACAGCCTTCTGTTCCGCATATGTCGTATCCGCTTCCTCACCTGCCAGCGTCAGCAGTTCACCCAGCTCTGCACGGCCGGTGACCGGGGTCATAGGATAATCCGGAATCTGATTCCAGGCAAGAGATATATTTATACTAGTATTTGTTGTTGAAGTAAACAAATACAAGGATGAAACTTTCGCATAACGAATCGTAGTGATTCCTGTTGTTGTTTTAGGATCTATAAGTTTGATTAGTGTTGCATAGTTATATTCTCGTTCCTTATGGTCACTCAGTGTTATTATATCATTCTCACTGGACACTATTTCGGCATATCCGGAAACATCATTCTGAGAATTGCCCGTATACAATTGTCCTGCAGAAGTATAACGTATCGCATAATTATATTCTTCGGCATCAGATTCTGATGTTACTTTTGAAGATAGCGCCATTCTGTTTCCGCCTGTAAGATTCTCATTTACCTGCAAATAGAGCGCCGTTACTTTTCCATCTTTAATAACTGCACGCGCTGTATCTCCAAAAAGTTCCGTTCCATCAGCACCTTCCGTTTCCGAGTCTGCCGGAGCATAACCCTGTCCCCATATGGAATCGCTAAAATTATCACCTTTTAAAACATCTGAGTCATCTGCGCTCAAACCATCAACAGAGCGAATGCTAACATCATAATCTCCATCCGGCAAATTTTCAAAATTTCCATCTACACGTACAGCATAATTCCAATGAAATTTTATCGTTGTAAAAGGTTGACTGTCTCCCATAGCATCAACTTTAACTCTAAAGTAATGTTTTTGATTCCAATGTCCAGACAGTTCGAATTGTACGGTTCCGAGATATCTCGTTCCGTCATCCATATATTTATATTCCAAAACTTCAACAGGTTTCAATAAAGCTGAATTTTCGACGGTATCCTGCAAGTATGTTCTATAATCTTCTTCAGAAATATAACTCAGACTCAAAAGGTGACCTGTAAGAAGATCTATCTGCATAGAAGAAAATTCCATTTGGACGGTTGCATTACCTTCCTTATCCACTGTCACAACGGCATCATGATTGATTGCATCATTGGCCATGGATAACCTATTCATAGTACCATTCCAAAGATCTACCGGTACATGATATGTTCCCGGAGCCAGTGGTTCATCTTCTTCCGGAAGATAACTCTTTTGTACCAGTACAATTTTACCATGAGTCGATTCGGTTCCTTCCAGAGTCACAGATAGAGCCGGATTCAGTTCTGAACCTGTCAGGCCTGTAATATCTCCTCCATCTCCTTTGTTTGTCAGATTGACTCGCGTACCGTCATCTTTCAACAGCCACGCTTCTGTATAGCGATCATCCCAAGGAGTCGCATATCCATCAAACGTTCCTTCAAAATATCCTGAGTCATATGATCCGACACTCAGATCTTTGTTTATTTCTATCGGTAAGCTAAGCTGAATCGCCAAAATCCACGCAGATGCTACAAAGGTGCTGTTTTCCACAGCCTCGCCATCTTTTAGAAGATCATATTCCCATGTAAGAATCTGCGTTTCATATCCATCACCTAACTCCTCTTTCAGCTGTTTCGCTTCTGCATCATCTTCTATTGTCCTGATTGACATTGAAATATTATTTCCAACGTCCAACGCACTCATAAAATACGCTGCCGCACCCTCATCTGATCCTTCAGCAATGTCCAGATAACCTGCCGTTGCTGCGCTGACAGGTGCTATTGGCAATAACAAGCACAATATTAGCAACCCGACGATGCATAACTTTCCAATTTTATTTAATTTGTAGAAATGCATTTTTATCATATGCTTATTCCTGATTATTCGTAGTAAAGATGAAATACGAAAGGAGGGTTTGTTCCGAAAGACATACCCCTCCTTTCCTGCTAAATTTTTCTTAATTCTATCTAGTCAGATAAAATTATGACAGTACCAGCTGTGCCTCTACACCCTGCATTGCCGGAATATCCATTTCAATTCCCAGTACTTTTACGGTAACATCAAATGTAACCCGATAGCTGCCATCTGCCGTTCCATCTGTAGGTGTAAAATTGCTTATCACGATTTCGGAAGCCCCATATTCAGCCGATCCGGAACCTGTTGCACCAGATAAAAAATCGATACCTGTCATGCATCCGTATCCTGTCATAATGTCATAATCTCTTTCATACTCCTGAAGTGGAATAGTTAACGTATTATTCTCTGCATCATAAACAGCATCACCTGCTACAGCATTCTGCGCCATAGAAAGGTTTTCTGTAACAGTATCACCTTCCACTTCATAAATTGTTACAGAAAAATGAGTTGCTTCCTGTGAATCCGTCGCTGCAAACGATCCCACTGTCATCGCGAACACCATCATCAGCGCCATCAGGGCTACGCCCACACACCTCATACTCCGCTTTGTTCTTGCCATTCAGTGACTCCTTTCCGCCGGTTTCTCCGGCTCTGATGTTTCTCCGATTCTGATAAAGAATAAAATCGGCCTGCCGGCCTG
>CAJFPD010000019.1 GCA_904398315.1 Candidatus Alangreenwoodia gallinarii | reverse complement strand
GCAGAGAAGCTTTTATGCCGAGTTTTTTTCCGATTCCCTGCAGTTTGCCGATCTGAGCGCTCAGATGGGATATGATCATCCCATGGTGCTGCTGAACCGGCCGGCCTTTCTGCAGCTTGCGGAGAAGTATCCGCAGATGCGTACTCTGGAAAGACAGCTGTCGGAAGATGGTTGCTATATTCTCTTTCCGCCCGGCATGGACGAAAATTCCGCGGAGGTCCGGGATGCCGGGCATCTGGGAGATCTGTGTTTTCCCAAATTTGTGAAAACAGCGGGGAAACCGTCGGACAATCCGGCATGGGTGACGCCGGAGGTTTCCTGTATCCCTTATGAAGCGGATCTGGAAGTGACGGCGATAGACGATAAGATCTCCTATCAGAGCGTGATGCTGGATAATCCGGTCATACTGCTGGACATGTCCGTACCGGATCCGGAGGGACCGATGCGCAGCGATTACTGGAATTACGGAACGATTTACCGGATCGAAGAAGACAGATATACCGACTTTTTAGAACGATTCCGGCTGACGGATGAAATTGAGAGAGCGTCGAATGTGCTGGATCTGTACGAATATAACCGGGCGATCATTCAGCGGAGTCTGCGCATCGCCGCGGTTCTTTCCGTATTTCTGCTGGTTCTGGAATTTTCTCTGATCTCCTTTATCCTGAAGCTGCAGTACCGGCTGAATGCCGTGGAAATGGCTTTGAAGAAGATCCTGGGCTATACGCTGATCGCGCGCAACCGGCTGCTGATCGCTCTGACGGCGGGCTCCTGTGTCATCAGCCTCACCGCGGCTTTTGCGGTGAGCCTTTTCGTGGATTTTTCCCCGGGAGGATATGTTCTGGCGGCGGGAATTTCGGTGACGGCTCTGGAGATGATTCTGCTGCTCCGAAAGGCGATCTCGCTGGAAAAAGAGAGAATTCCGCAGATTCTGAAAGGAGAATCCATATGATTACGGGCAGCAATATTACGAAGAGGTTCGGGGACCGTGTCCTTTTCGATCATCTGAATTTTGTCATCGAAGACGGGGAATTCGTCTGTTTTTCCGGTCCCAGCGGAAAGGGAAAGACGACGCTTCTGCATATCATAGGACTCATCGAACCGGTGGACGAAGGAGAAATACGCATCGACGGAAAGCTCTGGAAGAAGAGCAGAGAAAGAAGGGAATTCTTTCGCGAGAAGGTGGGATTTCTGTTTCAGAATTTTGCGCTGATCGAGAACCGGACGGTAAGAGAAAATCTGGAGCTGATCCGGAAGAAGAACCGGACGTCCGAAACGATTCCGGAAGTCCTGAAGCGGGTCGGGATGGAGGACAAAGAGGACCAGAAAGTCTATACTCTTTCGGGCGGGGAGCAGCAGAGAGTGGCGCTGGCCCGTCTGTTTCTGAAAAAATGCAGTATCATCCTGGCGGACGAGCCGACAGGCTCACTCGACGCGGGAAATGCGGAGACGGTCATGAAGATCCTCACGGATCTGAACCGGGAAGGAAAGACGGTGATTCTGGTGACACATGATGAAAAGATCCGGAAAATGGCAGGGAGAGTGATGGAACTTTGAGCGGAAAAACGGCAAAAGCGAGGCGGCATCGGAAAATATGGCTGGTATCGGGAATCCTTCTGGCGGCTTTTCTGATCTTCAATCTGATCTGGTTTCTGAACTACCGGTCCTATGGAACGGTCTCCGGCGATTATGAGAGATATAACGGGATGTACGTGAAAGAGGACAGCCGGGAGTTCGATTATACATGGAGCGGTCCGGATTATCCCTCCTTTAACGGAAATTATGCCATCACAAATGCAGACGATACGCTGAGTCTGATCATATGGCCGAAATCGCTGTTCCGGGAAGAAAGCCGGTTCGGACTGCAGATGTATGACGACGTGTGGAAAGAAGGCTATATGTTTTACGTGGATCGCGATATGAATTACTCGGATGCGGAAAATCCGGAGTTTTCGGAAAGAGAAAAGGAAAAAATCCTGGACTGGATGGAGAAAAGGGATGCGGAGATCAGACAGCTGAAGGAGCTTGCCGAAGCGGAGTGGAAGATATGAGGAGGACGAAGGTGAAAAGAAGGATTTTATGTCTGACGATGCTCTGTCTGCTCGCCGCCGCAATATGCGGGTGTCAGAGTCAGGAAAATACGGGAAACGGCGGCGCTTCCGCCGGGGAAAACAGCGCGGAGGCGGAAACGGGAACAGAAACGGAAACGGGAAATGAGATCCGGATGCTGAAAGCCGACGAGGAGACGGAAAAATACGTCGATTATTTTCCGGCTGACGGCGCGTATTCTCTCTGTGAGTATAACGCGCCGGAAGAGATCAGACGGATGGATATCGTCAGGGTAACCCGTAAGGGTGATCAGATCCTGGAAAAAGAGCTGGTGACGGGCACTGATTTCGCGGGAAAGGAAAATATGAGGTCGGCGGTCATCGCAGTATGGAGGACAGAGGGGCAGACTTATAATATCAGGCTGACTTCCGCCGACGGGAAGTCCGTCCGGACAGACAGCGTGGAATTTCCTTTTACGGAAGGGGATACCGTGAGTTATCCGGAAAATAATCGGCATTTCGATCAGAAAATTGTCTTGTGGAAGCAGTATCCTCTCTTTACTGCGGCCCGTTCGCCGGAAAACGCGCCGTCTGACGGAAGTGAGACGGAGGAAAGCGAGATATATGTTGTTTTTCAATGAGATTTTACTGTTATAGTACGAGACACGGGTGAAAGGACCGGATATTCCGGAGAGACGATTCCGGAGAGACGAGGATCAGACAGGGGGATGGGAATCATGCCGGGGGAAAAACGCGGTTTATCGGGAAAAAGAGTGCGGCTGGGGATCGTTTTTGTTATGATATCGATTCTGGCCGCGGCATTCCTGTTGTATTTTCTGCCTTTTCCGGATGAACGCGCACAGGCGCACCGGGCGGTAAGCGGGGCTTATGAGGTGATTGCGGGTCTGGGACAGTTTGTCTCTGAAGACGGAACGACAGCGTCTCTGCCGGAGGAGGAAATCAGGAGGGAAATCCGGGAATTTGACGAAAAGGCGGACCGATGCTACGCAGAGGAATTTTCCGCGCGGGAGTATTATAAATGGCTGAATCGGGACTATCTGACACGAACATATAAATCGACGGTGGACTATATCGTAAAATCCGGTGTGGCGGATGTGCATACGCCTTTTCTTTTCTACAGTCCGGGCCGGAGTCAGATGAGGCTTCGGGGCGAGCTGACCGGCTGGAATCTCAGGATTACGGAATCGGACGGAAAGTATCAGATATCCTGCGATTATAACAAAACGCCTCTGGACGTCAGGCTGGTGCAGGAGGACGGTATCTGGAAGGTACTTCAGACCGAAGGGATCAGGGGAGAGCCGGAGATTGTTGCAGATGAAGGCATTATCCGCGATGCGGAGGAGAAAAGCAGAGAGGGAAAACTGTCGGCGGAGGATGAGGCAATTCTGGAGCGAATCCATGCCGTCGATGAAATCTGCGCAAAAAAATACGATACCTTTTCCGAAGCGCTGCAGGCGGCGGAGCAGATCGATTTTGAGGACTTCAACGGATATCAGCTGGAAGGTGTGTGAGAACAGAGAACCGGGAACATGAAAGACAGAGAAAATCGCGAAAGCAAAGAAGACCGCGAAGGCAGGCGTCCCGGTCAGGCTCGGGGAAGCGGCCGGGTTCCGGGAGGCGGAAAGAGCAGAATCGGATGCTGCAGTAAAAAAAGAGGTGAAATATGCCATTGAATTTTACAGCAGACGGAGATATACTGAGATCAGGAAAGGAGCGGAATGCAATGCCAAATATCAAACCTATTTCTGATCTTCGCAATTATACCGAGGTTTTACATGATGTGACGGCAGGGGCGCCGGTGTTTCTGACGAAAAATGGCCGGGGCCGGTATGTCATTGTGGATATGCAGGATTATGAGCAGATGCAGGCCACCATTCGGCTGATGAATGAACTGGCTAAGGGCCGGAAGTCCGGAGAGACAGAGGGCTGGCTGACGCCGGAAGATATGAGAGCGCATTTTCGCGCGAGGGCAAATGGCGAGAAATAAGATACACTACACGGCGGAATCGCGGCGGGATCTGGATGGAATATGGGATTACATCGCGTCCGTTCTTCAGAATATTTCCGCAGCGGAGCGCATTGTGAACCGTATCCTGGACGATGTGGATCAGCTGGAAAATCATGCGGAAATGGGGGCAAAGCTGTCCTCGAAAGCCGACGTGGAGAGCGACTACCGCTTTTTGGTGACGGGGAGTTATCTTACTTTTTACCGGGTGCATGGCAGTGATATTTATGTGGATCGTATACTCTATGGCCGCAGGGACTATCTGCGGATTCTTTTCGGAGACACGCAGGATGAGGAGCAGGCGGAGTAAATATAAACTGTCTGCTGTAAAAAATAGATTACGGGAAACCGGCTGCGGAAATTCAGGCAGTTTCCTGTAAATAGCAACACAACCGCGCTTTCATGCGTGGTTTTTTTGTGACAAAATCAGCTTCCAAAGCGCTGCAGGCGTCTCGGCAGGGCTTTGTAAGGCGGAAAGAGCAGGATCGGATGCCGCAGTAAAAGAGAAAGAAACTGCCCCTCCGGAAAAAATCTTTCGGATAGGAGTTGACTTTAAATGGAATATTTTGTAAAATATAAATGTAAATATATGGATATTACAAGAGGAGATACTAAGGGGATCCTTTCGTCGAAATCAGACCGGTACTTTGTGGCGCGGCTTCTCCTTCCGGTTCCGGCGTTTTTTCGACTGACAGTCCAATGACAGCGCCGTTTCGCTGTGTTATGCTGAAAGAAAAGAAGCCGTCCCTCGTCCATATTGATACAGCAGAAAAGAAAATTGGCAGAATCCATCCGGGAATCAACAGGGTTCCTTTTATTCTGATTCTTTCCTCCCGGCGGAAACCGGGCGGGATGTGTGGTAGAATAAAAAGAGTTCCTGTGTCAGAACGGGGAAAGGCAGAAAGAGATTTTTGAAAATACTCGCGGACAGCGAAATCGCTCAGACAATCGATGTGACAGAGACAGAAAAATACCGCAGACGGTACGATGCGACGGCAAAAAAACTGGTGAGCCAGAAAGCGATACTGGCCTATATTCTGAAGAGCACAATGGAAGAATTTCAGAATGTATCCGTAAAACAGATCGCCGAGGAGCTGATCGAAGGAACGCCGAAGGTCAGTACGATTGCCGTTCATCAGGATACGCCGGATGCGGCGGACTATTCCGGTGTCCGTGATGCTTCCGATGCGGCAGATACTTCAGATATTTCTGATGTTCCGGGTGGCAGTCCCGATACAACAGATGCTGCTCCGGCCGGGCAGGAGCAGACCGGACAGGAACGGATGAGCGGCAGCGACCGGGTTCCCGTCGTATCGGTGGAAAACACCTCGATCCGGGAAGGAACGGTATGGTACGATATTCATTTTAAGGTGTGTGTGCCGGGAGTGCAGCAAACGGCACCTGTACCGGAAACGGAACGGGAACCCGTCGAAATCGTCATGAATGTCGAAGTACAGAACAGTGATCTTCCGGGATATCCCATTCCGAAACGCGCCGTTTATTACGTAGCGAGACTGATTTCCGCCCAGCGGGGAGAGGTATTTAAAGATCAGGAATATGGAAAGATAAAGAAAGCGGTATCAATCTGGATCTGCCTGGATACTGCGCTGAAACGTTCGGACACGATCAATGAATATCGTCTTCAGGAAATCCGCCGGCGGGGAGAATACCGGGAAGAAGAAAAGAACTATGATCTGATGCGGATTTTCGTCCTGCGTCTGGGAGACCGGGGAGAAGAGAGCGAAGATCAGGTGGTGAGGCTTCTCAGCGGACTGCTTTCGGCGGAGAAAACGGCGGCGGAAAAGAAAAAGATGCTGTCCGAAGAGTTTTATATCGACATGACGGAAGAAATCGATCAAGAGGTGAGCAGCATGTGCAATCTGAGTGAAGGGATTTTTGAGAAAGGAATCCAGGCCGGTATCGTGAGAGGCCGTGCTGAGGGAATGGAGACCGGTATCGTGAGAGGCCGCGCCGAGGGAATGGAGGCCGGCATCGCGAAAGGCCGCGCTGAGGGAATGGAG
>CAJFPD010000018.1 GCA_904398315.1 Candidatus Alangreenwoodia gallinarii | reverse complement strand
TAGTCATTGCTGTCGCCGCACAGCTCCAGCGTCAGCCCCTTCGGAATGAAAGCGCCGAAGCTCTGGCCGCCGGCTCCCGTACATTTGATATGGAAAGTGTCATCCGGCAGCGTATTGCCGTACAGCCGGGTGATTTTCGAGCCGAACAGCGTTCCGAAAGCGCGGTCTACGTTGTCTACGGAAAGCTCCAGCCGGGCCGGCTCTCCCTTTTCGAGAGACTGCTTCAGCTTCTGGTAAAGTACGGTCTCGTCCTTCGTCTCGCGGATTTTGAAATCAAACGCCTCGGAAGGGATAAAGCCCCGCTTCACCTCCGGGGAGGCATACGGATTTTCCAGGATCGCGTGGAGATCCGCGGATCTCGCTTTTCCGGTCATCTTCGATTCGTCCGCCCGGAGCATATCCGTTCTGCCCACCATCTCATCCACCGTGCGGAATCCCAGTTTCGCCATGTACTCTCTCAGTTCCTGCGCGATGAAAAGCATGCAGTTTTTCACGTATTCCGGCTTGCCGGCAAAGCGCTTCCGAAGCTCCGGATTCTGCGTTGCCACGCCCACCGGGCAGCTGTCACGACTGCACACGCGCATCATGACGCAGCCGATGGCCACCATAGGAAGGGTGGCGAAGCCGAACTCCTCAGCTCCCAGCAGAGCCGCCACGGCCACGTCTCTTCCTGTCATCAGTTTTCCGTCTGTCTCCAGGCGGACGCGGTTTCTGAGGCCGTTCATGATCAGCGTCTGGTGCGCTTCCGCCAGACCAAGCTCCCACGGCAGGCCTGCGCCACTGACGGAATTCTGAGGCGCCGCGCCGGTTCCGCCGTCAAAACCCGATATGAGGATGACCTCTGCGCCGGCTTTGGCGACACCGGCGGCGATGGTTCCCACACCGGCTTCCGACACCAGCTTGACGTTGATCGCCGCGTCGCTGTTTGCGCACTTCAGATCGTAGATCAGCTGCGCCAGATCCTCGATCGAGTAGATGTCATGATGCGGCGGAGGGGAAATCAGTCCCACGCCCGGTGTCGAATAGCGCGTGGCGGCGATGGCCGGATAGACCTTCTGACCCGGCAGATGTCCGCCCTCGCCCGGCTTTGCTCCCTGCGCCATTTTGATCTGGATCTCTTTGGCGCTGACGAGATATTCCGAAGTGACGCCGAAGCGGGCGGATGCCACTTGTTTGATGGCGCTGTTTCTGTTCAGACCGTCGGGACCGACTTTGAAACGTTCAACGTGCTCGCCGCCCTCTCCGGTATTCGATTTCGCACCCAGCTGGTTCATAGCGATAGCCAGCGTCTCGTGCGCCTCTAAAGACAGAGCGCCATAGGACATGGCTCCGATCTTGAACCGTTTTACGATGGATTCTGTGCTCTCCACCTCCTCGAGAGGAACGCCTTTTTCCGGATAATTGAAATCCATCAGGCTGCGGATGTGAACGGCTCCCAGTTCCTCATCGATCATGCGGCTGTATTTCTTGAATTTTTCGTAATCTCCGGTGCGTACGGCCGTCTGGAACATGTGAATCGTCTGCGGATTATACAGGTGCTTTTCCTGTCCGCCCACAGACTTGTGCCGGCCGATGCTCGGCAGCGACATATTGCTTTCCAGTCCCAGAGGATCGAATCCTTTCATGTGGCGGAATTTGACGTCCTCTTCGATATCGTCCAGCGTGATGCCGCCGATAGGACTGATGGTATTTGTGAAATACTGGTCGATCACCTCTTTGCTGATACCCACCGCTTCGAAGATCTGCGCTCCCATGTAGGACTGAATCGTGGAGATGCCCATCTTAGAGGCGATTTTCAGGATTCCGGCCAGGATGCCGTTGCAGTAATCCTCGGAAGCCGCGTAAAAGTCTTTGTCGAGAATATTATTATCGATCAGGCTCTTGATGGAGTCGAGAGCCAGGTACGGATTGACGGCGCTGGCGCCGTATCCCAGAAGCGTAGCGAAATGATGCACTTCGCGCGGCTCGCCGCTCTCGAGGATGAGAGACAGCTGCGTCCTGTTCTTTGTGCGGACCAGGTGCTGCTGTACGGCGGATACCGCCAGCAGCGACGGAATCGGAATGTGATATTCGTCCACGTCCCGGTCGGAGAGGATGATGAGATTCGCCCCCTCCCGCAGCGCTCTGTCCGTCTGAAGGAACAGCGTCTCGAGAGCTTCCTTCAGCGATCCGTCTTTATAGTAGGTGATCGGAATGATCCGGACCTTATAGCCTTCCACCTTCATATATTTCAGCTTCAGCATGTCCGTATTCGTCAGAATCGGATTTCTCACCTGAATCGACTTGCAGTTTTCCGGCACATCCTTCAGAAGATTTCCGGAGGCGCCCAGATAGATGTGAGTCGATGTGACGATTTCCTCCCGGATGGCGTCGATAGGTGGATTCGTCACCTGAGCGAAAAGCTGCTTGAAATAGCTGAACAGCGGCGGATGCGTTTCCGACAGAAACGGCAGCGGTGTATCGTCGCCCATGGAGACGATGGGCTCCTCTCCGTCGGTGGCCGTTGATTTCAGATATCCGTTTACATCCTCATAAGTGTAGCCGAACACCTTCTGAAGCCGCGCCAGTTCTTCGTCGGTATAGCGGATATCCGCCTTATTCGGAATTTTGATGTCTCCGAGGAAGGTGAGATTGTCCTCCAGCCATTCTCCGTAAGGCTGCTCGAGGGCATACTTCATCTTGATCTCATCATCGGAAATGATACGTCCCTGCTTTGTATCCACCAGGAGCATTCTTCCCGGACGCAGACGATCTTTCTTTTCCACGCTGGCCGGATCCGTGTCGAATACACCTACCTCGGAAGAGAGGATGAGATATCCGTCCTTCGTAACATAATAGCGGGAAGGTCGGAGTCCGTTTCTGTCCAGCACGGCTCCCATAATCTCGCCGTCGCTGAAGAGAATGGACGCCGGACCGTCCCAGGGCTCCATCAGGGTAGCTTCATACTGGTAGAAGTCGCGTTTTCTCGGATCCATATTGCGGTCATTCGTCCACGGCTCCGGGATGCTGATCATGACGGCTTTCGGCAGATCCATACCGGACATCATGAGAAATTCCAGAGAATTATCCAGCATGGCCGAGTCGGAAGCCCAGTGATCGACGGCCGGCAGAACCTTGTAGATGTCGTCACCAAGCACGTCTCCCTGCATGGTCTCTTCTCTGGAGTACATCTTATTGACATTGCCCCGGATCGTGTTGATCTCTCCGTTATGGACGATCAGGCGGTTCGGATGCGCCCGCTCCCAGGAAGGAAAGGTATTTGTGGAAAAGCGGGAATGCACCAGCGCGATGGCCGACCGGAAGTCGGGACTCTGCAGATCCCGGAAGAATTTCCGCAGCTGATGGACGAGAAACATGCCCTTGTATACGATAGTCCTGCTCGACAGGGAGCAGACGTAAGTATTGCGGTTCGTCTTTTCGAAAATCCTGCGCGCTATGTAGAGCCTGCGGTCAAATTCCAGACCTGCCTTGACGTTGCGCGGCCTCTTCACAAATCCCTGCCAGATAGCCGGCTTGCAGTCCAGCGCCGTCTTTCCCAGGACGCTGTCCACCGTCGGAACTTCACGCCAGCCCAGGAAATTCAGCCCTTCTTTTTCCAGCACCACTTCAAACAGCTTCTTCGCCTGATTGCGCGCCGTCTCCTCCTGGGGAAAGAAAAACATGCCCACGCCGAAGCTTCCGTCGGCAGGCAGCTTCAGTTCTCTGACATTCTTCACGAAAAATTCATGGGGCAGCTGTACGAGAATGCCTACGCCGTCGCCTGTTTCGCCCTTCGCGTCCTTTCCCGCTCTGTGCTCCAGACGCTCTACGATGGTCAGCGCGTCGGTCACCGTCTTTCTCGTTCTCTCGCCTCTGATGTTTACGACTGCTCCGATTCCGCAGTTCTCATGTTCAAAGCCGGAATCATACAGCTCAGGTTCCGGCCCGCATGCCGCCTTCTGTCCAATTTCCTCATAATAACTCATAATTCACCTCATACAGTCACTCCGGTATCTTCACATCAGTCGCCTGCGGCCGCAGCGCTTCTCCGATATAACAAAAATGAATACAATTTAAAAATTGTATTCATTATAGGACGTTCGGATTTAATTGTCAACAGATTGTATACAGATTTTTTCATATTCTATCCGCTCGATGACGGTAGCCATCTCCGCTCTCGTCATTCCTCTGTCCGGACCGAAGCTGCCGTCTTCATATCCGGTGAGAAGACCCCAGCTGACGGTTCTACGCACCGCTTCCCGGGCTGATCCGGAAATCGCCCCGGCATCGGTAAATGCGGCTGCCTCCGGTGCTGTCTGTCCTTCCGCCGCTTCAGCCAGTTCCGGTTCTTCACGGAGAATATAATTGTAAAGCATGACGGCCATCATCTCCCGGTCGATCTCATCCTCCGGTGAAAACTCCGATGCCAGTCCCTTCAGGATGCCGTTTTCTTCCGCCCAGAGCACCGCGTCGCGATACCAAGGTGCCGCGTCTCCACTCTCCGGCTCATCAGCTCCGGTTCCGTCATCAACGGCTGTCTTTCCGGAATTTTTCACAGTGACGCCTTCCATCCTTGCCAGCACGGCCAGGAACATGGCCTGAGTTGTGCTCTCATCCGGTGCGAAGAGAGATTCTCTCACGCCGTCCATCAGCCCCTGATTGATGGCGAAGCGGATCGACTCATAGGCCCAGTGATCTTCGATATCGGAAAAAGGTGTTCTGATATACGAACTGTCGTATTCGTCTTCCCGCGACTGTCTGTGGCTGTAGGAAAAAAACTCCAGCGTACTGTCAAAATACGTGTGGACAGCCTCTCCTGTCTGATACTCTCCGTTCCGGTACGCATTGTCCGAATCCCATGTCGTATCCATCAGAACCCATCTGCCGTCGACAAAAGCCTCTGTCCACGCGTGATTCGCCCGGTCTCCGTACATGTTGGAAAGAGTCCAGGAGCTGTCATCGCCGTACAGTGCATATCCGAAAATCGTCTTCGCCGGAATCCCGCAGGCCCGCAGCAGTGCCGTGGCAAGATTTGCGTATCCTTCACAGACACTGCGCCGGGATGACAGCGTCCCCAGCGCATCCTTCGGCCAGCCGCTCTGAGCGCGTACCGCGTCAAAATCGTAATAGATATTGGAAGCCACCCAGTCGTGAACGGCGATCAGCCTGTCGTAGGCACTCGCCGCTGACGCTGTGATTTCCTCCGCCAGAGCGCGGATCTGTTCCGCGTCGCTCTGAACATTTTCCGACGACTGCAGATAGAAAAAAAGCGCATCTGTCGACACGGCTTTTGCTTCAAAGGCCGCCGCACTGCTGTCATACACAGGTGACGGAATGATCCTGATCTCTCCGCTTTCGGACAGCACGGCGACAGACTCCATCCCGCCTATGACGTCGGTAAATTCCCCTTCCGCGTCTTTTCCCCGGTAAAGCTGAACGTAGTAAACTCCGTCGCGCTGCTCCTCGATCCGGTAGAAAGCCGTTCCGTCGGCGACTCTGACCGGACGCGCCTCCCGAGGCGCATTTCCCAGAGAATCCATGAAAGTCACGATGATATAGGAATAGTCTTCCGTCTTCGGCACGGTCACTCTCATTTCATCGCCGTCGATCCTGATTGTGATGTTTGCTCCCTCATAGTAAGATGTTTCGATCTCCTGAGAAGAAAATTCCGCAGCCTGCGCAGGCTGCGGAAAAGCAGTACCGGCAAGCAGCAGCACCGCCATGAGCAGCGCAGCTCCCCTCCTGCGGATCTGTTTACGTCTCACCTGTCATACCCCCGTCTCATCTTCTCATCCTTCTTCTGCCGCTCCGTCGGAAAAATCCCCGGCATCCGGCAGCTCTTCCAGAGAAGATATTCCAAATTTTTCCATAAAGAAAGAAGTCGTTCCGTATAATATAGGCCGGCCCAGACCGCTGCCCCGGCCCTTTTCCTCGATGAGATTTCTCTGCATGAGCCCTTCGATCACTTTGTCAGAGCGCACACCCCGTATTCCGTCGATTTCACTCTTCGGAACCGGCTGCCGGTATGCGATGATCGCCAGCACTTCCAGTGCAGCGTTCGACAGTCTTTTCTCCTTTACCGGCGAACAGAAATTCCGGACAGCCTCCGCACATTCCGGACGCGTGCAGATCTGATACTTTCCGTCGATCTTCCGGATCATCAGACCTCCGTCCCGCAGCTCATAATCTTCCCGCAGCTCTTCCAGAATCTCTCTCATCTCCGCTTCCGGAACGGAAAACGCTTCCGCAGCCACACCCGTATCCACCGGACTTCCCCACAGGAAAAGAACGGCTTCCAGCTCACGTTTGATCTGTCTGCGCTCCACGGACGATCCCCTCCTCTCTTTCTCCTCTGCCCGGCCGCTTCCGGCGGGCCGTAATCTCGCCGAACAGCTCCTTCTGCCGTACGGCGACTCTTCCGCGTGCCGTCAGTTCCAGAAGTGCGGTAAACGTAAGTACCACATCGTACAGATCACCGTCTTCTGACAGAAGATCGCCGAAGGGAATATCTCCTCCGCTCCGCAGCCTGTCCATGACAGACTGCGATTTTTCCTCTATCGTCATGAGATCCTGCGGTACATGCTCATATCTCTTTCTGACTTCCTCGATCCGTCTCCTTCGCTCGAGAAAGGAACGGAAAGCATTCATGAATTCTTCCGGATCCGCCTTCAGTTCCTCCCGGGGATAAGCCGCATATTCCGAAAGATCCTCCGCCGGTTTTGTAAAAATCTCTCCGTTTTTTGCCTCCAGCTCCCGCAGTTTCTCCGCCAGCATTTTGTATTTTTTATATTCTCTGATTTTTTTCGCCAGTTCATCCCGCGGATCTTCTCTTTCCTGCTTCGGCACCGTCTTCTTCGTCCCCGGCAGCAGCATCTGCGACTTTATCTGGAGAAGGGTGGCCGCCAGCACCATGAACTCCGCAGCCGATTCGGAATCGATCCGGCCGATGGCTCCGGCGTATTCCATATACTGCGCGGTGATCTCGGAGATGTTGACATCATAGATATCCACTCCGGCCCGTTCGATGAGATATACCAGCAGATCAAAGGGGCCTTCGAAGACATCGAGCTTCACTTTATATGTCATGGCACGTCAGACGTTTTCTCCGCCGATCTCATATTTCATAACTTCCGGAAAACATGTGGTCCCGTACTGGTCACATCCGAAGCACTCAAAAAACATCGGCGCTTCCTCCCGTTTCACCGGCACAAAACCGTTCCACGCGAAAAACTCCGGTGC
>CAJFPD010000017.1 GCA_904398315.1 Candidatus Alangreenwoodia gallinarii | reverse complement strand
TTTCTGTAAGAACTTCGAAAGGAAAACCGATACAATGAGCCTCCGCGTTTTTCTATCATAGAGGAGAAAGAAAAAAACGGCCGTTCGAGTCTATGCCCGCCGCAGCGGCGCGGCGTAGGACAGAACGGAAAGATCAGACGGAGGTGAAAAACGGTGAAAGAGATTCTGAAGCTGGATCATATCCAGAAATTTTACGGCACCGGAGGTAATATCGTCCGGGCCATCGACGATATCGGCTTTTCCGTGCAGGAAGGGGAGTTTACCGGCATTATGGGGGCCTCGGGCTCCGGCAAGACGACGCTTCTGAACTGCATTTCCACCATCGATACGGTGAGTGCGGGCCATATTTATCTGGACGGAAAAGATGTGACAGAGCTTACGGAGAAGGAAATCGCCCGGTTCCGCAGGGAAAATCTGGGATTTATCTTTCAGGATTACAACCTGCTGGACGCGCTGACGGTATCCGAAAATATCGGACTGGCTCTTTCCATCAACAACGTGGATCCGAAGGAAATCGGTCCCCGGGTGGAGCAGATCGCCCGGCAGCTGAATATCGCGGATATTCTGGAAAAATATCCGTGGCAGATTTCCGGAGGGCAGAAGCAGCGGTGCGCCTGCGCGAGAGCAGTCATCAACAGGCCGAAGCTCATTCTGGCGGATGAGCCCACAGGGGCTCTGGACAGTCATTCGGCCCGGATGCTGCTGGCCACGATGCAGGAGATCAATCAGAAAAACAAAGCGACGATTCTCATGGTGACACACGACGCTCTGTCCGCCAGCTATGCAGCGCGCATCCTGTTTCTGCGGGACGGAAAAATTTTTACGGAAATCCGCAGAGGGACAGATTCCCGCAGGGCATTTTTTGAGAAGATCCTGAATGTCCTGACGATGATGGGAGGCGGCAGCGATGAAATATAGCGGACTTCTTGCGGGCAATCTGAAAAAGGCGGCGAAGGACTACACGGTGTATTTTCTCACGCTGACCGCTTCCAGCACGCTGTTCTTCGCTTTTTTATCGCTGACCAGCCGGCACCATGAGTTTTCGGGAGAAGACGGAAATTACAGCCTGGTCATGTTTGAAAATATCATCCGCTATGCCGTCTGGATTATCTCTGTCGTCTTTCTCGCTCTGATCCGGTATGTGAATTCCTTCATGCTGCGGCAGCGCGGACGGGAATTTGCCGTTTACATGATCCTCGGAATAGAGCAGACGACGATAGCGAAGCGGTTTTTCTGCGAAACCTTTCTGTTCGGCATGACGGCGGCGGCTGTAGGATGTTTGACGGGAACGGCGCTTTCCGGCATTCTGACGGCAGTCGTCAGACGCATGATGGACGGCGCGGCGGGAATGTCCGGCGCAGAGGGTGCAGCCGGCGCAGAGAACGCGGCGGAGTTTTCCTTCAGCTTTTATCCGGACACCATTCTGACGGATCTGCTGTTTTTCGCCGCTTCTTTTCTGCTCATCGGGCTCTTTAACGTACGGCGCATCCGGAAGATCCGGCTCGTCGATCTTTTCAGCGAGCAGAAGCGGGGAGAGGGACAGGCCGTCGGAAAGAGACATTACGCGGTATATTTTGCCGTCTGCCTGGTGGCTTTTCTCTTCGTACTCTTTGTCCTGATCAGCTTTTTCAGGCAGAGCGGAATCTACGCGGGAAATATTTCCCCGGAAATCAGCAACCGCTATCAGACAGCGGCCGTCCTGGCGGCAGCCGCGGGAATTTTCGCTCTGTATCACGCCGCGTCCTTCCTTCTGACGAAAATACGAAAAGGAGATAAATGGAAAAACAGAGGAACGAATGCCGTCCTGCTGGGCAATCTGTTTCAGAAGGTTTCTTCTTCGGCAAAGGTGCTGTCTATCTGCACGCTGTCGATTACCGTTTCCTGTGTGGCCTTCGTCATTTTCCCGACACTGGCGGAAATCTCCTCGGGATATCTGTCTTATCGCATGCCCTACAGTATCATGATCGACAACAATTATCAGTATATCGACGAGATGGAGGATATCCCGCAGATCGACTATAGTTTTGCGGATGAAATTCTGCAGAAGCACGGCGTGACGGTAGAGGCGGAGGTGACGCAGGAGAGCTATTTCGTCCGGGAATCGGATTTCAACACCGCTGAGACGAGAGAAAATCACAGAGATATGCCGCGCCTGGCCATGCGGCTTTCCGACTATAACGCCATGAGACAGATGGCGGGGATGGAGACGGTGACGCTTGCGGAGGGAGAATTTCTCCTGCATATCGACTACGAGCTGGATCCGGATCAGGTGAAGGCGGCCGTCGCCGCGGGAGAAAACGGCGAAGCCGGACAGGGAACAGGCCGGAACGGACAGAACAGCCGGATCCGGCTGGATGACGGAACAGTTCTGACTCTGGCGGACGATGGCATCCTCAACGATCCGCTCGGCTCGTATCTTTTCAATTACAGCAGCGACTCTGTCCTGGTCTTTGAGGATTCGGTGTGCGACAGGCTGCATCTGGCCAGAACGTGCTGGTATGCTGATACGGATGAAATTCCTTACGACCTGTGCAGCGAGATCGGAGCTGAGATTTCACAGGCGTTCCGCTCGGATTATGCTTCGCTGTACGAGAAATATGAGACGAAATACGGATCTGACAGAAATTACATCGATTTTCTCGAACCGATCCGCTTTCTGACTCAGGAGCGCAGCGACGTCACGATGACCGCCTCGTCGATCCGCCTTCTGGGCATCTATTCCGGCGTGATTTTTCTGATTCTCTGCATGACAGTCCTGTCGCTGCATCTCATCACCGATATGTCGGAGAACAGACATCAGTACCGCATTCTCTACCGGATGGGCGTGGAACAGAGGGAAATCGAAAAAATCGTGCGAAAACAGACAGCCATCTATTTCTTTGTGCCATGCCTCGCCGCATTTGTCGTTTCGCTGCTTCTGATCTGTTCCTTCCTGCTGCGGTACGGCTACAAGGTCACCGCCTATGTGGGAGCGGAAGGATTCCGGTTTGCCGTTCTGATCCCCGCAGTTCTGACGGTTATCCTGCTGATCTGCTATTTCGGCATCACCATGGCGGCGGTCAGCCGGAAGCTGCGCACCGCCCTGCGGGCGGAGCGGGACTGAAGCCGCGGAAAGAGAGCGGAGCGGGGACCGGAAAATTCTGCTCCATCGCCTGCGGCGCCGTCTTTCTGTTCAACAGCGCAAACCACAGCATGAAGTCGCTGTCCACCTATCCGTTTCCCATCTTTTATGAGGAATGGACAAGAAGCGGCGCAGATGTGACGGAGGCCTGGGACAATAAAGGAGATATCGTCGTGGGAAACGATATCTGGATCGGATATGAAGCCGTCATTCTGGCCGGCGTGACCATCGGCGACGGCACCGTGATCGGGGCGAGAGCCGTGGTGGCAGAGGATATGCCGCCCTATACGGTCGCGGGCGGCGTTTCGGCAAAGATTCTGCGCAGACGTTTTCCGGAGGAGATTTCCACAGCGCTTCAGGAGATGAAATGGTAGAACCGGCCGGAGGAAAAAAATCCGCAGAAACATCACCGCCATCCAGTCCGGGCGGATCGATCTGCTGAGGTGAGTAAGAGATTCGGGTTATCCGCGCTGTCTGATATTATGATGTACTATGATGGAACTGTGACAGGAGATCCGGTCTCCGGCAGATAGAACTCTCGCGTGATGGCAGATAACACACTACAGGATGGAACATTTTCACATATCCAGTATGTATGAACGGGAATACGATACAGGTATTTTACAGAGCCCGCGTTTATAGGTAAAATCAGATTATCGGATGCAGAGTGATGGGAAGGTGGTCAGTAATGTATGATCAGACAGATAAAACGGATAAAACGGACAGCAGAACAAAGAAACGGAAGTCACTGGCATTTTCCGCTGTCCTGCTGATTACGGCAGCTGTTTTTGTGATGTTTCCCTCTGTCTATGCTCATGACAGAATTCCGAAGGCCGTAAAAGACGACGCAGCGGGAATATCCGGCGGCATACAGGAGCAGAAAAGGA
>CAJFPD010000016.1 GCA_904398315.1 Candidatus Alangreenwoodia gallinarii | reverse complement strand
TCCCGCATCAAGGGAAATGTCCGCTGCAGCGGCCACTCCGAATGCGATGCGATCCTGATCGGAAACGGCAAAGTCAATGCCGCTCCGGAGCTCTTTGCCGGATGTGTCGACGCTTCTCTCATCCATGAGGCCGCCATCGGAAAAATCGCCGGCGAACAGATCATCAAGCTGAAGACGCTGGGCCTCACCGAAGAAGAAGCTGAAAAGAAAATCATCGACGGTTTCCTGACCGGCTGCCGCGACTGATACGCGGAATGGAAATATCCAGAATATCTGATGCCAACAGCCGGTAAAAACGACGGTAAAGCAGCTGTACCGTCGCATACAGATTGTGAAAAGACCATATGCAAAAAGGAATTTCCTTTTTGCATATGGTCTTTTTTTCCTGCGGAAATCTCCATCGGAAATTCACAATTCCGTGCTATACTCGCTCCGGGATATTTCGATTGACAGAAAAACAAAAAACGAGGTGAAAACGGATGAAAAGAATCCTGATCGCAGAGGACGAGCCGGATATCCGGGAACTTCTGGAAGCCTATCTGCGCGATGCCGGATATGAGACTGTCGCCGCAACAGACGGAGTCGCGGCGCTGGACCTGTTTCAGACACAGCCCTTCGACCTGATCCTGCTCGACATCATGCTGCCGAAAATTGACGGCTTCGGCGTATGTGAGCTGATCCGCCGGAAGTCCCGCATTCCCGTGATGATGCTCACCGCGCTGGACGGAGAAGAAGAACAGCTGAAAGGCTTCGGTCTGGATATTGACGACTATGTGACAAAACCCTTCTCCGTCTCCGTGCTTCTTGAGAGAATCCGGGTGATCCTTTCCCGAAGCAGCGGTCCGGAAGACGATCAGCGGCTGCATTACCGCGATCTCGTCATCGACCGCGCCACCAGAGAAGTCATCCTGCAGGGAAGACCTCTGGATCTGACCGCCCGTGAATTTGAACTGCTGTACGTTTTTCTCTCCTCGCCCGGACGCGTGTTTACCAGGGAAATGCTGCTGGCCAGGCTCTGGGGCTACGATTTTTACGGAGATGAACGGGTGGTGGACAGTCACATCAAAAACCTCCGGCACAAGCTGAGAAGAAACTACATCGAAACCGTGAGAGGAGTGGGATACCGTGCCGCGAAAGAAACCGAGTGAAAGTCTGACTTTCCGTATCTTCCTCATGACCGCCGCAATCCTGTTCTGCTCCTGCGCCGTCACCTTCGGCCTGATCGCCTGGGCTACTCCCAGCGTCTACACTGCCATGGCCAACGACGACCTTCAGAGACAGACAGATGATCTCGTCAGCCGCCTATCCGAAACCGACTTTTCAGACTGCGGACCCGTTCTGGATGAATTCATCCGCACCTCCGGTTCTGACATTATGCTACTGGATGAAAATGGAAACGCTGTCGATACAGGCGGATTTTCTCTGCAGCCGGTGAGCGGCGATGAAAATACGGCGATCTCTTCCTCTGCCCCCGGCGAAGAAAAAGGCTCCGGAGTAAGCGATGATTTCTCTCCCTTTGGCAGCGATGTAAAAAGCGGAAGCGTTTCCGCCACCTGGGTTCAGACTTCCGAAGAGGAGAACAGTACCGGAATTATCACCACGCTGCAGCAGGATGCCGTCTTCGCTGAAGTCTCTTTCGCCGACCGCGGAGAAACATATCGTCTGTATGTCACGCCTCATACCGAGGAGGAAAATCTGGCTGTAAAGGCGATGATCCGCATGGCCCCCTGGCTTCTGCTGGCACTTCTGGTGTTTTCTCTGCTGTGCGCCGTCCTCTATTCCCGCTGTATCACCCGCCCCATTGTCCGTCTCAGCGCTATCGCGAAAAAAATGGCCGGCCTGGACTTCGATCTGGAGTGCAAAGAACAGCGTCCGGACGAGATCGGCGCGCTGGGACGCAGTCTGGATCAGATGGCAGGACGTCTCTCCTCCGCTCTGAAGGAGCTGGAAAATACAAACCTCGCCCTGCGCAGAGAAATGGAGAAGGAACGCGACATGGAACGCCGGCGCACAGCCTTTTTCTCCGCGGCTTCCCACGAACTGAAAACACCGGTCACCATCCTCAGAGGACAGCTGACCGGCATGCTGGAGGGAATCGATGTATACCGGGACCGTGACAGATATCTGCTCCGTTCCCTGCAGGTCACAGGCAGAATGGAAAATCTGATCCGGGAAATGCTCGTCATCTCCCGGATGGAGGCAGAAACGGGAGAAATCCGTCAGGAATCCCTTCTTCTTTCCGACCTCATCGAAAAAAAGATGACTCTGTACGGCGAACTGGCAGAACAGCGCGGACAGCACCTGATCTCCGCACTGTCGTCCGATGTCACTGTAACAGGCGATCCCTCCCTCCTGGGAAAAGCCATCGGCAATCTTCTCTCAAACGCTTCTCTCTACTCTCCAGAAGGAGCCGAGATCCGCGTCCGGTGCGGCAAAAAACAGGGACATCCCGTCATCACAGTGGAAAATACAGGAATCCATATCAGCGAGGAATCTCTGCCTCACCTCTTCGACGCTTTTTACCGCGCAGAGAGTTCCCGCAGCCGCAGCACCGGCGGAAGCGGTCTGGGACTTTATCTGGTGCGGATGATCCTGAAGCGCCATAATGCTTCCTGCGCCATCGAAAACACCGCGGACGGCGTGCTGGTCACCGTTCTTTTCTGTTCCTCCACAGAAAACACATGAAAATTCCGGATCCTCTCCATATCTCCCCGATATCCTGTATACAGTCTCATACGGCAGCAGACAGATCACTCTC
>CAJFPD010000015.1 GCA_904398315.1 Candidatus Alangreenwoodia gallinarii | reverse complement strand
CTAATGAATATGGAATAACGATCGAAGGATCTTACCAGTGGAACTAAATTATAATAATCTCAAAATGATATATAATTCAGTGAAGAAATTGTTTTTATTGTATAATAAGGTTAAGTGGTACGGATGAGGCTTGGTAAAATTAAAAAAAATATCCTTGATAAATTTAAAGACTTTCAATTTCTTTTTCTTTTTACCTTAATAGGGTATAGTTTATATATTTTTTATGAGATTTTTATATTTTGTTCGACTATTATGGTTGTACTTTTTCTTCCGGAGATGAATATAGAAATAGTAATAACATGTATTTTTTTCTTGTTAGAAATTAGTACAGACATATTTTTTATCTTTCTGATTATAGGATTCAGGGTCACATTATATGCTACTGTCCCCGCGTTCACGGGGTAGGGGGGCCGACCGGGTTTTCGGCCGCTGCGCGGAGGGAACAGCGAATGTGGAGACTGAGGACGCGGAGGACGCCGGGGCTGAGGATGGCGAGGCTGAGGCTACGGAGACGGTCTACTCCTCCGGAATCGGCAGCATGACCCGCAGCAGAAATCGTCCGCCGTCAGAACGGCAGATGCACTGGCCGTCATATTTTTCCGCTGCGGAGCGGATATTGGAAATACCGAAACCGTGGAGGAAGCTGTCTTTTTTTGACGTCTTTTTCCCGCCGGACGGTTCGCCGGAGGTATCGGAGTCATCTTCGGCGTTGTTTTCCACGGAAATGAGGAGCATGTCCCGCAGGCGGTCCGCTTTGACAGTGATGAGGCGCTGTTCCTCCGGGAGCTTTTCACTGGCCTCGATGGCATTGTCCAGCGCGTTTCCGAAGATCGTGCTGATGTCCAGCGGATCGAGAAAATATCCCGCGCTGAAGTTGACAGAGGCGGCAAAATCGATACGGCGCGCCCGCGCAGCCCGGGATTTGTCCCGGATGATGATATCCAGAAAATCATTTCCCGTATGATAATAGTTCTCGTACTCTGAGAGCTGATCCTGAAGATTTCTGACGGAACGATCCGTTTCCTCCCCGTTTCCGATGCGGCTGGAAAGCACCAGAATGTGGTTTTTCATGTCGTGGTAGATGCGGCGCACGCGTTCCTCTTCGTGCATCCGGTCTTCGTAGTACGACTGGCGCATTTCCAGTTCCTGCGCGTGATACGCTGTCTGCATCGAGTTGCGGATGTAGGAGACGAGATAGATACAGCCAAAACTGGAAAAGATCGATGCGGCGCAGATCGGATAGACGATGGCAGGTCCTTCCGGCATGAAACAGATGATGGTGGAGATCGCCGTAAAAGAGGCGAGCATGAGCGTATCCACGATGAGCCACATGCGGACTGTCAGATGTTCCGTGGCTTTTCGCAGATAGTGTTTCAGGATTATCCAGGTACCGGACCAGAAAAGCAGGCGGAACAGGTTGGAGACTGCATAGATCGCCGTGCTGATCAGAAGCGTCTGATGATTCCATTCCGCGCTTTCGCCGGATGCGCCGGTGACGGAAAAAAACAGGCGGGAACCCATGTCCTGCGTCAGGTAATTGATCGCGATGAGTGCCGGATAAAAGATCAGAAGCGTCGTCATTTTATGGATCCAGGCTCCGCGGTAAAATACGATGAGATAGGCCGTAAAACCCAGAAGCGTGCCCAGGAGATTTACCGGATCGTTGGAGTAAATGATCATCAGCGCGATCTGACTGCAGAAAGGAAAGGCGGCAATCTTCAGTATCAGCGGTCTGCGCAGCGGCAGGAAGGTGCGCAGAATCCAGAAGAAGAGAAACGCATATCCCCAGTTAAAGATATAAATGCAGATATCGAACAGGCGGATCATAACTTTTCTCCCCAGTAGGATGTCAGCGCTTCCATGAAGGATTTTCTGCGGGGCTGGCTGATGGGCAGCGTCTCTCCTGTGATCAGATCGAGCTCCAGCTTTCTGACACCTTTTATATAGGACAGATTGACGATATAGCTGGTGTGGCAGCGGAAAAAATCCTTGTCCTGCAGAGTTTTTTCCGTCTCTTTCATACTGCGGCGGCATAGAATATTCTCCTGATCCGCGTGAAAGAGGAGATTGCGGCCGAATGTCTCCACATAGCGGAGATGTTTCAGCAGGATCCGGTAGTGTCCCGTATCGTTTGCGACGATGACGGAACGGTCATCCTCTCTGCGGTATCGCGCGACAAAGGCGTCCATCTCGGCCTTCAGGCGCACATATTTTATGGGTTTGATGATATAATTGAAAGCGCGGTAGCGATATCCCTCCAGTCCGTAGCGGGCAAGCGTGGTCAGGAAAATGAGGCCCACATTTTCATCGAGCTGACGGATCTTTTCCACAGCCTCAAGGCCGTCCATCAGATTCATCTGGATATCGAGAAAAATCAGATCGATATCGGGATTGTACTTTTCGATCAGATCGAGTCCGTCATAAAAGGATGTGATCCGGATCTCCCGTCCGGTCTCTGTCGCATATCTTTTCAGCAGACCGGTCAGATGAAGGACAAAATCTTTTTCGTCGTCACAGATTGCAATATGCAGCATATTGATTTTACCTCGTTTCAACAAATTCTTTGCTATTGTAGCGCATTTTTCCGGCATTCACAACCCGGCGGAGAAAATACGGCAGGTTTCCGGGCAGATTCCGCAGTAATTCCGCGATGCTGCCGCGGCAGGATGACGGCAAATTCTGAGACAGAGGCGGCAGCTGTGTCTTGAGTGCTGCATAGACGGGTGCTATACTGAGGAGAACGGAATTTCCGGATTTCGCAGGCGTTCTCTCCGGGAACGATATGGTTTGGAGAGCGGTACCGTTCCGAAGAAATATGAAAAAGAAGATGATGTAAATTATGTAATTCCGGGTGCCGGCGCGGCCTTTCCCTGCAGATAGGTATCTGCCGGGAAAACTGCACGTACAGGAAGGATCGAGGAGAGCGATGATTTATACTCCCATGACGAACAGAGCGATGCGTCTGGCTTATGAGGCGCATCTGGGACAGAAAGACAAGAGCGGTCAGCCGTATATTTTTCATCCGTATCATCTGGCGGAGCAGATGAAGGATGAGGTGAGTGTCTGTGTGGCGCTGCTGCACGATGTGGTGGAGGATACGTCTGTCACGCTGATGGAACTGCAGGAGCAGTTTCCCGAAGAAGTCACCGAAGCGGTGCGCCTTCTGACCCGTCGGGAGGATACCGATTATTTCGATTATATACGCGCTGTCCGGAAGAATCCGGTAGCAAAAGCGGTAAAACTGGCCGATATCGCCCATAACAGTGACGGGACGCGGTTTGCGGGATGTGAGGACGTCTCCGAAGAGGTGTTTGCCGCTCTGAGGGAAAAGTACCGCAGAGCGGAGGTGATCCTTCTGGATCTTCCTCAGGCTGCAGAAGATGAGGCGGCGGAAAATGCGGCTGCGGGGCGTACGGCGCGGGACAGGAATGAAATCCGAAAGAAAGGCGAATGATATGAGAACTTTATATATAGAATGCAGTATGGGAGCGGCAGGTGACATGCTCATGGCCGCTTTTTATGAGCTGCTGGAGGATAAACAGGCGTTTTTGAATGTGATGAACAGTCTGGGGCTTCCGGATGTCCGGCTGGAGGCCGCAGAGGCTTCCACCTGCGGAATCGCGGGAACACATATGACGGTGAAGATCCGGGGTGAAGAGGAGCATGAATATTTCCGGCGATACCGCCGCAGCCTCCGGGAAGCGGGAAACAGGGAAGCAGGGGGATACGGACACGATCATGAACACAGTCACGATCACGGCTATTCTCATTCCCATCCTCATACCCATACTCATGATTACGTTCATACATCACCGGTGCGGATTGCGGAACTGATCGACGGAATGAAGCTGCCCGGGGAAGTGAAACGACATGCCCGTGCGGTTTATGATGCTATCGCACAGGCGGAAGCAAAAGCACACGGATGTTCCGTAGAGGAAGTTCACTATCATGAAGTGGGCGCACTGGATGCGGTGGCGGATGTCACAGGTGTCTCCTATGCGCTTCATCTGCTGCATCCGGACCGGATCGTGGTTTCTCCCATACATGTGGGAAGCGGGACGGTACGATGCTCTCACGGAGTGATGCCGGTGCCGGCGCCTGCTACGGCAAATCTGCTGGCTGGTGTACCTGTCTACGGCGGCGAGATCCGCGGTGAACTGTGCACTCCCACCGGAGCGGCTCTGCTGACGCATTTCGCGGATTCTTTCGGTTCCATGCCTGTAATGACGCTGCGGAGCACGGGAATCGGCATCGGCAACAAGACATTCGAGAACAGAGCCAACTGCGTACGTGTTTTTCTGGGTGAGGAACCGGAAAACGCTGCCGGGGGAAAAATGGCGGAAAGCGAAATCGTGGAGCTGGTATGCAATATCGACGATATGACACCGGAGGCTCTGTCCTTTGCCAGCCGGCGTCTTCTGGAACTGGGAGCTCTGGATGTCTATACCGTTGCCGGAACGATGAAAAAGGGACGCTCCGGCCATGTGCTGACCGTTTTGTGCCGCGCCGACCGGGAGGCGGAGACGGCAGAACATATTCTGGAGCAGACGACGACAAACGGTCTGCGGGTTCGTCGCTGCGGAAAATATGCTCTGGTTCCCGGCACGGAGGAAAAAATGACGGAATGGGGAAAAATCCGGATCAAGACGGCGGAGGGATTCGGTGTGAAACACAGGAAGCCTGAGTATGATGACGTCTCCCGCGCGGCGGAAATGTACGGGATTTCCTATCAGCGTGTACTGGAGGATATCCTTCGGAGAGAAAACGAAACGTATACAGAGGCCGGCGACTGTACAGAAGACAAAACACGCCCGGCAGCCGGTGACCGCACACTCCGCTTCGGAAATGGAAGAAGCGGCAGCGGCGGGACTGACTGATAAAAACAGGAGAACAAAGGTATAAAATGGAAAACATGAGACGACAGAAAGAGCAGGATAAGCGAAAAAAAAGGAAGAAAGGGCAGAAAGGGACAGCTGTTTTGTTTCTGATCGCATGTCTGGCCCTTTCCCTGGCGGCTTGCAGCGGGACGGCCGGAGAAAACGGAGAGACTTTTTCCGAAGACACAGTGCAGATTCAGGAGGAACAGGAGGAAAATGTGATGCGGACAGATATTGCACAGAATATCGAAGTCGTCGTAGGTGATCAGATTTTTACCGCCGGCCTGTATGACAATGCGACGGCGCAGGCCTTTGCGGAGCGGCTTCCTCTTACACTGGATATGAGCGAACTGAACGGAAATGAGAAGTATTATTATTTCGGAGAAAGTCTGCCGGAGGATCCGGAGAGTCCTTCCTCGATTCGCAGCGGAGATCTGATGCTGTACGGCAGTGATTGTCTCGTGCTGTTTTATGAGGATTTTTCCACCTCCTACAGCTATACGTGTGTCGGATTCATGGAGGATCCGTCCGGACTTGACGAGGCGCTGGGGAGCGGCAGCGTTCAGGTTACTTTCCGCGCCGCCTCCTGAAAAAGAGGGAGGATCCGATGAGAGAAAAGACGCGGAAGAAAGAACTGCCGTATTTTCTGATCGATAATTGTTACGGCGGCGATCAGGAAAGGCTCGAAGACGAATCCATGCAGACCGGCGGCTGTGCAGCCGTTACAGCCTGTGACAGCTGTATCTATTTTGAGCTGTATAAAGGAGAGACGGGGCTCTACCCTTTTGATGTGAAACATCTTAACCGGCCGGATTATATCCGTTTTTCCGATCAGATGAAGCCATATCTGAGTCCGAGATTTATGGGAATCGACCGGATGGAAATCTATATCGAGGGCTTCGGAGACTATCTGAGAGATCACGGCTGTGACAGGATAAAGATGGAGCCCTTTTCCGGCGACAGGGATGTGAAGGAAGCGGCGGAGAAGATCTCGGACCGGATCGACGCCGGATTTCCGGTTCCCTGTCTGACGCTGAATCACAGGGATCCCGCTTTTTTCGATTACGACTGGCACTGGTTTCTGCTCACGGGATATGAGAGATCGGAAAGCGGGTTTATGATCAAGACGGTCACGTACGGCGAGTGGAACTGGATCAGTCTGGAGAGACTGTGGGATACGGGATACCCGCGGAAGGGAGGACTGATTCTGTACGACCGGCGGGAAAAAGATTTCACGGGAATCAGAAGAAAATAAATTTACGTTAATGAAAGATAAAGACGGAGGCGGAGAGATGAGAAATCTGATTTTATATTTTTCGCGGAAAGGGGAAAATTTCTGCAGCGGTGAGGTCAGACAGCTGGAAAAGGGCAATACACAGATCGTAGCAGAGTATATTCAGAAGGCCGTGGGCGGAGATCTGTTTGAGATCGAAAGGGCAGAGGAGTATCCTGCCGATTATCATCAGTGTGTTGAGGAAGCGGTAAAAGAGTGGAAATCGAATGCACGGCCGGAACTGAAGAGATATCTGGAAGATATCGGAGAGTATGAAAATGTCTTTGTATGCGGTCCGTGCTGGTGCGGAACTTTTCCCATGGCGGTCTTCTCCCAGCTGGAACGCCTGACCTGGAACGGAAAGAAAGTGATGGCGGTCATGACTCATGAAGGAAGCGGCCTGGGAGTCTGCGAACAGGCGCTGAAGGAGATCTGCATTGGAGCCTCTTTCGGAGAGGGACTGGCCGTACACGGCTCCGAGGTGGCGGATGCAGAGGAACGGGTGGCATCCTGGGCAAAAGAAATGACAGAGCTAAGATGACGGAGCAAAAAGAAACCGGAAAAGGGAAGCGGAATCACAGAAGGTGTTTTTCCGCCTCCCTTTTCTGCTGTTATTCCGAAGGTTTATACCGGAAAACGGTCGGAAACTTCTGCTCTCTGTCCGGACACAGTACAGTAAAGACAACCAAAAGAATACCGGCTTTTAGCAGAAAGAAAGGAAGATTCGTTTTCTGTTTTTCTGTACAGAATGATTTTTTCCATACGTTTTCCGTATGAGGAAATATTCTGTATGGGTATTTGATATATGAAACATTCAGCAGTATAGTTACAGTAAGGCTGATGTGAGATCATGTCAGCCGGCAAAGTACCGGCCTGCAGTGTGTCCGGCCGGCAGAGCACCGCCCGTAAGCCTGCGCAGGCGGAGGGCGGCAAACAGTTTTACAGGTTTTAGTGAAATATTTCGATGAAAGGAGAATATTGCGATGAAGAAAACCGCCGTTTTTTTAGTCGTTCTGCTCATGATATTCGGCCTTGCCGCATGCGGCAGCGAAAATCAGTCCGCTTCGTCTCAGGGTTCCTCTCTGAGCTCTGCTCAGGAGGAAAATACCGCTTCTGATACGCAGAGCGGAAATACGGAAGGAAGCGGAGAAGCGGAAAATACTGCGGGAGGCGGCAACACGCTCGTGGTATATTTCTCGGCTACGGGAAATACGGAGCAGGCGGCACAGTATATCGCCGGTCTGACCGGCGGTGATCTTTTTGAGCTGGAGCCGGCCGAGCCGTACAGCGAGGAAGATCTGGACTGGACGGATGACAACAGTCGGGTATCCAGAGAGCATGATGATGAAAGCCTCAGGGATGTGCCTCTCGTAGCGGATACCGTGGAGAACTGGGCGGAATACGACACCGTGTATATCGGCTATCCGATCTGGTGGGGCATCGCGGCATGGCCTGTGGATACCTTTGTCGAGGCCAACGATTTTACCGGAAAGACGGTGATTCCGTTCTGCACTTCATCGAGTTCCGGTCTGGG
>CAJFPD010000014.1 GCA_904398315.1 Candidatus Alangreenwoodia gallinarii | reverse complement strand
GGCTGCTGCGGTGGCTGCTGCGACGGCTGCGGGCGGGACTGCGCGGCTGCGGAGCTCATACTGCCGGCGTGCGTCATGCCGCTTTCCGCAGCGGCGATGCTGTTGATTTTGTCCTGCATGAGCATCGGGGCGATGATCGGCACGAAGATGGCGAGAATCAGGCAGATCACCGTAAGATCCGAACCGATTCCCCGGGATACGGCGAGCCGGTCGATGCGTTTTGCGCTCTGATAGACCCAGTAGATCTGATAAAACGGAACGAACAGGCACAGCAGAAGCTGATATGCCGGAGTGTGGGGAGGTTCATCCTCTGTGCGGTTCAGATATCCGGTCGTCCGGTAGATCCAGATGAGCCAGTAGATGCCGAAGGTAAAGATCAGCAGCAATACGCATTTTACCATGTCGACATAGCCGTTCTCCTGCGGAGGTGTGACTCCGGATGCCGCGGGTGCGGCGCCGGTGCCGGGGATGCCGGATGCAGGACCGCCGGAAGACATCCGGGCGTATGCTTTCTTTTCAAATCCGTCCGGATAAGCGATCCGGCCGGCGGTAAAGAGAAATGCCGCGATGATCAGAAGGCAGCTGAAGAAAGCAGCTTCTGTGTGCAGCACATCATAAGTCCAGCCGTCGGAAACGATGCGGAAGACGACGGATAAAAAGATCCCAAGAATGAGCGACGCGGCAGTCAGGACTGCCGGAAGGTACCAGAAATCTTTTGCACGGCTTTTCGCCTTCGGAATATAGCCGGTAAGAAGGCATAAGGATACGGCGAACATGCACAGAGAGCCTAAGAGCTCGATGAGGGCGGGCAGCATACAGAACAGATTGAAATGATAGGCGTAGTAAGATCCCGAGTAATAGCTGTAATAAAAGTCGTATACGGAATAGGAATGGACTGCGAATCCGTGGAAAAAATCGTACAGCGACAGAAAAGCCAGGACTCCCAGACCGCTGAGAATCAGTCCTGTTCCGGTCTTGTCGCGTCTGTCCGTAAACAGTGCGGCGGCGGGGAGAATATATGCTGCCATGCGGAGCAGGCTGATCAGGATATATGCGTTGAAGGTTCCGTATATCCTTGCCGTGACGCTGAAGGAATAACACTGAATCAATGCCAGGATGACAAATGCAATGGCGGCGATCAGGTTGAAATTGTTTTTTTTCGTTTCTGTCATCTTTTTCTCCTCTCGTCTCCTGCCGCTGTTTCAAGCGAACGGGCAGAGTTTTTCCGATAAATTATCCGGTTTTTATTATACGTGAGATGTAAAATATTGTAAAGATTTTTTTCGGATATCCGTCTGTCGAGATTTGTCGTCTTTTGATGAATTTTATGACATACCTTTGATGGAAGACGTCAATTTTTAGATGTTAAAATTTACGGCAAAAGGAGGATATCATGAAAAATCACGGCAATCAGTACGGAAGAAGACGCAGAAGAATCATATCACCGGTCATACCGGCTGTTATCGGTGTGATAATGATTCTGCTCGGCTTTTTTCTCGTGTATCACATTCCGGACAGGACGCCGCTGTACTATTACGGGATGCTGATCTTTTTTCTCGTTTTGTGCGCTCTGATATTTCTGACGGCGCTGCTGCTTGCCGTCGTCCGGAATGCGGAGGCCGGAGCCGGGGTTGACATCAGTACGATGGAAGCGGAACTGGATCACGCTCATTTTGCCAGTCAGGCGAAGAGTGATTTTCTGTCCAATATGTCCCATGAGCTGCGCACGCCGATGAATGCCATCGTCGGAATCACGACGCTGGCCAAACGTTCAGCGGGAGACGAAAAGAAGACGCTGGAATATCTCCGTAAACTGGAGATATCTTCTAATTATATGCTCTCGCTGATTAATGACATTCTTGATATGTCGAGAATTGAAAGAGGAAAAATCGTTCTGTACCGTATCGTATTCGATCTTTATGAGGTGACAGAGGCGGTGGATGCCATGATCAGACAGATCAGCGGTGAAAAGGGGCAGAACTTTCATGTCAGAATCGATGTGACTCATAACTGGATCGTCTGTGATAAAGCGAGATTTCAGCAGATCATCGTCAACATGCTGAATAATGCTGTAAAATATACGGAACGGGGCGGTGAGATCCGGCTGACGATAGAGGAGCGCGGCGTATCCGGAGGAAAGGTGAGGCTTTATGTCGAAGTGGCCGATACGGGGATCGGAATACGGCAGGAGGATCAGAAAAGGATTTTCGAACCTTTTGAGGAGGCCAGTGATAAAGATGTTTCCGGAGCCTCAGGGGCATACGGAACGGGGCTGGGACTGAGCATTTCACAGAATCTGCTGCACATGATGGACAGCGAGATGCAGGTTAGAAGTGTGCCGGGTGAAGGCTCTGTTTTCTTTTTTGAGGTCGAGCTGGAGTATGAGGAAAAGGGCGAATCCTTCCTGATGAGTGCGGGAAACAGAAGCTGGAATCTGCAGGGACGCCATATTCTGGTGGCAGAGGATAATGATATGAACAGGGATATGCTGATCGATCTTCTCTGCGAGGAGGAGATGACATGCGATGCGGCCCGGGACGGGGAAGAGGCGGTTACTCTCTTTCTTCAGTCTTTGCCGGGCACGTATGATGCGATTCTGATGGATATCCGGATGCCGAAAATTGACGGACTTCAGGCTACCGAAAGGATCAGGGCCTCCGGTCACCGGGACGCGGAGGAGATACCTGTCATCGCCATGACTGCGTATGCGTTTACGGAAGATATCGAGAGAAGCATGCAGTCCGGAATGAGCGCTTATGCGACAAAGCCGGTGGATATCGCTGAGTTGTGCAAGTTACTGAATCAGTTGATTGCAGAGAGGGAAAAAAACAGAAAGAAACATGTCTGACTGTGCAAATGCATGAAAATATATGAAAATATTCAAAATTGACTGTTTAATTTTTTAGCGATCAGTGATACAATAGGGTGAAGCCAAAATATTTCGTCACTTGAAGGGAGGATTTTATTATGCAGAGAAACGCAGGTGACATGAAGTATCTTTCCGTGTTTTACGATATGATGCGCAAGTATCAGGAATCTTGCAAGGAAAGTCTGGGGGATTACAGCTTCACGCCGAACGAGACATCGATGATGATCTATATGCTGGAGCACCCTGAAATCGATACAGCAAAGGAGATTGCGGTAAATCTGGGAATTTCCCAGTCCTTGATCTGCCGTTCGGTGGATTCTCTGACGCGCAAGGGTTTCCTGACCACGGAGAAGGACAAGAAGGACAGACGGGTTAACCATCTGACTCTGGATATTCCGGATGAGGAGCTGAAGAGGACGCTCAGCAGAATGCAGGGAGATTTCCTCGATAAGATGACGGACGGCGTCACAGAGGAGGAACTGGCCGTTTTTCAGAGAGTGGTAGATAAAATGGCGGATAACGTCGGAGTAAAGCACGAACCTTTCTGATCGGCGGGCGTGTGCGGATGCGGAAAGCGGAAAAAGAGAGAAGGAAAGATGAGCAGCGATGTTTGTCTTTCCTCTTTTTCGTTTTTGGTGACGATACGGCAAAAGGAACCGCATGGATAAAATCTTTCTGCGGAACATCCGGCGGTGTGCGGGAATATACTGACATTGAAGCAGCAGAAACAGCACCAGGGATGATGACAATTTGCAGAAGTGAACGCACCAGGACAGGAAGTAAACCTTTTTATTGACGGCCGGCCCGTGAAAAAGCATCCTGTTTTCCGAAGCGATTCGAAAAGCGGGATGCTTTTCTGCTGTTTTCATACGGAACGGCGTGCAGCCTTCAGCCGGGGATGACGGAGGCGGATTTTTCCTCTTCTTCCGCTGTATGTGCTGCAGGAATTTCTGAATGTGGAGGTGAAAAAATGTCGGTGAAAGAGTACAGTCTGAAAAAAGACGGAGACAAAAAAGTTTCAAAGGATTTCAGCGTACGGGAATTCCGCTGCAAAGACGGGAGCGATAAGATTCTGATCTCTCCTGAGACGGTAAAGATCCTGCAGTCTGTGCGGGATTATTTCGGCAGGCCGGTGAAGATCAATTCCGCCTATCGCACGCCTGCCTACAATAAAAAAGTAGGCGGTGTGTCCTCTTCCCAGCATGTGAAGGGAACGGCCTGTGACATTGCAGTGGAGGGAGTTCCGCCGAAGGCGGTGGCGGCGTATCTGGAGGCGATGTTTCCCGACAGCGGCATAGGACTCTATAATACGTTTGTCCACATCGACACGCGCGGAAGAAAAAGCTACTGGAAAGACACCGGCAGCAATGTGGTATCGACGTTCGGTCAGGGAAAACTCTATGAAAAATATAAGGCGGCAAAACAGGATACGGAGAAACAGCCGGAGGAGGAAGAAATGACACAGGCAGAATTCGATAAAATGATGAATCATTATCTGGAAGAACTTGCGAAAAAAGCGCCTCACAAATGGTCGGAAGCCGACCGGAAATGGGCGGAGGAAAAGGACATCGTCAGAGGAGACAGCGACGGTGAAAAGAAATATCAGTCCTTTGTCACCAAGGAAGAGGTCACCGCGATGCTGCACCGCATGGCGGAAGCGGAAAAGAAGGACAGCTGACGGATAAAGCCGGACGGGTAAAGGCGTTTCGCGGAAACAGAGAAGAACAGAAGAGATGAAGATTTCCCCGCTTTCAGGATGACTGGAAAAACCCCGCAGTCTTGTAAACTGCGGGGTTATTTTGTTTTTGCCGGAAAAAGGACGGAAACTCTGTCAGAAAAGTGTCCCGTTAATGTCCATGTACTTGCATGGACAAATGATTGCAGGCTATTGAAATGCGGAGAAGATGGGTCTATGATTAGACCATCAGATGACAGAGCAGCCGGAAAGCGGAAAGGAAAGCCGCAGAAAAGGGAAAAGGTGTTCTTCATTCGATGCAAATCCCGGGTAGAAGAAAACAGTCAGAGGCAGGTCGGAGCTGCAGAGATGTGCAGATCAGATCAGACCGGCGCAGATAAGAAAGGAAGAGATCCTATGGCAGAGAATAAGAATTTCAAGTTTGTCGATAATTATGAGTTTGATGAGACGCTGCTGAAGAAAGCGTTTGCCGAAGCGAGAGAAATCTACAAGGAACGCGGTTTTATGAGAAAGATGGGATACGGAAAGGCTCCGGCGATCACGACTGTGGATATGGCAAAGGCGTGGATGAGCGAGGGACATCCGTTCACCTGTAATCATTCCGATGAGGTGTGCGCTGAGGCTCTCAAGGTTCTGGAGGCAGGACGAAAGGCCGGTGTACCGATTTTCCACACGACGACGGGATTTCTGGGAGAAAAGCAGTGGGATCTGCCCCGCTGGGATGAAAAAATTCCGCTCAGCACGCTGGACATCAACAGCGACTGGATGGAGATCGATCCGAAGATCAAGCCGCAGCCGGAGGAGCCGGTTATTCATAAAAAATTCGCATCCAATTTCTTCGGAACACATCTGGCTCAGACGCTCAATTATCTGGGAGTCGATACGGTGATCGTCATGGGAGCTACCGCATGTGCCTGTGTACGCCACACGGTGATGGATTCCACCGGTTACGGATTCAGGACTATCGTACCGGAAGGAACGGTGGGTGACAGAGTCCCGGGCGTAGTGGAATGGAATCTGTTCGATATGGAAGCAAAATTCTGCGACGTGGTTCCTGTGGATGAAGTGGTCAAGTATCTGGAGGGAATCGATCCGTCGGTTTATACGAAACATGCACGGAAATATGATAAATAATTTTTACAGAAAATCCGGCATACAGCATACATAAAGGATAATGTTACAGCGGAAAAGTACAGACAAAGGCGTCAGTACCGGAAAGGGACGCCTTTGTCTGTACTTTTTTATAATCAAGGAGGATCTGACATGAAGCGAATGGGAGTGGACGTCGGCGGTACGTTTACGGATTTTATCTATGTAAGCGACGAGGGCAAAATCGAAGTTTATAAGACATCGACGACGCCGCAGGATCCGTCCGTCGGCATGATGGAGGGTATAAATGCCATCTGTGAGAAACTGAATATCAGGCACGAGGAAATCGATGAGATATTTCACGGTACGACGATTGCGACCAATATGGTTCTGGAGCACAAGGGCGCGAGAGCCGGAATGATTACCACCAAAGGATACCGGGACATCATTCATATCGCACGTCATAAGCGTCCGACAAATTTTTCCATTGTAGAAGACATTCCGTGGCAGAAATATCCGGTCTGCAGGAGACACGACCGCTACGGTGTGACGGAGCGCGTGATTGCGCCGGACGGAGCGGAGCTGATCCCTCTGGACGAGGAGGAAGTTCGTCAGGCGGTTCGCAAGATGAAGGCGGATAAAGTGGAAGCCATCGCGGTATGTTTCCTGTTTTCCTTCCTGAATCCGGCTCATGAGCAGAGAGTCAAGGAAATCATTCAGGAAGAATATCCGGAGGCATATATCTCGCTGAGTTCCGAGGTTCTGCCGCAGTTCCGCGAATACGAACGTTTTACCACCACAGGTCTGAACGCCTACATCGGGCCTACGACTTCGCGGTATATCCGTCAGCTTCAGAAGACGCTGACCGAACAGGGATACCGGGCGAAGGTACATCTCATGCAGTCCTTCGGAGGCGTGGCTTCAGCGGAATCGGCACAGGAAAAACCGGTCAATCTGCTGCTGTCCGGCCCGGTAGGAGGCGTACTGGGTGCCGTCTGGACGACGAAGCTGACGCGCATCAATAATGTCATCACGCTGGATATCGGAGGTACATCGGCGGATATTTCCGTTCTGGCGGATCTTAAGCCGAGCATGAAACATCTTCTGGATACAAAGGTAGGAGGTTATGCCGCCATGGTTCCGATGATCGACGTGGGAACTATCGGTGCCGGCGGCGGATCCATCGCATATATCGATGAAGGCGGATTCTTCCGCGTGGGTCCGCAGAGCGCGGGCGCAGTTCCCGGACCTGCCTGCTACGACCGGGGCGGCGTGGAACCGACGGTATCTGACGCCAATATCATACTGGGACGTCTGGGCACGAAGCTTCTGGGAGGCCGCATGGATATTAAGCCGGAGCTTGCGGAAAAGGCTATCATGGAGCGTATCGGAAAACCGCTGGGTGAGGATCTGTACGACGCGGCTCTGGGCATCATCGATATCATGAACAACAATATGATCCAGGAGATTGAAAAAGAGAGCGTCCGGCGCGGTTTCGACCCGCGTGAATTTGCACTCTTCGCCTGCGGCGGCGCAGGCTCTCTCCACGCGTGCAGTGTGGCACGGGAACTGGGCATGAAGAATGTCATCGTACCGCTCAATCCGGGCGCTCTGTGTGCGGTGGGACTGGTCAACACCGATCTGATGTATGACTATTCCAAGACGGAGATGCAGCTTTCCACACGTGTCAATCTGGACATTCTGGACAGAGACTATGCGGCACTGGAAAAAGAGGCCTATGAAAAACTGCTGGCGGACAATATGGCTCCGGAGGATATCATCATTCAGCGCGTCGCGGACTGCAGATATGAAGGTCAGGGCTATGAGATGCGTGTGCCGGTAGTGGGCGGACACGTCACGAAAGACACGATAGAGAAGATGAAGGAGTCTTTCCATAACGTTCACAAGCGTCAGTTCGGACGTTCGTACCGGGATGTGGCGGTGGAAATCGTCAATATCCGCGTCATCGGAACCGGAAAGATCGAAGATCTTACGCCGCTGAAAATCGCGCGGGGCACAGGCAATCCGGAGGAGGCGGCCGTCGGAGAGCGCCGTGTGACGTTTAAGACTGACGGCAGACCGAAGCACTATACGTCGAAGATCTATGACAGAAGTCTGCTCCGGGCAGGAGATGAGATCCCGGGACCTGCGATTATCAATCAGATGGATACGACTATCGTCATCGAACCTGACTGTGTGGGTCATGTCAACGATTACGGCATCATCATCATAGATATTAACGAACCGGACGGCGAGGAATAGGCGCGGCCGGAAGAAAGAAATGCGGCCGAAAAAGACGTGCGGCCGGAAGAAAATTTCCGAAATCTCTGATAACGAAAGGAGCTATATATCATGAAAAAGAGGATTGAAAGCCTGGATATTCCAAGAGTGGAAGTGGATCCGGTTACCCTTCAGGTGCTCGGCGGCTCGTTTAAAATGATCGCACAGGAAATGGGCATGGTTCTTTACAGAATGTCATATTCCAGCATCATCCGTGAGTCCGAGGACATCGGCGCAGGCATTGTGGATACCACAGGGCGTCAGCTCTGTGAGAGTGAAAGCACCCCGATGCACGTCGGATCCATCGGCGGAAATGTGAAAGGCATCCTGACGCGCTGGAAGCTGGAGGATATTCATGAAGGCGATATTTTCATACATAATCATCCGTACTACGGTACTTCTCATTCTCCGGATATCCACATCTGTCTGCCGATTTTCTATAAGGGCCAGCTGATCAGCTTTTCCTGTGTACAGGCGCACCTGCTGGACAACGGTTCACATACCGCCGGCATGGATGTGGATGCCCGCGATATCTACGCGGAGACGCGTATCTATTATGCGCTGAAACTGTATGAAGAGGGAAAGCGCAATGATCAGCTCTGGCAGATGATTCTGGACAATGTGCGCACGCCGTCCATGAACGAAAACGATCTGAAAGCGATGATCGCCTCCGCGAAACACGGGATTAAGAGATTTACCGAGCTGATCGACAAATACGGCCTGGAGACGGTATTTTCCGCCATCGAAGACTGGATGGACTATTCGGAGAGAATGCTGCGAAATGCGATACAGCGCGTTCCGGACGGAACGTATTATGCCGAAGGATGGCTGGACAATGACGGAAAGAATCTCGATAAGATGCTGAAGGTCTGCACGACGACGACTATCAAAGGAGATACGATCACCATCGACCTGACCGGCAGTGCGGATGAAGTATATACGGCATTCAATGCTTCTTTTGAAGGGACGACCAAGACATCCATCAATTATATCATGCACGCGCTGTTCCTGGACGATGACGTCTATCATCAGTATATTCCGCAGAATGACGGCATGCAGAGACCTGTCACGATTATCGCTCCGAAGGGCTGTATTTTTAATCCGAATTTTCCGCGTGCGACCTTCTCGCGGTTCAATCAGGCAAATCTGCTGGCGGACTGTGTCATGAGATCTCTGGCGGACGTCATGCCGGAACGCGTTTCCGCCGGCACGAGTGCGCACATACATTTTGTCAGCTATAACGGATTTAACCGCGACAAAGGAGAATACTGGGTTTATCTGGAAGTCGATGAAGGATCCTACGGAGGACGTTACGGCAAGGATGCCATCGATTCCTGCGATGCTCTGGTGGCCAATACCAGGAATGTGCCGATCGAGGAGATCGAGTGGCATTACCCTCTGCGGGTGGAGCGCTATGAGCTCAATCCGGAAAAGGTTGCGCCGGGAAAGTGGAGAGGCGGCCTGGGAATCATCAGAGAGACGCGTTTCCTGCAGGACGGTACAGTCACCTGCGAGGGAGACCGGCATAAGGAACGCCCGAAGGGAATTTTCGGAGGCTCGGACGGCAGCTCGGCCGGCATGACGAAAAATCCGGGTTCCGATCATCCGGTGAGCCTGGAGTCGAAGCTTTCCGACGAGGAATTCGCAGCAGGCGATGTTCTGCAGATCCGCACGCCGTGCGGCGGAGGCTACGGCAATCCTTTTGAACGGGATCCGAAAAAGGTGCTGGAAGACGTTCTGGATGACTTCACGACGATCGAAGATGCCCGCGATTCTTACGGTGTGGTCATCGATCCGGAAACGATGACCGTGGATATGGAAGCAACTGCCAGACTTCGGGCTGACTAAGAAAGCAGACTGCATGCGGAATCCGGAAGGAGAAGGTACAGAATGAAAAAACTTGAAATTATTATCCGGCCGGAAAAGGTCGGTATTCTGAAAGCTATTTTAAGCGAGGTCGGTGCGACGGGGGCCATGTTCTCGGGAATTCAGGGCTATGGTTCCGAGCACAGTGAACAGTATATTTATCAAGGAGAACAGTTTTTCGAGCAGATTTATTCCAAGACGAAGGCGGAAGTCGTCGTAAAGGATGAACTGGTGGAACGTCTGATCGAGCTGATCGGACAGAGGATTTCCACAGGACAGATCGGTGACGGCCGTATCTTTGTCTATCCGGTGGAGGAGGCGGTGAGAATCCGTACAGGAGAAAGAGGCATTTCCTCTCTCTGAGTCAGTACAGCGCTGTCCGGCCGGAGGACTGCCCGGACAGAATAACACGGCGCCGCACAGGGCGGCGCCGTACGGAAAATACAGCAGGATTCACGCGGCAGCCTGAAAGCTTCCGGGCTGCAGGCCCGGAGATTACATAAATTTTAAAGCGGCGGGGTGAAGGCATACCCGCCGCTGCCTTTTTTACCGGTCGGAGCATGAGTATGCACCGGTATGCGGAAACGCAGGGAAAAGCAGCCGTGCTTCGAACGGAGAAAGGAAGGAAATTAGGATGAAAGACTCAAACCCGAAAGCAGTAAAAAAGACGGCGGACAAAAATCCTCTCATCTCAGAAGATATTCTGCCGATCGGTTCGAAGAGGCGTTCGCTGGGAGGACTCGGCTTTACGAATATATGGATCGGCATGGCTATCGTCATTTCCGTATTCAGCTTCGGAGCCAGCGGCATAGACGGCATGAATATCATAGGTGTCGCTACCGCGACGCTTGTGGCAAATATCATCATCGCGGTGATCGGGAGCCTGAACGGAGATATCGGCGTGGAACACGGCCTGTCGTTTGCCACCTATCTTCGCGCGCCCTTCGGAATTACCGGTGTGCATTTTCCGGCTGTCGCCCGGGGATTTGTCGCGGCGTGCTGGTTCGGAATCAATACCTATATCGGTTCCGCGGCGATCAATTATTTTACGATCGCGCTGTTCGGCGTCGATAACTGGTTCCTCTGGTTTCTCGTATTTGCAGTTGTACAGATCATCAATACCATGCTGGGGATCAAAGCTATCGACAAGTTTGCATCATTTGCGGCGCCGTGTATCATTCTGATCACCTGCTGGATGTTCTACAAGGTACACCAGCTGGCTGTGCTCAATAATATTTCCATATTCGATTATGTACCGCCTCATCCTTCGCCGCAGTGCTGGATGATCACCATGTGTGCCAATATCGGCATGTGGGCGGCACTGGCAGCGGATATCCCGAGTATGACCCGAAGCCTTAAGGCTCCAGTGGGCGAGCGCAACTGGTTCAGGAGGAACAGGAACAACTGGATTCCTCAGTTTGCGACATTGCCGATCATCGAAACGTTTATCGCGGTCATCGGTGCGATCTCCTATCTGACGACGGGAAACTGGAATCCTGTAGAAGTCATTCAGGCGCAGGCTCAGGGATTTACCCTTGTCATCCTCCTGGTGATGGTCATTCTGGCACAGTGGTCGACGAATACCGCGGCAAATCTGGTCCCTCCGGCTCTGTGCTTTGCCAATGCGGGTGCAAAATGGAATCTGTCCTATAAGGTTGCAGTCCTGATCGCAGGTGTTATCGGTGTGTGCGTCATGCCGTGGAAAATGCTGGATCAGCTGTATACCTGGCTCGGATATTTCGGCTCTTTCCTGTCAGCACTGGCCGGCATCATGATCTGCGATTATTACATCATCCGGCGCCGTCGGCTGAATGTACAGGACCTCTACAAAAAAGACGGACAGTACCGTTATCACGGCGGATTCAATCTGTGCGGCATTATCGCGTGGATTGCCGGAACGCTGGCCGCGAATCTCGGATCGGATTACGGCTATCTGTTCGGATTGCCGACAGGTTTTCTGGTCTATCTGGTGCTGATGAAGGTATGGTATCTGAAAAAATTCCCGCAGGCGGAAGTGGAATCTCATTATTCGGAAGAATATCTGGGCATTTCAGTTGGAAATGACTGGAAAATCGAAGGATATGAGACGTTTGCCGGGGAACCGGATGCGGAGACAGACGCTCTGACCGGCGCCATCGATGTCAGCAGATATACCGGAGGAAAGCAATATGAGGCGGAGACGGGACACCGTCTGATCATCACATTCGGAAGACAGTACGGAAGCCGGGGCAGAGAGCTCGCGAGGATTCTCGCGGAAAAGATGGATCTGCCGGTATATGATGAAGACATGATCCGCCTGGCATCCATAGAGATGGGAGTGGATGAACAGACACTGAGGAAAAAGGATGAGGTACCGAGAAATGAACTGCTGCACGCTCTGACGGCCGGAGGTATGTACGCTGCGAAGGAGTATGAACCGGCTACGAGCGACAAGATGTTTGAGATTCAGTCACAGATCATCGAGGATCTGGCCCGGAAATCATCCTGTATTCTGGTCGGACGCTGTTCCAATTATGTGCTGGACAGCGTGGGAATCCCGACCATCGATATCTTCGTCGTCGCCGATCTGGAGGATCGTATCAGGCACATCGAAGAGCGGGATCATGTGAATTATGAAAAGGCGCGGAATTATATTCAGAAAACGGAGAAGAAACGGCAGGCTTATTTCAATTATTACACGCCTTATGAGTGGGGCAATCCGCAGTATTATGATCTGTGTGTCAATACCAGCTGCCATATGAGCATGGATTCTCTGGCGGAGCATATCAGAGGATTTATTGTAAATAATTAGAAATCAGGAAAAACATGGAAACAGAGAAAGACAAAAAAGAACGGACAGGGTGCGGATGCGCCTGCACCCCGTCTATTCCGGTATGGAGGGATCGAGTTCGTCGGCGAGCCCCATCAGAAAACGGTAGACATTTCTGCGTTCTCTGCGTTCCGGAGGGACTCTGCGGATACAGTTTTCCAGAGCGGCTGCCGCCGAATTGACCATACTCACCTCATCGCTGAACCGGAATCCCTCTCTGTCCATCTGAATGATCCAGAGGTCCTGTTTACACCAGCAGTTGATGGAGGGAAGACGAATGTTATCTTTTTCGGACACGAAGACGATCTGAAAATTTTCGTATTTCAGCAGTTCTCCGGCAATATCCCGGATCTCCCTGGCGATCTGACTGCGGGATACCCGGATCGGCTTTCCGTTGAGAATCGTCAGACTGCCGCTGATGAAAGGCTCGGATTTGACACGGCGCAGCATTTCCTCGAGCTGAAAGATGAGGACGAACGGCTCGCGGAGAGTATCATCTTTCAGAAAATGACAGGAAGTAGTCTTCCGGAAATAATCGTTGAGATTCAGCTGCTGCCGGATTTCCGCCGGAGCGATCTGATTATCCGTCAGAATATCGTTGAGCAGAGTTTTTCTCGAGGACAGGAACGCAGGCGACGGAAGAAACGAGTAAAATGCGCCTGTGCGCTGAAAGCGCCAGAGATCCTGGATCATGTTTTTGAAATCGGACAGCTGAAAAGAGGTGAAGACGGCGCGGCAGCGACGAATCACATAATCCGCCAGCAATTCGTGGTAGATGACGACAGCGTTGTCCGTCACGATCATCGTGGACATCTCTTCTCCCGATGCGGACAGACCGAAAAGAGAGACCGCATGATTCAGAATGAAAAAGGAGAAGTTCAGAGTGTACTCGTCATAATACTCGTAGTAAAACCATTCTACATTCCGGTGGAAGATGAGCGGGCTGCAGATACGGAACAGCTGAGTGAATCGGCTGCGCACGGAGGAATAGTATATGACGAATTTCGCGTGAAAACCGCGGGAAAGCAGTATGAAAATCCGTTCGATGAACCGGTCGGCAAAATCGCTGTCCTCAAGAAGCCAGGAATATTCCTCCGAATCCAGAAGCAGGATTTCTCCCGGAGTCGTCATGCTTTCCGCATACTGAAGGAGTTTATCCAGCGCCTCCCGGCGTCCGTTTCCGCCCTCATAGATCAGTGCGGAAATCAGATTGGCATTGTTCTGACTGCCGGACAGAATCTGATTCTGATCCGGAATATCCGAGATAACAGCTCCCGGAGTAAATACACGCCGCAGAAGTCCTTCCAGGCTGCCGTCCTGCGTTTCATCGGCAGTTTCGTGGGGGCAGAGTTCGAGCAGAGCGTTTTTCAGAAGCTGATGGCCGGATTTTTCGCTTTCCTTCAGGATATAGGAGATGACCTGATCAAAATGAGGTGATCTGGAAGAGAAGACGCGTTTTCCCGTTTTCCACTTGCTGATCAGGCTCGGATCGACATGAATCGATCTGGAAAGAGATACCGTCCGGATATCCAGATAATTCATGATGAATCCGAAGGGAGAAAGTGAGCGGTTGTTCATCGTAGTTATCCTCTTTTCCTGTACAGACCGGAGAGAATTTCCGTAAAAATGTCTGCGCATAAGTTACAGATTCGTATCTATGACAGCCGGAAAAAAGCTGCCATTGTGTCAACGCTTTTATAATAAATCTATTTGCGGCCTGAAATCAATCTCATACTGTGAAATAGCTGAGGGCTTCTTATGAAAAATACATTTTATATTCTGCTCGCAGGATGTCTGTGGGGAATCATTTCCATATTTATCAACCGGCTGAACGACATGGGATTTCAGTCGATGCAGTGTGTGGCGCTGCGGACTCTTATCACGGCGCTGATTCTGCTTGTATGTCTTCTGCTCACCGACAGAGAGAAGCTGAAGGTACATCTGCGGGATCTTCCGTTTTTTCTGGGAACAGGGATTGGTAGTATTGTATTTTTCAATTACTGTTATTTCAGAGCGATCCAGATGACAGGGAGCTCTTCGGTACCGGCCCTGCTGCTTTATACGTCGCCGGTCTTCGTCATGCTGCTGTCTGCCGTTCTCTTCCGGGAAAGGATCACGGCGTCGAAGGTGACAGCCATGGCGGTCACGTTTCTGGGGCTTCTCTTTGTGACGGGTGCTTTTTCGGACGGCGGCGGCCTGTCCGCCGCCGTCCTTCTTCTGGGGCTGGGCGCCGGTCTGGGATACGCACTGTACAGCATATTCGGAAAGTTTGTGATAAAAAAGTATGACGATCTTACGGTCACTTTCTATACGTTCGCATTTGCCGCGGCAGGCTCGGTTCCGATTGCGGCACTGACGGAGCCTGCTCCGAAGCCGGAGACCGCCGGTCTGCTGTGGGCGCTCTGTATGGCCCTTTTCAGCACAGTACTGCCGTTTCTGTTTTATACAAAGGGACTGCGCGGAATGGATGCGGGAAGAGCCGCGATTCTGGCTGCGGTGGAACCTTTCGTTGCCGCTGCAGTCGGTGTGACCGTCTTTCACGAAGCGTTTACTATATATAAACTGGCGGGAATGATCTGTATCATTGCCGCGATTATTCTGCTGAATCTCACCGGCCTGCGCGGAAAGAAAGCGGGAGGAAGGGAGGAGAAAAAGGCGACGGCAGAAGCCGGAAAAGGATTTTCTTCCATTACGGAGGATGACAGAAAATAATCATTACAGCAAATTACAGCAAAACAGAAAACCTTCTGAAACATAAAACGAAACCGAAAATTCCCCGGGCATCCGTCCCGGGGAATTTTCGTAGGGACAAAAGCTTCAGCCGTCCCTGTTTTCATCGTCTGCCGGGAAATTCCGACCGGTGCTGATTTTAACGGGAAATCAGACGGACAGAAGTGTCTTTTCCGTTCCGTTATCCTGCGGGCGGTTTACGGGCGGTTTAAATGTACAGCTCGCATTCTTTCCGCTCGGAACACGCCTTTTTCAGCATGGCTCCGACAGCGGCAAGCATGGCGCGGTTGACTTTCCGTGCGGAATGAGGACAGACGGATATGCAGCGCATGCATGAGATACAGGCATGACTGTCTACCTTTCCGGGATCGTGCGGATCGATGGCCTGAACGGGACATTTTTCGGCACAGAGCCCGCATTTTACACAGTTTCCGGTAGGTTTCGGCACCATACCGGCGCCGCCGCTTTTTTTGTAGGGGCGATTGCCCGGAATCGCCGGCTCCGACAGATCGCCGCCGGACAGCTTACTCCGGATTTTTCCGGCGAACTGACGAAGCTGTGCCCAGTCCTGATCGTCCGGACGGCCCGCCGCAAACTGGCGGGCGATGGAGTGTTCCGCCACAGCGGCTGCGGCGGCTACGATGCGGAAACCCGCCTGTTTTGCGGTATCCTGCAGTTCAGCCAGTGTATCCTCATATGCCCGGTTGCCGTAAACGCAGACGAGAACTGCCTTTGCACCGTTCCCTCTGATGGCGGAGAGACGCTCTGCCGCCGGACCCGGTACGCGGCCGCCGTAAGAAGGGACTGCGATCACTGCGATATCATCTTCTTCGAGAGAAATACCGGAAAAATCGATGCTGAAGTCTGTCAGATCCACAGACTGAATCTCTGTTCCTATTTCTTCCGCCAGCATATCCGCCGCTTTTTTCGTCCCTCCGGTGGGACTGAAGCAAATTTCATAAAGTTTCATTTCAGATCTCCTCCTGTCATTTTATTCCGCTGTCTGATGCGCATCTGTCTGATATGAGAAAGTGAACAGATTTTTCTTGCAAATTCATCATTGAGCATATAAAATCAGTTGATGTAAAATCAATATTTACATCTTTACGAAGTATACCACGGGATAGATGTAAAGTCAATATTTACATCTGGCCGCTGTTTTGATCAAAGGAAGGGGTTTCAGGATGCAAATCAGTATGAAATGTTCAGTGGCGGTACACTGTCTGATTTTTATATACGAAGCGAAGGGAAAAGTCAGGGTAACCAGCAATCTGCTGGCGCAGAGCACCGGCTGCAATCCCGTTGTGATCCGAAATGTGTTCAGTGCGCTGAAAAAAGCCGGCATCATCACGGTTGCCCGCGGCGCCGGCGGGGCGGAACTGTGCAGACCGCCTTCTGACATCACCCTGTATATGATCTACCAGGCCCTGGAACCGGACGGCCTGTCTTCTCTGATCGGGATACATTCCTGCAGAGACCGGAAATGTCCCGTCGCGCAGAATATACATCTGGTATTACAGAAGCCTTACGGGAAGATAGAGGACGCGATCAGGAAAACGATGGAAGGTATCACACTGGAGGAAATGATCGAAGATTTTCATGAAAGACTGGCGGAAGCGGACTGAACGTCTGCAGGACGGGAAGAGGCCTGACGGGCGCCCGGTGAAATGCCCGGAAAAAATAAAATAATGGCCGGATAGTGACCAAAATTCACAGATTTTAAAATTGTATACAATATAAAAGAAAAAGAAAAACGCTGAAGCCGTTGTAATTACTCGGTTTCAGCGTTTTCCTTCTGGCGCGCCATGTAGGATTCGAACCTACGACCTTCACATTCGTAGTGTGCTACTCTATCCAGCTGAGCTAATGGCGCAAATTCCGATGAATCATCTCAATCTGAGAAAATCTCATCAGCAAAACTAATTATATTCCATGAAGTGCTGTTTGTAAAGGGTTTATTTTATTTTTTCTGTCGATTTTATTTATCCGGATGCCGGGCTGTCCGGATATGCTTCCTGCACACCGGCAGCATATCCGGATGATATCTTTTACAGCATCAGCTGGACGATTTCGGCAGGGGTAGCGCCTGCAGGAATGGTATAGGTGCCGTATTTCAGCATCGTAGCAGCACCGGCTGCATTGACGGCGTCGATAAACTGCTGTGCGTCAGAGATGACGCCCGCAGAGACGAGAATCTGTGCGATATCGGTGACCGTCTGATTCTGCTGGACAGTAACCGTGACAGCCTCCTGCTGAGTTCCGGAGGTGGCATCAGTATCCGCACCGTCCGCAGATTCCGTGTTTTCCTCTTCTGAAGACTGGGATGCTTCCGTCTGAGCGTCGTTCATGGTCTGAGGATAGTCCATGATGGCGTTGACACGCCATGCGATGATCAGCAGAGCCACCAGAATGATGAGGACAGCAGTGAGGATATCGCTGAAGTTATAGATAAAATCTTTAAATTCGAAATGCCTGTTTTTCATTCTGATATCTCCTCGATTAATCATATTACCATAAAAATAAAGCAGCAGCAATGAAGAGCGTGTGAAGTTTGTTAAGTTTGTATTACAGCAAAAAAGGGGAACGGGCGGGCGATACAGCCGCGCGCAGGTATGATATAATTTGTACGTTATTCTTCGGCGATGCGGCGGAGAAAATTGATTGAGTGAATTGTTAATCATATGATATAATATAATGATTGGAGTGAAAAAGGAGATGATCGAAATAGAAATCGGGCCCAACGATGCAGATCAGAGGCTCGACAGATTTCTGCGCAAATATCTCAGGGGAGC
>CAJFPD010000013.1 GCA_904398315.1 Candidatus Alangreenwoodia gallinarii | reverse complement strand
GTCTCTGGCGCCGAAGTCCAATGCCCTCTACACCGCCTATGAGAGCGCGAAGCGGGATGCGCTGACGCAGCTTTCCGAACCCGTTCCCCTGCACATCCGCAACGCCGTGACGGACCTCATGAAGCAGGAGGGCTACGGGAAAGGCTATCAGTATGCCCACGATACGGAGGAGAAGCTGACCGACATGCGCTGTCTGCCGGATTCTCTGCTGGGCACGCGGTATTACCGGCCGACACAGCAGGGGCTGGAGAAAAAATACGGCCAGAGGCTGGAGCAGATCATAGAATGGAAGAAAAATCACGGCGGCAGATAGAGAGACGACCCGGACGGAGCGGGAGAGAAACGATGCAAAAGATCGAAAAAAGCAGAGACGGAAGAAGCACAGACAGGAGCACAGCCGGAGGCACAGACAAAAATCCGGACAGAAACCCGGACGGAAAGGGCGCTCAACGGAATACCGGCGGAAACATCGGAGAGATCGGAAGAGATACCGGCCGGGATTACAATGTGGAGCTCATCCGCATTCTGTCCTGCGTCATGGTCATCGTGATCCATGTGACAAATTATTACTGCAGGGCGTATGGCGACATCGGCCAGGGAGAATATCTTTTTTCTCTTCTGCTCAATACGCTGTCGAGAGTCAGCGTCCCCTGTTTTTTCATGATTTCGGGCGCTTTTCTGCTGGCGGTGCAGGATACGGTGAGAGATTACGCTCAGCGGCTGAAGCGCTTCGTCCCGGTGCTGGCAGTCTGGAGCGCAGTCTATTACTGCTGGAACACCTTTTATATCGGCGCAGGCTATGACCTGAGAGAGATCCTCTGTGTTCCCGTGGAGCGCCATCTGTGGTATCTGTATGCGATGATTCCCGTCTATCTGGTGCTGCCCTTTTTCCAGATGATTTTCAAAGCTATGGACCGGAAGTGGGAGTTTCTCTTTCTGATCGTGACCGGCGGAGCGGTGGTGTTCAATTATCTCACATCCCTTGCCGACAGCCGGGCGTATTACGATCTTCCTCTGGTGGGCGACAGGGTCTATTCCTTCTATGTCTTTCTCGGATATTTTCTGTATAAATACCGGAAGGAGATCCGGATCGGGCAGAAGACTTCCGCAGTCCTGTTCGCCGCATGTGCGGTTCTCGTGGCAGGTCTGACGCTGGCCGGATCGCGGGCAGAAGGCGCTCATTACGAGAAAGTGCTTCAGTACGGCGATCCTCTCATCGTCGTCATGAGCGCGGCATTTTTCCTCTTTTTTCTGCGGCGAAAGGACGGAAAAATACCGCTTCCGGCGCGCCGGAAGCGGCGGATGGATCTGCTGAGTCAGTGTTCTTTCGGGATCTATCTGATACATATTCTCTTCTTTACAGCATATAAAAAGTATATGCTTCCGCAGGAGCTCCCTGCCTGGATCGCGGTGCCTCTGCTGACGGCAGGAATCGCCGCGGTGTCCTTTTTCAGCGTCTTTCTGCTGCGGAAATGGCGGTGGGGCAGGAAAATCACCTGATAAATCACATGAGATGGTGTGCTTCCGTGATTTTCCGCGGTCTTTCGGATCCTTTCCCGGTTCTGCGACTCCGCGGCTCGCGGCCGGCAAAGCGGAGAAGAAAATACGGAAGACGGAAAACGGAAAAAAGAAAATTAAACTGACAGTTGAATGACAGGAGAGGCGATACAGGTTATGATAGTATCGTAAGCGAAAGAGACACATATCCGCGAAAAGAGAGCAGGGAGGAATATACGGTGAAATATACTTCTTCGGAGGCGGCGAAGCTGCTCCGCACACTGAATGAGGAATACGATGCGCTGCGGTATAAAGAGGGGCAGACCTGCGAGTTTGTGGCCGCAGTGGGTGAGGATATCGAAACGGTGCGTCCGGAGTACGATTATCCCGGAATGCAGCGGAAGCTAAAGCGGCTGGAGGAGCAGATCCGCGCCGTAAAACATGAGATCAACCGTTTCAATCTGAACACCGTGGTGCCGGGATTCGACATGACCATCGATCAGATGCTCATCTATATTCCGCAGCTGACGGCCAGAAAGCGCAAGCTGTACGCGATGATGAACCGCCTGCCGAAGCAGAGAGAAAGGGCTGCCGGCAGCGGAAAAAATTATCTGATCGAATACAGCTATGCCAATTACGATATCAGCGCGGCCGGAGAGGATTACCGCAGGACGTCCGCCGAGCTGGTGAGAGCGCAGACGGCCCTGGATCTGGTAAACAATACGGAAACCATGGAGATCAGCGGAATTGATATAAAAGAACTGGAAGAGGAATTCGCGTAGTGTGCGGTGTATCCGCATGATGCACGCACCGACCGTTCCGGGATGCCGGCGGACAGATTCAAAAGATTTTTAAGTAGCAGGAAGATGTTTGAGGTTATGTAGATGTCTGATGTTATTGATCTGTTATTTTTTATGAAAAATGGTTTAATGTTTCCTGAAAGGCGAATTTTATTCTATATTTTCTGACGGGTATCCGGCATCCGAAAACTTTTCTCCCTCTGCAGGGTACCCGCTTTTGCAGAGGGAGAGGCAGCCGAAGTTCGGTTTCAGGCTGTCTTTTGACAGCGAAGCGTTTTCGCGGCAGGCGGTGCGCATCGCCGGGCGGCCGGCGGTGTCTCTGTTTGCATGTGTTTTTGTCTTGCATCTGTCCGGAAAAAAAGATAAAATATCCTTCCGGACGCAGATCCGGAGAAGGAGGACGGACCATGGAACCGATATATCTGTCGATCTGTCAGAAAGAGACCGGAAAACGCATCAGAGAGCTGCTGAAACAGAACGGGTATTCCGTCAGAGACATTCAGGAGGCCATGGGATTTGAAAATCCGCAGGCTGTATATAAATGGACGTCGGGAAAATCGCTTCCCTCCATCGACAATCTCCTGATTCTGAGCAGACTCCTTCATACGAATATCGAAAACATCCTCGTCATCGACGGGGATGATGCTGTTTTTTGGAGCGTTTTTTGCCGTCACGCGTCATATCGCTGCTGCCTTCCGGATTTCCGGTGCCGGGCCGCCGCTGCTCCGATACCTGTTCGTTCCTCCCGGCCATCTGTCGATTCCGGTTTCCGGTACCTGCTCCTCCGGTACCGGGCCGCCGGAAGATCCAAAACCGGATCAGAGATATTCGGCGGAGCCTGTGACGGCGCAGGTGAGCAGGCCTGCCGCACCGCAGAGGCAAAGGATCAGAACGGGATTCCATTTCCGTATGCGGAGGATGGCAAAGGCGATCAAAAACAGGATGGCGCTGCCCGGCCGGAAAGCGGAAAACAGAGCGGAAGGACTGTCGGGCATTTCGGTAAATGCGGCGGAGAGCAGGATGGAAAGTCCGGCGGAAGCGATCAGTGCCACTACGGCAGGGCGCAATCCGGACAGGACGCTGCTGACGGCGGGAGCGCCCCGGTATTTCCGGTAGATAACAGCCAGAACGGAGACAAGTATACAGGACGGCAGGATACATCCCGCCGTGGCGATGACAGCGCCGGGAAGTCCGGCCACGCGGATTCCGACGAAGGTGGCGGAATTGATGGCTACCGGCCCGGGCGTCATCTCGGCGATAGTGATCAGATCGGTAAATTCGCTCATGGACAGCCAGCCGCACTGTTCGACGATCTGGTTCTGAATGACGGGGATGGCGGCATATCCGCCGCCGATGCTGAACAGGCCTACCTGCAGAAAGCGCCAGAATAACTGAAGAAAGATCATAGACGCTCCTCCTTTCCTCTGTTGTGTCTGCTGCGTCTGCGCAGAATTATGAGATTGACGATACCTGCCGCTGCGGCCGCCAGGATGATCCAGACGACGCTGACATCCAGAAAAAAGCTGCAGAAGAATGCGGCTGCCAGAACGATGGCGGAAAGAATGCTCTTTTCCTTCAGAACACCGGAGCCGAGATCACAGGCCACGTCGAGGATGACGGCCGCGACGCCTGACTGCATGCCGCGCAGCGCCGCCGCCACCCAGATATTTTCAGCGAAAGCTGCGTAAAAGAGAGAAATCACCGAAATGATCACCATCGGGGGCAGAATCGTCCCGAGGACGGCGACGATCATGCCGGCGGGCCCGCAGATCTTCCATCCCACCAGAATCGCCGTATTGACGGCCACAGCCCCCGGGCAGGATTCCGCCAGGGCGGTAAAATCCAGCATCTCCTTCTCGTCGATCCACCCCAGCTCCTCCACGAATTTCCTCCTCATAAAGGTGACGATGACAAAGCCACCGCCGAAGGTGAAAGCGCTGATATATAATGTCGTAAAAAACAGTGTCCGCAGATCGCCTTTTTTCTGCGGTTTGTCTGTTTTTTCTTTTTCAGGGGAAATTTTTTCATTCGGAAATGACTTCATTTCAGGAACCTCTCTTTTTCTTCTCTGTTTCATATCTTCCGGATCTTCTGTCCGGATCCGGGTTGTTTTCTTTTTCAGGATAACACTTGCGTAACTATAATAAAATTACTATAATTTTATGAAAATTATAGTAAAAACACTATGAATAAGGATACACTGGACGAAAACCGCCGGAACAGAGCAGTGTGCGGCACAGGAGGAAAGGAGGAAAAAGATCATGACCATCCGTCAGTTTCGCATCTTTATCGCGGTGGCTTCTTCGGAGAGCATCAGTCGGGCGGCGCAGGAGCTCTATCTCACACAGCCGACGGTCAGTGCGGCTATCCGGGAGATCGAGCGCCACCACGGCACGCGTTTTTTCGAGAGGATCAACCAAAGGCTCCGGATTACGGAGGCGGGGAAGGAGCTGCTGAATTACGCGGTGCATCTGATGGATCTGTACGACGAGATCGAAAATGTCTTTCAGAATCCGGATGCCGTCGGAGTTCTCCGGGTCGGCGCCACAGCAAATATCGGAAGTTTTTATCTTCCTGAGCAGATCGCGGCGTTTCGGGACGCCTTTCCGCAGATCCGGGTAAACGTCCGGGTGGGACCGACGGAAAAGATGGAGAAAATGCTTCTGGACAGCAGTCTCGATCTGGCCGTGGCCGGCGGAATTTTCCATTCGCCGCTGATCGAGCGGATTCCCCTGTTTTACGAGCGCTATGAAGCTGTCTGTGCGCCGGAACATGTCTTAGCGGACAGAACGGTGACGCTGGGAGAGTTCATGGAGCAGCCTCTGCTGTTCCGGGAGAGAGACAGCGGCTCCTTTGAGGCGTTTCATGCGGCAGTGGCCCAGTTCGGAAAGGACGTGGAGCCGGCCTGGGAGAGCTATTCCCAGGAGGCACTTGTGGAAGCCGCCTGCCGCGGCCTCGGCGTGACGATACTTCCGCGAAAGCTGGCGGAACGGGAATTTGCGGGAAAGCGCCTGGCCAGGATCGTTCTTTCGGATTTTTCTTTCCGCAACACCTTTTATCTGGTCCGGCACAGACAGAAATTCCGTTCCTCCGCCATGGAGAAATTTACGGAATTCCTTCTGAGGAATCTGCAGCAGATTCCTTCCGGCACACAGGATCCGTCCGGCGGATGACAATCATCTTTTTTTCCATACCCGGCAGGTATCGCCGCCGATAAGAAACAGGTATTCGATTTCGCCGCGTTTCCGGGGTATAATAACGACAGCGTGAGGAGACTCTCCTGACCGTTGTCGCGGATGAGGGAAAAGAGCGGACAAACTGGCATATTCCCATATTTTCGGAAAAGATGGGAGTGTGCCGGTTTCTCTTTTACGAAAGAAAAAAGAAAATAATCTGTTAAAATAACGTGTCAGATCCGGGAGAAAATTGACGTCCGTTTTTTCTCATGGTATATTGTGCATAAATTGAAGGAATCATGGGAAAACCGGAAGAAAAGGAGGTTTTCCCGAAAGGGGACTACAGAGAAGGAGATTAATAACATGAAACGAACCAGAATCACAGCAGCGGTCCTGTCTGCGGCGCTGTTTCTTTCCGCGCTGCTTTCCGGCTGCGGCGCCGACGCGCTGAACGAGGATCTGAGAGAAAAGACAAAACAGGAAGTTCTGCAGTATGAACAGGAGACGGACGAACAGGGAATCGCCGTGGATCTGTCGGAAAATCCTTATTATAAGACGGAACAGCCGGGATATGAGTACAGTGAGCCGGAGACGATCACATATCCGTCCGGCGTCACGGGAACGGAACGCCATGCGATGGTTCTCCTTCCCGCGGATTACGATGAAGACGAAGAATATCCTGTCCTCTATCTGCTTCACGGTATGGGCGGGAGTCACCGGACATGGCGGAACAAGGACGCGCATATCATCATTCAGAATCTGCACTATTTTTACGGTGTGCCGGAGATGATCACCGTCTTCGCTAACAGCTGTGTCAACGAAGAGGAGAGCACAGAGGATCTCAGCCTGGAGGACACGGTAAAGGCCTTCGACGGTACGGCTGACGATCTGGTGGGGAGTCTCATGCCGTATATCGAGGCGCATTATTCCGTGAAAACGGGACGGGAAAATACCGCAGTGGCCGGAAATTCCATGGGAGGGCGGAACGCTCTTTATGCCGCTTTCACGCATCAGGATCTGTTCGGCTATGTGGGAGCCTTTTCTTCCGCTCACGTTCTGGGCAGTCCGGACTCCGGAAGCGTTCTGCCCGCTCTGATCAGCGATTTTACCGTCGATCCGTCCGTCGGCGGGTTTGAGATGGTGATGGTGTGCGTGGGAAGACAGGACGACGTATGCGGAGAGGAATCCTATCGCATCGATGAGAATATGACGGCTAACGGCGTAGATCATATTTTTTACGACATGGAAGGCGGCCACGAAGACAGTGTCTGGCAGAATGCGCTGTACAATTTCGGAGAGAGGCTGTTTCAGAATGCATCATGAGAACCGAAAAGAAAAAAACGGTCAGCATACCGAGAGGAGGGCGGAGATGACAGAAATCTGTTCGGAAAAAAATATGCAAGTGCAGCAGCGGCCCGGCCGTCTGCTGCGTGATGAAGACGTTGCGGTACTGGAGTCTCTGCAGGAGGAGACGAGCGGTTACTTCGAGGGAATGATCGAATATCTCGAGCGTTTTATCGAATCCGGAATCGAAGAAGGCAGATTTTCGGAGGAGGAGGCGCGCGCCGATCTCGAAATCGCCCTCTGGTATGCCTATGCCTGCAACAATGTGGACGATTATGAACATTACTATATGACAGTTCAGTGGATGCCTTCCTCGCAGAAAAATGCCGATGGCTGCGGAGCCTGGTATTACCGTTATTCCTGCGCTCTGATGTACTGCGGACGGCTGCAGGAAGCGCTGAAATATGCGGAGGAGGGCACCAGACAGCAGCCGGAATATCCCTGGAGCTGGCTTCAGACGGCCAAGCTTAAGAGCCATTTCGGCGACAGAAAAGGAGCTCTTGCATCAGTGGAGCGCGGCCTTTCCCTCGTTCCGGAGGATTACGAGTTCCTGACACTGCGCCGTGAGATTCAGGAAGGAAAAAGTCTGGCGGAGATGGAATATCACTATATCGATCCTGACAGCGATCACATGCTTCAGAGCGGTATGGCGGAGGACAGCGCGGGAAAACTTCAGGCGATATCCGGAATTCTCTGCGATGAAGAGGCTCTGAAAGCGATCCGGCGGATCTTCGATCCCGACGAATGGGAGGCGGATTCTCCTTACTGCATGTGCCGTTTTCACATCGGAGGGAAGGAGCTTTCCGGCATTTTCTGCATGAATGAAGCGGCTCTTTCCAAAATGAATCCGGACTGGCTGCGGGACCAGAAGGAGAAACTGGCTTCCGGCGACTATTTTCTGCTGCATCGGGGAAAGAACAGCTATGTTCTCAAGGCCGTCGTCTTCGGCCGGGATTACAGTACGGAGCTTCTGTACCACGATCCGGAACATGACCAGTCTTTTCAGATCTGCGTGCGCAGAAACGGCGTGGAGGCCGATCTGCCGGAACCGCTGCTGCTGGATATGGCTCTCAATGAAATGGAAAAATATTATAACGACAGCGCCCGGCATTCGGAAGCGGAAGGTGCGGCCGGCAATGACGGTGCAGGTGAGGAATCTTTTCCGGGATCTCTGTATTTTTCGGGCGGGTCGGAGCCGATGTTTCTGCTCTACCGGCGGGAAAACGGCGTGATATATTATGCTGAATGCCGTGCTCAGGGGACCGATATCGCGGAACACTCCGGTATCGTGGGAGAACAGGGAAGGACGGAAATCCACAGCTGTGAGAACTTCGAAGAGCATGAGGAATTCATGAATGTATTCCGCCAGTGGTATATCTCTCAGGGATATGAGGAATGGCCGGAAGAAGAACAGAACTGGGTAGCCGTCCGGCTTCCTGTGAATCCCGTTCATTTTGACGATATGTCCGCCGTTCTGTCGAAGGAAACGGCAGACAGACAGGAAATGACGGCCTGGTTGCTCGACGAGGCGTTTTCCCGCACGGGTCTCGGATGGGTCGACGGCTGGGAGATCGAACAGCGGCAGGATGAACCGGGCGATTTTGCCTTTGAGGTTTACTGTATCGCCGTGGAGACGAACGGTGTGGTGGAAACGGTGCGACGGGCTCTGGAAGAAAAAGTCGACTGCAGCGGTCTGCGGATTTCCGTTCTGGAACCGGGACGGGAAGAATACCGCCTGCTCTATTCGGCTGACGATACAGACACAGAGAAGAATCGTGCGGAAAAATCGGTCTGAGGCGGTAAGAAGCCGGTCTGAAGTATCGGCAGAAGCGGACAGCAGCTTCAGATGCCGGCTGCGATCGAATAAAAATATGGAAGTTATTGACAGATACCGGAATCCGTGAGATAATGAGTAAGGAAAAAAATGTAAATGACAGCCGGAAGGAAAGACGGAAAACAGAGATACGGCGTTCCGGTCATTTCTCTGTCTTCGGACGGCTGCAGCGGATAATGCCTTTCTCGGTGATGAGAAAGTCCGCGGGGATATCCTCCGGTTCGGCGGGCAGCGGGGAGTCTGAGATCTGAAAGAGATAAGCGGCGCCGATCAGTATCACGGGCCGTGTCCTGCCTGCGAGGAAGCGGTCATAGCATCCTTTTCCGAATCCGATGCGGTTTCCCTGTCTGTCAAATGCCACACCGGGCAGTAGGATGACGTCCGGCTCCTCCGCCGTCATCTCCGGGCACCGCTTCGGGTCCGGCTGCAGGACGCCGAAGGAAGAGCGGACGAGCTGATCGGGATTCTCTGTCAGGCGCGCGTGCAGGCGGAAATCGCGGTCGGTTTCCGGCAGAATAAGACGCATTCCCTCTGTCATGACCCGGCGGTTAAAAGAGTGCGTGGGAAATTCATTGCGAAACGACATATAAGACATGACAGTGAGCGGGCGGCGGAATTTTTCATGAGCAGCGCCGGAAGATGCCGCGGCGGCGGTTTCCGAGCCGGAATTGTCTCTTCCCGCGGCTCCGGATTCATCCTTCTCTGTCTCTGCGGAAAAAAGCCTGAAAAATTCCTTTTCGAGACAGTCTGCAGCTGAAAGGACGAAAGAAGGATCGAGACTGTCGCGTATTTTCAGCATTTCAGAGCGTATCTGCCGTTTGCTCAGGCGGCAGTCACAGTTGTTGCGGTTGTCATGATACATTTTTTTACCTCTTCACAGAATCAACATATACCTGTTATAAAATAATAACATGTTTTGGCCGGAATTCAGGCATGAAAAAAACATTTCATTATATTTTATATTGTATTATAATAATCATGTATGCCGTTCGACAGGACGGG
>CAJFPD010000012.1 GCA_904398315.1 Candidatus Alangreenwoodia gallinarii | reverse complement strand
AGCGTCGTCTTGCCGTGGTCGACGTGGCCGATGGTTCCGATGTTGATATGCGGTTTATTTCTCTCGAATTTCTCTTTAGCCATTGATATTGCCTCCTAATACAGGGTGCGGACTCCCGCAGGACTGAGGAAGTCCGCGTATCATATGAAAACGTTTCCGTCTTTTTATCCTTATTTTGTAACCTTTTCCAGGAGATTTGCAGGGAGCTGTTCGAAGTGATCCATCTGCATGACATAAACACCTCTGCCCTGTGTCTTCGATCTCAGGTCCGTAGCATAACCGAACATTTCGGAAAGCGGAACAAAACCTCTTACCGATGCTGTGCCGTTTCTGATGTCGGAGCCCTCGATACGTCCTCTTCTGGAGGAGATATCGCCGATGATATCACCCATATATTCTTCCGGAACTGTTACTTCCACCTTGAAGATAGGCTCCAGGAGAACAGGTTTTGCCTTCTTGGATGCCTCTTTGAACGCCATGGATGCTGCGATCTTGAAGGCCATTTCCGAAGAATCGACTTCATGATAGGAACCATCGTACAGCTCTACGCCCACGTCGACTACCTGATAGCCCGCCAGAATACCTGTCTGCATCGCTTCCTGAATACCTTCGTCGATCTTCGGAATGTATTCCTTCGGAATCGCACCGCCGACGATGGAATTCTTGAATTCGTAGCCGGATCCCGGCTCTCTCGGATATACTCTGATCTTGACATGACCGTACTGACCGCGGCCGCCGGACTGCTTCGCATACTTGTAGTCCACATCTGCAGGAGCGGTCAGAGTCTCCTTATAGGAAACCTGAGGTTTTCCGACATTCGCTTCCACCTTGAACTCTCTGAGCAGACGATCCACGATGATATCGAGATGAAGCTCACCCATACCTGCGATGATCGTCTGACCCGTATCCGGGTTCGTATACGTCTTGAAGGTAGGATCCTCTTCCGCCAGCTTTGCCAGTGCGATACCCATCTTTTCCTGTCCGGCCTTCGTCTTCGGCTCGATGGCGATTTCGATTACCGGATCAGGGAATTCCATGGATTCGAGGATAATCGGGTTTTTCTCGTCGCAGAGCGTGTCACCCGTCGTCGTGTCCTTCAGACCGACTGCGGCTGCAATGTCTCCGGCATATACCTTATCGATTTCCTCACGCTTGTTCGCATGCATCTGAAGGATACGTCCGATTCTCTCTCTCTTGCCCTTTGTCGAATTGTAGACATAAGAGCCGGATTCCAGTGTACCGGAGTATACGCGGAAAAAGGCCAGCTTTCCGACAAACGGGTCAGCCATAATCTTGAATGCCAGTGCCGCAAAAGGACCGTTATCGTCAGTATGACGTTCTTCTTCCTGATCCGTACCCGGGAGTACACCCTTGATCGGTGGAATATCCAGCGGGGAAGGCATATAGTCGATGACTGCATCGAGCATCATCTGTACGCCCTTATTCTTATAGGCGGATCCGCAGAGCATCGGAACCATTTCGCCTGCAATCGTGGATTTACGGATCGCAGTTTTGATATCCTCTTCAGACAGATCGTCTTCCTCGAGATATTTCATCATGAGTTCCTCATCGGTCTCCGCGACGGATTCCAGCAGAGCGCGGCGCCATTTATCGGCCTCTTCCTGCATATCCTCCGGAATGCCGGCTTCTTCGATCTCTTTTCCCAGGTCGTCCTTATAGATCTCCGATTTCATCTTGATCAGGTCGATGATTCCGGTAAAAGACTCCTCTTTGCCGATCGGAAGCTGAACAGGAACCGCATTTGCCTTCAGACGGTCTTTTACCATATCGATAACATGGTAATAATCCGCTCCCAGGATGTCCATCTTATTGACGAAGATCATTCTCGGAACGCCGTACTTCTCAGCCTGACGCCATACAGTCTCAGACTGCGGTTCTACGCCTCCCTTTGCGCAGAGGACGGTGACAGCACCGTCGAGCACGCGGAGAGATCTTTCTACTTCCACCGTGAAATCCACATGTCCCGGTGTATCGATAATATTGATACGGTTGCCTTTCCACTGACAGGTGGTAGCTGCGGAAGTGATTGTAATACCTCTCTCCTGCTCCTGCTCCATCCAGTCCATCGTAGCGGCACCGTCGTGAGTTTCGCCGATTTTATGCGTTCTGCCGGTATAAAACAGAATTCTTTCTGTCGTCGTCGTCTTGCCGGCATCGATATGCGCCATAATACCGATATTTCTTGTTTTCTCTAACGGAAATTTTCTGGGCATATTCGCTTCTCCTTTCCGGACTCTCCAGAGTCCCGATTTTCTTTCGTATTTCCGAAAAATCACAGATGCAGAGAACCCGGGAATTTCCGACCTGTGCTGCCTTTTACTCAGACAGATGCCTGCAGAGCAGCAGATGCTGAAAACCCGGGGCCGCTTCCACATTTATAAAACAGCGTATGTCCGCCGTTTTACCATCTGTAATGTGCAAACGCCTTGTTCGCTTCTGCCATCTTGTGCGTATCTTCTTTTCTCTTCACCGATGCGCCGGTATTGTTCGATGCGTCGATGAGCTCTTTGGCGAGTCTTTCATACATATATTTCTCGCCTCTTTCTCTCGTATACTTCGTGAGCCATCTGAGACCGAGTGTCTGTCTTCTGTCCGGTCTTACCTCGATCGGAACCTGGTAGTTCGCTCCGCCGACACGTCTTGCCTTTACTTCCACGACCGGCATGATGTTATTCATCGCTTTCTCGAATACTTCGAGAGGCTCTTCACCGGTCGTCTCTTTGATCATATCGAAAGCCTTATATACGATATTCTGTGCGACTCCCTTCTTTCCGTCCAGCATGATGTTGTTGATCAGCTTGGATACGACAACACTGCCGTAAACCGGATCAGGAAGTACTTCTCTCTTAGGAACGCTTCCTTTTCTAGGCACTTCTCTTCCCTCCTCATTTTATAATCCGCCCTCAGGCGGACTACCTGCCCCGGTTACACACACCGGAGCCCAGGTACTCGACAGCCCAAAGCTGCCGCGGTGCGCAGATATAAGTCTCTGAATTAGATATATATCATTTCCTCATCGTGCGTCTGTGATTTCCTTCGCAATCTGTACGAAACGAGACCACCGCTTTCGTGGTGAGGGCGCAGAAAATAACTTACTTTTCTATTTGGTTCTATTTCTTAGGTGCTTTCGCGCCGTACTTAGAACGGGCCTGCATTCTTCCGGACACACCTGCCGTGTCGAGAGTACCTCTGACGATGTGATATCTCACACCAGGGAGGTCCTTAACTCTTCCTCCGCGGATCAGAACAACACTGTGCTCCTGAAGATTATGACCGATTCCCGGAATGTAGGCTGTCACCTCCATGCCGTTCGTCAGGCGGACTCTGGCAACCTTTCTGAGAGCTGAATTCGGCTTCTTAGGAGTAACCGTCTTCACCGACGTGCAGACGCCTCTCTTCTGAGGGGATTTCGTGTTCGTCGGAACTCTCTTGAGGGAATTCATTCCTCTTAAGAGGGCTGGTGCCGTAGACTTTTTCACAGTCCTTTTGCGGCCTTCTCTTACTAACTGATTGATAGTAGGCATTCTTTTCTCCTTTCCTGCAGATTGCGCCGGACGGCACAAACGCATAATGATAATGATAATATATCTAAACCATTTCGGCTTAAATCGCTTTTCTTCCGGTCTCCTCATCAGATCGGCATCAGACCGGATCTTCTCCGGTATTTTTTCCGGCCTTTGTGTCGGTGTCCTGCTGTTCTTCCAGCATCTTTCCCGCCGCAGCGGCTCCTGTCTCAATTCCGCAGTGCATACCGAGCTGACGTTTTGAAGGAACTCTTATGATGCGTATCCCGTTTCTTTCCGCTGCCTCTTCAATCCCCTTTGTTACAAAAGAATCGGCATCTTCGGCTACGTAAACCTCGGCCAGCCTTCTCTGTTCGATCATGCGGAAGGTCTGCTTTACTCCGACGACGATCCCGCCGGTT
>CAJFPD010000011.1 GCA_904398315.1 Candidatus Alangreenwoodia gallinarii | reverse complement strand
TTTTATCCGCATTTTATCCGCTCATATCCGCCGCAGATGCTTAGGACGACTCCGCGCGCTGAGTCAGGCCGCCTTCTTCTTTCCCGCGACGACGATCTGTATGATGCAGGCGACAACAGCTCCCGCTGCGAGGCATACTGCGGAGACGAGCCAGTCTCCCCGGATATTGCCCGGGAACAGGGCAGCGGATATAGCCGGCGTCACCAGAGAGGAGAGATACTGTCCGATCCCGCTGACCGCGAAGAAATAGGAGGTGATGACAGGAATCGCATTTTCCCGCCTTACCGTCCTTCCCAGAGCCTGAACGATGGCGTCGTTAAACATCGGAAACCCGAGACCGAAGACGACGGATGCCAGGCACATCATCGCGAAGGACTCCGCGAAGTAGGCTATGATCAGCCCGATGCCAAGAAGCAGTACGGCGAAAACCGTCGTGTACTGTTGAAAGACTCTGACAAAAAAGGCTCCGTAAAGCAGACCGCATACGGCAAAGGCCACCGACATGACGGTCAGAACGGTGGAGGCGACGCTGGCCGAAAGGCCCAGACCCCCGTCCTCCGGTGCGGAACAGACGACGATAGAACAGTTCGTCATATAGGTATAGGCGAACAGCATTACGAGGATTCCCCCGCTTATGAGAAGAATCCAGCTGGAAGGCGTAAAGGATCCTTTTTTCTCTCCGCTTCCCGCCAAAGAAGCCTGTTCTTCCTCCACGTTCGGAATTTTTGCGATCATGAGTATGACACACGGAAGGGCGATCAGAGCGATGAGATAAGAAAACCGGTAATTGAAATGAGTGGCTATGAGTCCGGAAAGCTGCATGACGACGATGCCGGCAATGGCTCCTGTCGTACTGCGGATTCCCATCAGCTTATTTGCTTCATCTCCTTTGAAGAGGCTCATGACGTAGGCTGCCGAAGAAGGATAGATAATTCCCATGCCGAGTCCGGCGCAGATGCGTGCAGCCGCGATGATCCAGAATCCCGGAATGAAAGCCGGCAGAGCCTGAAGCATTGCGAGAATCGTAGCGATGATCAGCAGCTTTTTCCTTCCCATGAACTTCAGAAGAAGGCCCATGAGCAGCCCGACCACCACCATGGACAGCGTATTGAGGGTTTCCAGCTGTTTGATGAACGTACCGTAGGTCTCTCCGTATTCCGCGTTGATCGTGCCAAGAATCGGTGTCTGAAGCGTGATCGTATACTGCGTCACGATAATCGAGAGAATGGCCGCCTTTACTCCGAGTCCGTATCTCTTCTCCATACTTTTCTCCTTTCATAAAACAAGTTCTCTGCCGCATTCCGGTTTTTCCGCCCGGCCGCGGCTAAAGCCGCGGACAGAGCAGACAGACCGGAAATGATCTGAAAGTATCCGGAATCACCGGAAAGAATCAGAAATGAAATCCGTCCCAGACGTCTTTTCCCGTATATTCCTTTGCGTTCTCCTCGCCCCGCGCTACGCGCAGCGCACCGGCCGCTAAAGCTTCCATTTCAAATTCTCCCGGATAGACGGTGAAATCGGCGATCCATCCCAGGTATTCCTTCAGAGAGGACACCAGATACTCCGAATGCGCCATTCCTCCTGTCAGAAGGATCCGGTCCGCCTGGCCCTTCAGGACGACTGCCATGGAACCGGCTGTCTTCGCTATCTGGTAAATCATGGAATCCAAAACCATTTTCGCGTACTGATCCCCGTCTTTGATCTTCTGCTCCACCTTCCTCAGGTCGTCCGTTCCCAGATGATCCGTCAAACCGCCTGTCTTCGTGATATGCGACAGCATCTCGTGCTCCGTGTATTTTCCGCTGTAACACATGCGGACCAGAGGCGCTGACGGAATCGCCCCGGACCGCGTCGCTGTCATCGGCCCTTCGCCCTCGATGATATCGTTGGAATCCACCATCAGGCCTTTTCTGTGCGCTGTGATAGACATACCCCCGCCGATATGACAGATGATGAGATTGAGATCCTCGTACTTCTTTCCGTTCTCTTTCGCGTAGCGATGAGCGATCTCCTTCTGGTTCAGTGCGTGAATCCTGCTCTGACGATAGAGATCCTTAAAGCCCGTCATCCGGGCCACATCCTGAAATTCATCGACGCTGGGGCCGTTAATGATGTACGCGGGCTTAGAAAATTTTTTCCCCAGTTTTCCGCAGATCCTCGTGGCCAGTTTCCCCGGATGTCCCTTTTCGCCTCCGAATTTATAGGTATCCTCCAGCATGATATCGTTGATCCCGTAGGCCCCTGATTCGATGAAAACCTGAGCTCCGCCTCTGGCGGAAAAAATATCGAAATCCTCAAAGGTCAGACCGTGTTTTTTCAGTTCTTTTTCGATGAGATCCGCCGCAAAAGCCTCGTGTTCCGCCAGATCCTCAAAATGATCCGGATATTCGCCGTCTCCGGCGGACCAGCTCTTTGAAAAGATTTTCTCCTCATCGGAAAACGCCGCGATCTTCGTCGAAGTGGAACCGAAATTCAGACAGAGAATTCTGTTCGCCATATGTGCCTCCTCACTTTATTTTTCTTTTACTCATTATCTCTTATATGTACGTGAGCATAGATCGCCGCCAGAGCCATAGAGCGGTATTTTCCCTCGATGGGACCGCCCCGGGATCCGAACAGGACGGGAACCTCCAGCCCCAGGACGAGACTGGCATCCTTCGCATCTCCGAAATATCCGATTCCCTTGATCAGCATGTTCCCGCACAGGATATCGGGCACGACGAGCAGATCGGCATCGCCGGCCACCGGACTCTCGTACCCTTTGATCTCGGCCGACTCCTTCTGAATGGCCAGATCCAGAGAGATCGGTCCCTCCACGATACAGCCTGAGATTTCTCCCCGCTGATTCATCTGTTTGAGCTGATCCGCCTCCACCGTATCCGGCTGTTTCGGATTGACTTTTTCGATCGAAGACAACACCGCTACTTTCGGTGTCTCCACGCCGATGGCGTGGAGCATGCTGACGCCGTTTCGGATGATTCCCGCTTTGCGGGTCAGGTCCGGAAAGGTATTGACTCCGGGATCCGAAAAAGCGATCAGTTTGTGATATTTTTCCAGCTCCAGCAGGCCGCAGGCTGAGACACAGTCCGTCTTTCCGATGCCCGTATCGTCGTTTAACAGCGCGCTCAGCAGAGTGCCCGTCTCGATCAGCCCTTTGATCACCATTTTCGCCTTCTTTTCTTTGATCAGACGGACGGTGGCCGCGCAGATCTTTGCATCGTCCTTCGCATCGACGATTTCATATCCGTCCCGCGGATCCTCGCCGCACTGCCTCAGAATCTCTGTGATTTTCGCTTCGTCTCCGATGAGAACCGGCCGGATATATCCGTCCTGCTTTCCTTTCAGCACCGGCTCGATCACGTGCAGATCGGCGGCTCCGGAGACTGCCGCCGGCACGCCCAGCTTCATCTCTTTCGCTGTATTTACAATATCTTCCATGTTATGTATTTTCATCTCTTCCTCCTTTTCCAAGACAGCACTGCCATACCGCAGACGGCAGCATCTGAATATATCAGCCCGCCTTACTTCCGGCCCGTCTAAGCCGTATATCCGGAGCCCCCGGCCAGCGCAAAGCGGCGGACTCGTGTAAAGGAAGAAGCCGTGGTGAAGCCCTCACCGGTAAAGGTTGCGATGGTGGAGGAACCCTTTCCCGTTCCGCCCATGCCCGTGGCTGCCACCGTCGCACCGTTTGCCACGAAACAGGTGGTTCCGATTCTTCTTGCAAAATCGGTGATCCTGTCGATATCCTTCGACCAGATCGCTGCAGAATGGCGGCATCCGGCCTCCGCACGGATGGCCAGCTCCATGGCTTCCTTCACGTCGCGGCAGCGGACCACAGGAAAGATCGGCATCAGCTGTTCGCACTCCACGAAAGGCTGCTCGTATTCCGCCTCAAAGACGGCCAGCATCAGATCACCCTCGCTGGGCGCCACACCGGAGCTCTCCAGTATGAAATTGGCGTCGTGAGCCACGTACTCTTTCTTCGGCTTATACTTGCCCGCCGGCGTCTTTGCCAGTGCAGTGGCCGTAACCTTGTCCGCTTCCTCCTGTGTGAGAATCCGCGCTCCGTTCTTTTCGATCTCCTCCATGAAACGGTCGAAGACGGCGTCCACCACGAAGGCTTCCTTCTCCGTAATGCAAAGCATGTTATTCTCAAACGGGATATTCTCGTACAGCGTCTTCGCCGCCAGAGGAATATCCGCCGTCTCGTCGATGACGACAGGAACATTGCCCGGACCGGCCGCGATGACTTTCTTGTTCGACCGCATCAGCGTGTCCACCATGAACTCTCCGCCGGTTCCGATGAGAAGCTCCACCTTCGGCGAATCCATGATCACCTGAAGCGTATCCATATCCGGGATCTTCACCATGGTGGCCAGATTTTCCGGTCCGCCCGCCTCGATCACCGCTGAATTCACCAGCTGAACCGCCTTTGCCGCCGCCGTCTTGCCGTCGGGATGCGCGTTGAATACGATGGAATTTCCCGCCGCCAGCATCATCATCGCATTGGAAGCTACAGTGACGAATCCGTTCGTCACCGGAGTCAGAGCTCCCACCAGTCCCACCGGCGCTTCATATTCCACCGTCAGACCCGCTCCGGAGGCGAAGACCTTCGGCTGCAGGCTGGAGGTATCCTCCGCAAACTGAATAGACGCGATATTTTTCACCAGCTTTTCCGGCAGACGGCCGTATCCCGTCTCCTCAAATTCCGCAATGGTATCCGCTTCGATGACCTCCATACATTTTTCCTTGATTTTTGCGATCATACGATCTCTGTCCATCGTCGTATATTCCAGCATCAGCGTTCTCTGCGCCTCATACGCCGCATCGATGGCTTCGGCGATATCGTCAAATACACCCAGTTCATGTGCACCCATTTCCATTTCCTCCTGTTCTTTTCTCTGCATTTTCCTGTGCTTCACCGGCCGGACGGCCAAAACCGGCAGCCGTCCGATTCCCTTTTTTCTGACCGCCGGGCGGCCGGCTGTCGTTCGATTTTCTGTCCTTCGGCTTTTCTCCGGCCGGTTTACTGATAGTTGTCCCACATTTTTCCGATCAGAGTCTGAAATTCCTCTACAGAGACAGGGACCGGCGTATTATAGTAGAACGGATTGGTATCGATGGCCTCCTGAGCCAGGCCGATACATTCCTCTCTCCCAAAGTTTTTTTCCTTCATGGACGGAACGCCGCAGTAGCGCATCATATCGTAGATAGCATCGGCAAGGATTTCACCGATTTCACTGCCGGTGGCATTTTCCGGGACGCACAGCTTCATGGCTTTCGCAATGTCCCGTCCTCTCTGCGGCGATACTTCCGCTCCGAATCTGGCCACTTCGCCGAGAGTATACGCGCAGGACAGCCCGTGTCCGATCCCGAAGTGACCTCCTAGCTGATGGCCGAAAGCGTGACCGAAATGAACGCCTGTATTGCTGAAAGCCATTCCCGCGAAATTGGAAGCCTGCATCAGTTTCGTGCGCCTCTCGACATCGCTTCCGTCATCGCAGGCCTGCTTCAGATTGGAAGCGATCAGCTCGATAGCCCGCAGCGCAAGCACATCGCTCATCGGATCGGTAGCGCCGGAGGTGTAGGATTCCAGCGCGTGAGAAAATGCGTCGAATCCGCTGTTTGCCGTCACCGAAGGCGGGCAGGTCAGCGTGAGTTCCGGGTCCAGCACCGCGATATTTCCGCTGGCGAATACCCCGCCCTTCGCATGGGTGTCCGCCTCCGAAACGACGGCTACCCGCGTAATCTCCGAACCCGTCCCGGAAGAGGTCGGCACGAGGATGCACGGCACATGAGAAGGCACTTTTCCCGTGGAGAGAAAATAATCTCTGATAGGACCCGGGTTATTCAGCATGACGGATACCATTTTCGCCGTGTCCATGGAACTTCCGCCGCCCATGCCGATGACGCAGTCCACATCTTCTTTGCGGGCTGCTTCGCCGGCTTCCGTCACATCGGTGTCCACGGGATCCGGCTTCACATCGTCATACTCCACAGGCGACAGGCCGCCTTCCTGAAGAATTCTTATCACCCGCTCCGCGGCGCCGGCAGCCCTGACTCCCGCATCGTAGACGAGAAACGGCTTCGAACAGCCGAAATCCTTTATCACATCCGTAATTTTTTCGATGGAACCGGCCCCGAAGATGACAGGACATTCCTGTTCGTAGCGTCCTCCTATGATCTCCATATGCTCCTCCTTTTCTTTCCGATCTTCCGATCTGACTGCTGATATAGTTGATTAGAACGATTAGTGGCAAAATCAGTAATTTGTATCGCTGATTTTTCTTTATTGTAGCAATCCGGCGGCATAAAATCTTCGGCGTGGATTACGAGAAAAGAAAAGATTTTATGAAAAAACGACAGAATTTAATTGTGTTTTTTCACAAATCAGAGCTGTTATTTTGTGAAATCTCACAAACAAAAAAACTGCCTGTGAATCATTTATCCGAGTATAATGAAATTATCCCTTCTTTGTTCCGTTTTCGTCAAAGACCGGATTACCGGGCCCGGAAAACATTCCGGCTGTCTGTAATCCATCCGGTTTCACGTCATTTTCCGCTGAACTGCGAAATTTCTGTTATTTTTCTTTACAAGTTTTTTACCATATTATGTAAATTTTATGTGAATTTACAGGTATAACTGAAGATCTGCACGGATCTGCATTCGATTCATCCGGCAAATTTCTCTGAAATTCAGGTAAACAAACAAAGGAAAAGGAGGAAAACTTCTCATGACGATCACATTATCCGAACTTGCCGCGCTGATGCCGAGGAATTCGAAAAGCTACTGTCCTCTCACCGATTCGGATTTCCGCTCGCTGCGGCCCGTAGAGGATATGAAATACGGTGAAACGGTACCGGCCCACTGCCTTTACTACGGTGATTTTTCCTCGGTCCGCAGTGTCAGGGATCTGAAAAACTGCACTCTCATTCTGTATTCCGGCAGACCTGTCACCTTCCGTACGGCGGATTTATCCTGCAATCTTCTCATTTTCTTCGATTCCGGCGAATTCCGCGCCTTTATCGATATGGTACGCGAAAAGCTGGAAGAGCAGATTCTGCTCAGCGACATTTCAAAGAAATGTCTGGAAATCCTGAAAAAGTCCGACAACTGTCAGCCGCTTCTGGAATACGCCTACTCACTGCTGAACAATCCCATCCTGTTCGTGGATGTCACTTTCAACTATATCGCCTCCGTCGGAGCGGAAAATACGGGACGGGAACCGATCTGGGATTTCACCCTTGAAAACGGCTACATGCCCAACGATTATCTGGAAGCTCTTTTCGATCCGATGAAATCCTCTCACAGCAGCAGTGAGGATGAGATTCTCCTCCTGGAGGAAAATGCGGGAAAATACCTGAAGCACTATCAGATCGCCGCCAAAGTATCCGACCAGTACATGATCACAGGCTATCTGAAACTTTTAGAGATCAACCGTAAGATTACGGACTTCGACCGTTCCGTTCTCATTCTGTTCAGCAGATTTCTCTCCGTGCTGGAGACAGGAAGCCGCCGGGAAGAGGATGCCTCTATCGTCGATACGTTTGTCCGTTCGGTATTTGCCGGCATATACCGCAGCCGGGAGGATCTGAGGGGAAAGCGCGCCGCTTTAGGCGTAAAATTTTATGATTATCTGCAGGTGATCACTATCGAGAGAAAGGATCATTCTCAATATGAAGAGGATCGCGTGGCCTTTCTCCTGAAAAAGATAAAAAAATTCTTCGAGCGTCATCATGTCGTCCTGCTCGACAACTATTTCGTCATTTTATACGACACGAAAGACGGGGATCAGGGGAGAAGGCTGGGGCAGAATGAGGAATTTCTGTCCTTCCTGGAGGAATACGAATGTCAGGCGAATTTCAGTTATCCTTTCCGTGATCTCTTCGATACGCCGCAGTTTTACCAGCAGACGCTTTTTTGCATCTCTCTGTGCGACCTCTTCGTCGAGAATCGTCCGGTTCTGTTTTACGAGGATATCATCGAATATCACATGCTGATTCACTTCAGCGGTATGACGAATCTCGATTTTCTCATCCATCCCATCGTCCGCAGACTGCAGGAAATCGACCGGGAAAACAGCAGCAACTACCTGGAAACGCTATTTACCTATATCCGGCATTCCCAGGATCTGTCACAGACCGCTCAGGCCATGTTTGTCCACTACAATACGCTGCGCTACCGTATCAGCCGGATCGTCGAATTTACGGATATCGACTTTTCCAACGCCAGGACTATCTTTCTCATCAGCATCTCCGAGCGGATCCTGAACATTCAGGATATGCAGAAATATCAGAAAAAGATTCCCCTGGAAGAGGTTGCGAAGCAGCCCGATCACAGCTGAAAAAGGCGAAAAAAAAACAGACACGGATCCTCTCCGTGCCTGTTTTTTTTCGCCGCAGCCGTCAGGTGTCTCCCGTCTCTTTGAGCTTCTGTTCGGATGATCCGGCTTTCGCCGCTATACCTTCAGGAAATAAGCCGCCTCATATCCCGTCCGGACGGCCGCTTCGATCCTTCCGGAGGCTACGGCGTCGCCCAGAACTCTGACATTGTCAAACTGCGCCGCGATCTGCTCCGTCAGCTCCGCGGCAGGACGGTTTCCCAGCGAGATCACGAAGGCATCCGCTCTGACTTTCAGCATCTCTTTGCTGTCCGTCAGCCGGAAAACAGCCGTGTCTTTTTCGATGGAAAGCAGCTGTGTCTTCGTATGAAGCTTTGCTCCGTATTCCCGCAGACGCGTGAGACAGTCTGTCAGAATCTGAGGAAACACGCCGGGCCCGATCTCGTCCGCCATCTCGAAGATCTGCACGCGGTTGCCCTGCTCCGCCAGAAACTCCGCCGTCTCGATTCCCGTCATGCCGGAGCCTATGACGGCCACGTCACAGTCGCGCAGGACCACATCCTCTCTCAGAACTGCCTCCGTATCCCGGACGTTTTCGCCGTCGATTCCCGGAATCGAGAAGGGCATTACCGGACGTGTGCCGTGGGCCAGAAAGACCGCACACGGATTCAGCTCTTTGAGTCTTTTTGGCGTGGCCTCGCAGTTGAGACGGATTTCCACGCCGTATTTTTCCAGCTGGCTCAGCTGATAGTTTAGCAGATATTTCGTCTTTTCCTTTTTCGGCGGCTTTGATGCGAGATATGTCTTTCCTCCGCACACTCCCTGTTTTTCAAAGATGACGGGACGAAATCCCCGCATGGCCAGGATTCTCGCCGCCTCCATCCCGGCCGGGCCGGCTCCCGCGACAGCCACGATGCGGCCGCGCCCGTCGCGGGGCATCGTTTCGGCGCAGACCTCTGTCTCCTTTCCGCCTTCATAATTGACGGCGCACGCCATCGTCACATCCGGATCCGTATCGGCGGCGCCCAGCGACTCCATACAGTACATGCACTGGATACATTTCCGGATCTCCTTCAGTCTGCCCTCCTTCGCCTTCTGCGCCCACTCGGGATCCGCAAAGAAGGTGCGCGCGGATCCCATCATGTCTATCTTTCCCTCCGCGATGGCCGCTTCGCAGAAGTCGGGATCCCGCAGCACAGCGGCTCCGATGACGGGAACGGACACGGCGCTCTTTACCGCCGCGGCCATATTCAGCTTCCAGCCCTGATCGAATCCCACGGGTTCCCAGGAGACATTCATGGTTTCGTAGATTCCGGCGCTCACGTTTAGAGCATCCACGCCCTGTTCCTCCAGATGGACTGCGATCCGCACTCCCTCCTCCAGACGGATTCCCGCCTCCTGTATGCCTGCGTAATCCAGACATTCGTCCGCGGAAAACCGGACCAGAATCGGAAAATCCTTCCCGCAGGCCCGGCGGATTCCTCCGATGATCTCATCAAGAAACCGCATCCGATTTTCAAAACTGCCTCCGTATTCGTCCGTTCTCTTATTCGTATAGGTGCTCAGAAACTGATTGATCAGATAGCCGTGAGCCGCATGGATTTCCACCATGTCCGCTCCCGAATCCTTCACTCTGACGGCCGCCCGGACGAATTTTTCTTCCATTTCGAGAATCTCGTCCTTCGTCATCTCATGAGCCGGCTGGTGCGTACACTGACATTCCGTCTGACTGGCGGAAGGCATACTGGCCACGCCGTTTAACGCGGCAATTCCCTGACGGCCGGGATGATAGATCTGTACAGCCAGTTTTGCCCCGTGACGATGCACCGCGTCAGCTAGCCGTCTCAGTCCTTCGACTGCGCCGTCGTGATCCACGGAGATCTGGGCCTGATTTCCTCTGCCGTGCGTCCAGTCCACCGCTGCACACTCTGTGATGATCAGTCCGCACCCGCCCTTCGCTCTGGCAGCATAAAAAGCGATATCCCGTTCGGATACCGCTCCGTCAGAACCGGCCAGGTGATTTCCCATAGCCGTCATCACGATTCTGTTCTTTATCGTCCGGTTACCGATACGGATCTTCGAAAACAGGTTCCGATACATCTTTTTCTCCTCTCTGCACGGAAAAAACCGCCTGACTTTTTTCCGGCGCGTTCTTTCCTTTCCGAAGCAATCGTTTTCAGGTAACCACTAATCGTTCTGATTTTCTTATATAACAGATCTCTGTGAAAATCAAGGGCAAAAAAACAGAGTTGCCGTATTAACGGCTGAAATCATGTGCTCCCTTCCGGGCAGACAGGTGAAATAACAAAAACCTGTCACCCGGAAGGGAGCATAAACATATCGCGTTAATGCGGCAGTCCTTTTCTATCTTTTCTATACGAAAGAGTTATCCTTTTTCAGTTTTCCACGTATCGCTCACAGAACCGCATGAAAATCTCAGCAACCTGAGCCCGTGCAGCTTGTCCTTGTGGGGAGAGAGTGGAACTGCTGGTGCCGTTGATCAGGCCGATGTTTACAGCCCAGTCCATGGCCTCCAGCGCATAGCCAGAGATCTGGCCATAGTCCGCGTACTCCCGGATGGCTATGCCGCCTTGGGTGGTGTCGTAGCCTTCATGCCGGGCGAAGCGGCAGAGCATGACCGCCAGCTGTTCCCGGGTGATGGGATCATCCGGGCCGAACAGTCCGCCGCCATAGCCTTCTGCGATACCCTCACTGATAGCCCAGCGAATTGCCTCACCGTAGTAGGCCGCCGGGTTTACGTCGGAAAAGTCCATCAGATAGTTGACCACAGGGCTGTCAGAGAGCCGCCACAGAATCGTGACGATCATCGCCCGACTGGCAGTTGTATCCGGCGAAAAGGTTGTCGCGCCGGTGCCGTTCATCAGACCGTTCTCGTAAACATACCGCACTGCGTCCTCATACCACGCACCTTCGGGTACGTCATCAAAAGGCAGGAGTTCCTCCTGAACCGGCCGGAATGTAACCTCGATCGTCACCCGGCTTCGGGGCTGAATAAAAGTCCATGTCCCGTCTGCGTTTTCGGTAATATCTACCGAGTCGCCGTTCCGGTCTGTAACAATGATCTCACCCACCTCATAGCCCGGCTCGGGGGTTGGCGTGACAGTGACCTCATCGCCTGCCTTTGGAGTGCGGGGGATGACTGTTATCGTGCCCTCCCCCTCAGTATCCAGATTAGGAGAATAGCTGGGAGTGCTGCCGGATCCGCCGCCGGAGGAAGGCGGAACAGCGGCCCAGTTCGCCGTCACAGTGACATCTTCTGCCGGCATGGTAAAGGTGGTTTGAGCCGCGTCAGAGTCGGCCAGGATTCCGGCTGTGGCTGTCCAGCCCGCAAAGACATAGCCCGAGCGGCTGCCCGCATCAAGAGACACTTGTTCACCAGCCTCGTACCGGCCCGCGCCGGTGGTTTCGGCGTAGCTGTTCTCCACAGTGAGAGCATAGGAGAGGGGGATGATTTCGATTTTGCCCTCTTCATTCAGCCGGTAGCTGCCGCCCTTCGCATTGATGGTATCCACGAAATCCTGAGTATGCACATCAACCGGCGTTCCATTATTTGTTGTTACGTCTTTAAACACATCTTCGTCGTAGTAGTTGCCTGTACAAGTACCGCTTCCGGAGGCCACAATGGGATCGCTGTTTCCGTCGGTCTTAGTCACAGCTCCGGTGGAAACACAGGTTTGGATTGGCCCGGAGGACCAGCCCGCAATACCGCCTGTATTTAAACCGGCGGTAGAATTAACTTTTCCTTTATTAAGACAATTTTTTATACTGCCGCCGCTGGCATAACCGGTAATACCACCCATATACGAGGCCTTGCCTGTTACGTTGCCTTCGTTGGTGCAGGAATCAATTTTTTCAGCATCATCATACTGCATTCCTACAATCCCTCCAACCTTCGCATTGGTTGATGATGTGCGTCCGGCAACGTCAATGGTGCCGCTGTTGACGCAGTAGGAGATCTCAGAACCCTGCTGACTGTTTCCCACAATGCCGCCGCAGTCAGCATAGCCTGAGCCCATTATGGTGAGCGTCCCGGTATAGGAACAGTTGACAACTTGGCTTCCGACAGCAGCGCCGGCAACCCCTCCGATATAGTAAAATTTAAAATTCAGGGTAATACCTGTTCCGGACACGCAGTTTTCCACCTGTGTGCTCTCAGCCACCCCGACGATGCCGCCGACGGCCTGTCCAAGCGTGAGATCATCACTGCTGCTTTTTATGGTGAATTCGGAAGTGCTGCAATTCCGAATCGCGCCGCCGACAATATAGCCTGCGACAGCACCGACATGAGACCCGCTGGCATCAGAGATGGTGTTTGTCAGGCTTCCCGTAAGATTCACATTCTGGATGGTTGCTTCCGTGATTCCAAACAAGCCAAAATAGCCGGTGGTATCTTTGGTAATGGTCAGATTGCTGACCGTATGCCCGTTGCCCTCAAAGGTACCGGAAAAATAGTGGCTCCCGTCAATGCCGATGGGCGTCCAATCATAGCCGCTCATGTTGATGTCAGCACCCAGTTCCACGGTAACGTCCGCAATTCCGGCGTAGTCGCCGTTATTCACAGCGGCGGCAAAATCCATCAGTTCCTCTGCTGTGGTGATGACGAGATTTTCGGGAGCCGCTTTTTTCGTCACAGTCACGGTGTAGGTTCTCAATGTGCCATCCTGCGACGTGACTACGACGGAGACGGCGTTTTCTCCCTCCTGGAGGGACACAGACACAATATAGTCATGATCAGCGCTGGCCGCCATGCCGTTGATTGTGACAGTAGCGCCACTGTCCGAAGGAATTGCCTGTACCCGGATTGTATCTATTGTATAGTCCACAAAAGAAGTATAATCCTGGGTTACATTGTTAAAAGTCGGCTCAAGCAAAGCGCCCTCCAGCGCAAGTTCCGACAGGTAGTTGTCGCTCTCCACGCCTATCGGCTTCACACTCCCATTGAGCAGCGTTACGCCGTTGACGGTCACAGTCTCCCCGGTTTGATTGGTCACCGTGCCGTCGGTGGCACCATCTACACATGTGATATGGAACACCACATCATACAAGCCGCCTTCTGCGAAAGTCACCGCCTTTTCTCCGCACTGTACGCCGTTGCTCAGGAGGGTCACATCCCGGTCAACGCCGGTGAGGATGATTTCATACTCATCGTATGTATTGAATGTATTTAGAAAGGCCCCGTCATCAAAAACGGCATTCAGGAGTACGTTCAGGGAGACGGAGAGCGATTCCAAATGCCTACAGTTATTCAGGATGCTTTCTCCCACATCTGTAACACTTTCCGGCAGAGTAAATGCGGTAAACGCCGTGGATGCAAACGCCATGCTGCCGATAGACGTCACTTTTGGGGCACTGATGCTCTCCAAAGGCGTACTATAAAAGGCCCGCTCTCCGATGGTGAGCACCTCGGGCAGTTCGATTGAGGTAATGGCAGTTTCATTGAATGCCTGCTTACCGATCGTTTCCAGCTTTAGCGCTGTGACTGCAGCCAGGACTGAATCACCACGAAACGCATCCTCGCCAATGGTAATCACTTCGGGCATCTCTATGGATTCCAGTGTTTCAATGCGCTGGAACGCATAGTTCTCAATTGTGGTAACACCAGGCATTGTGATGCTTGTCAGCTTCTCCGCATCGGAAAAGGCAAACTGACCGATGGTGGTCACGGTGTCCGGGAGCGTTACGCTCTCAAGCGTTTCATCTCCATTAAACGCCGACCTGCCGATCTCCGTAACTCCATCGGGAATGGTCAGATCTGCTGCATCGCCGGTGTAGTCCGTGACTACCGTTCCCTCAATCACCAGCCCCTCCGGGATGTTAGTGATCAAAGGATCCGGTGAATCCGCCGCTCTATCAGGAATGTTGCTAACAGATGATTCCGGCGAGTCCGCCGCTAACGCTGCCGTAGGCATCAACCCCACGGTGAGCACCACAGCCATGATGCATGCCAAGATTCTGTGTTTCATCCTGTGTTTCCTCCTGCTGCAAATAACATTTTTCGCATTCATTTCTTTCCTGTCCTACTTTCTTTTGATTTTATGTTTCATATTGCAGCTATGTCGGAGACCGGGGCGTATAGCCTATCGGTATTTTGTAAACAAATAAACAAAAGACGCCTCTGCGACCCGGTTCACCCGAATCACAAAAGACGTCTTCACAATTTATCGAAATATATATGATTACCGGCAGCACAAAAATGCAGAATTCAGTCTGCTCTGCTCTGCTCTGCTCTGCTCTGCTCTGCTCTGCTCTGCTCTGCTCTGCTAACAGCATACCGTGTCCTGTCATAAACTGTCAACCTCTTATATGCCGGAAGATTCAAATTTATGCCATTATATTAACACATCTCTGCGCATTTCAGAAGCTCTACACTGAAATAAAAACGGGAGATATTTTGTGTTTAAAGTATCCGATATACCTCTGATTTCCGGAAATCACGATGATCTGTTATCGTCCGGATCTTCCCGTGATATATTTTTCTGTTCTCTCGTCTTTCTGATTTGCAAACAACGAAAAACAAAAGTGTGAACGAAGAAAGAAAAAATCAGAGACCTGCAAAATTTCCGATCTCCGGGGCTCACAGGTCTCTTTTCCGCTTTTTCTCAATATTCTCTTTTCCTGTCTTTTTCTCTTCTCTTTTCCTCTTGCCGCTTACCGCATTCTTTTATTCTCTCTCTTTTTCTTCTCCGACGACCCGCAGGATATCCTCCGCCGCTTCCGCCAGTACGCGGGCTCCCTCTGCAAGGAGAAACTCTTTTTCCCGGAATCCCCAGAGGCAGGTGATGCAGTCGATGCCGGCATTTTTTGCTGTTTCGATATCCACCTCGGAGTCTCCCACATATATACATCTTTCCTTCGGAATGCCCAGCCGGTCCGCGGCCGCGTAAACCATGGACGGATCCGGTTTCTTCGGTACGGCATCGCTCTGTCCGAAAGCCAGAGGAACCAGATCTCCGAAGTAATGCTCCCGCATTTCCTCCACCGCCTCTTCATTTTTATTGGAGACGATGGCCATCGCAAAACCTTCTTTTTTCAAAGCTGCAAGAAGCTCCGGCACGCCGTCGTATGGCTTCGTCTTTATCATGCAGTGATCGTTATAATAGCTCCGGTAGACTTTTAGCGCCGCTTCACACGTCCGGGGATCCGTGTCTTCCGGAACCGAGCGCTCGATCAGTCTGCGGATTCCGTTTCCCACAAAGGTACGGATCTCCTCTGTCGTATGCTCCGGAAATCCGAACTCTCTCATGACGTGATTGACGCTGTCTTTCATATCCTCCAGCGAGTCAAGAAGCGTTCCGTCGAGATCGAACAATATCGCATCGTATTTTTTCACCATAATCTCCATTCCGCCGCCTTTCGTCTTTTCTGTGCCATCATTTCATCAGCTCCGCATGAGCCGACTCGATAACTTCTCCGATCGTCTGATCCGTTACCCGCTCCGTCGCGGCTTTTCCGTCATCCTGAGATTTCACCGCTTCCAGCAGATATTCGATATTGCCTTTCGCTCCCGTCATCGGCGAAAAGGTCAGCCCCACAGGCGTCAGACCGTTTTCTTCGGCGTAGTCCATCACTTTTGCGATCACTTCCCGGTGTACCTTTTTGTCTCTGACGATTCCTTTTTTTCCCACCTGCTCTCTTCCCGCCTCAAACTGAGGCTTGATCAGACAGACCAGGCGGCTGTCTTCTTTCAGCAGCTGTACCGCCACCGGAAGGATCAGTTTCAGCGAGATAAAGGAAACGTCGATGCTGATGAAATCCATCTTCTCCGGAACGGTAGCGGGATCGAGATAGCGGACATTCACCTTTTCCATATTTACGACCCGCTCGTCGCTGCGCAGTTTCCAGTCCAGCTGACCGTATCCCACATCGACGGAATAGACCCGCGAAGCGCCGTTCTGCAGCATGCAGTCCGTAAAGCCTCCGGTGGAGGCGCCGATGTCCATGGCGATCAGACCGTTCAGACTGATGCCGAACACCTCGATAGCTTTTGCCAGCTTATAACCTCCTCTTCCCACAAAGGGACACTGATCATTTCTGACGGTGATCTCTGCATCTACATCGATTTTCGTGCCTGCCTTGTCCGAAATGGCACCGCCCACATAGACGTCGCCCTCCATGATAGCGATCTTCGCCCGTTCCCGGGAGGAGAAGAATCCCTTTTTTACGAGAAGAACATCAAGCCTTTCCTTCAACTGCCTCACGCACCCTTTCCGCTATGGACGAAGCGTCCATTCCGTATTTTTTAAGAAGCTGTGTCTGCGTCCCGTGAGGGATAAACTCATCCGGCCAGGCGATCCGGTACACCTTCACTCCTGTATTCTGCGCAAAGAGATCCTCCACGTAGCTGCCGAATCCTCCGGAGAGGACATTGTCCTCCGCCACAAATACCAGCCCTGTCTTTTCCGCTGACTGTACAAAAGCGTCCCGGTCAAAGGGCTTGAGCACTCTGGCATCGATCAGCTCCGCAGAAATGCCGACGGACTTCAGGATCCCGCAGCTCTCCGCACAGATCTCCGTCATCCTGCCGACGGAAATCAGCGTTACATCCCTGCCTTCTGCCAGCGTCCGCGACCGCAGAAAAGAGACAGACGGCTTGCCGTTGCCGTTTTCAAAGCTTTCGGATCTGTTTTCTGAAACGCTTTCTGATCTGCCTTCCGAGCCTTCGCCGCAGGCTGCCAGCGATTCCGGCGCCTCACCTCTCGGATACCGGATAGCGCACGGAGCATCCATGTTCATGGCATATTCCAGCATTTCCTCCAGCTCCTGCCGGTCGGAAGGAGCGAAAAAGGTGAGATTCGGAACCGGCATCAGGTAGGAGATATCAAATATGCCGTGATGCGTCTCTCCGTCGGCGCCGACGATTCCCGCCCGGTCGATGCACAGCGTCACGGGAAGATTCTGCATGCAGACATCGATGATAATCTGATCGTAAGCCCTCTGAAAAAAAGTGGAATATATAGCCACCGCCGGATGCAGGCCGTTTGCCGCGGCTCCCGCTGCAAATGTGACGGCATGCTCCTCTGCGATTCCAACATCGAACAGACGCTTCGGCAGAGATCCGGCAAATTCCTTCAGTCCCGTCCCGTCCGTCATCGCCGCGGTAACCGCAATGACATCCGGTCTCTTCCGGGCGATCTTTAGCAGCTTTTTTCCGAAAATCCCGGAATAGGAAAGCTTCTGAGGCTTTTTTTTCAGAGCGCCGGTCTCCGCATCAAAGGGCGAGACTCCGTGGAACTTCGACGGATTTTTTTCTGCCGGCTGATAGCCTTTTCCTTTTTTCGTCACGCAGTGGACGATGACAGGCTTCTTCAGCATCTTCGCATAAGTAAATACCTCTACCAGCTCGCCCAGATCGTGTCCGTCTATGGGGCCGAGATAGACGAAGCCCAGTTCTTCAAAGAGAACGCCGGGAACCATGGTGTACTTCACAGCGTCACGCAGAACTTCGAGTCCGCCGAAAATCGTATCGCCCACCACAGGAATGCTCTTGAGACTTTTCTTCAGATTCTGCTTCAGATTATTGTACCGTTCCGAGGAACGCAGTTTTCCGAGGTGCTGCGCCATGCTGCCTTCGCTGGGCGAAATGGACATCTCATTGTCGTTGAGAAGAATGACGAGACTGGTATCCATAGTTCCCGCATTATTCAGCGCCTCGTAGACCATACCGCCGGTCAGCGCCCCGTCACCGATGACGGCTACCACGGCGTAGTCTTCCCCTTTCAGATCGCGGGCTGCCGCCATGCCCAGAGCCGCAGAGATGGAATTGCTCGCATGTCCCGTATCGAAGGTGTCATAGACGCTTTCGCAGCGCTTCGGAAAACCGCTCATTCCGTCCATCTGCCGGAGCGTTCCGAATTCCGCACCTCTTCCCGTCAGAAGTTTATGAACATAAGACTGGTGTCCGACATCCCAGACGATCTTGTCCTCCGGAGCATCGAACACCCTGTGAACTGCGATGGTCAGCTCCACGATTCCCAGATTTGACGCCAGATGTCCCCCTGTCTCCGACACGGTGGAAATCAGCTTGTCGCGGATCGCATAGCTCAGGAGCTCCATCTCCTCTCTGTTCATTTTTTTAATATCTGAGGGATAAATCCCCTCTTCGATCTTCTTTATCATAAGAAATACCTGCTGTAACAAAAATCAGATTATGGTTCTTCGTGTTTCCTGCCGCAGTCTGTAACCTGTCCTTTACTCCTTTCCTTCTGCCGCATTTTTCTGATATCTATTTTCTCGAAAAAAATGACAGGATTTTCCCGATAGCGGTGATGATCTCCTTGGAATTACTGATAGCGATTTCCTTTCCGAAAGCCTTGCCTCCGATGGTCAGTGAAGCCACCAGACCGCTCAGAATGACGGAAAAAAGTGTGGCATCGAGAATACCTCCCGGCGGAAATTCAACCTGAGTGACGATGAAGGCCGCCGAGCTCCCGCTGATGATTCCGCAGATATCGCCTACCACGTCATTACAGACGTTGGAGACTCTGCTGGCGTTCCGTATCAGCATCAGGGAGCTCTTCGCTCCCTTGACCTTTGAGGCCGCCATGGAGTGAAAAGGCTTTTCGTCCGTCACCGTCACCGCCACGCCGATGACATCAAATACGATACCGATCAGAACGATGCCGATCAGAACGATAAAAGCCACCACAGTCGTGGATCTCCTCATCAGCAGATCGGAAAATGTACTCATAAATACTGACAGAAAAAACGCAAAGATCGTAATGAAAATGATCCATTTTCGTCGTATCTTATCGGGGTCCTCTTTTTTTCCGCTCATATATCCTTTCTTCTTTCTTTCTATAATTATAGAACAAAAGTGCAGATAACGAAATCCTGGATTTCTGTCTGCACACTCTTCTTTTTCGCTCCTCTCATCCGCCAGCGCGTTCCGAAAGCCGCTGAAACGCTGAAACAGAGCGATCCTGATCCGATTTTTTATTTCAAAAAATAAAAATTAAAGTGGACAATACGCGTGTAAACCTTACGGCATAGGTCCGGTCAGATTTCCTGCGGCACTGCTGATCTGTCGCCGGATCAGCGGTTTCCCTTTAAAGCACCGCCCGCAGCGTCGCCAACTGCGGTACCGGATTGCCACTAAGTCCGTACTGCAATCCACGCATATCGAACAGTCTAGGGGATTTCCCCGACAGTATTGCCTCTTCCTATCCTCTTTTGCAAGCCCGGTTTCATGCAGCGATTGCAGACATCGTCCTGGCCACGAACTCTGCCGCATTGTTCTGTACTCCCCCATGCTCACTCAAGGCTAGCTACGCTTAGGCAGGGTCAGCGACACCCGGAAAACCGGATGCCGGTACAGCCCTGCTTCAGGTTTATTCCCGCACGTGCACCCCAGAGGTGTCAGTCCGCGCGAGCCTCCACGATAAACAGGGTTCACGCCCATATGCCATTACGGATCGCCCTGATTATCTTTCTCCCGGCAAATGCCCCCGACTGGGCGTCGGCAGCAAATACGAGGAGCTTCATCGATGTGCCATTTGACGGATTTTTAGCCCCGTCTTCAGAAAAAGCAAATTCTGACTAGAATACTGCGCCACTTTCTATTTATTCTATGATACCCGATTCTGAAGGTCAATAGCAAGTTTTGCGAGAAATTCTCCTTCCTCTCCGAACCGCGAGGCCGCAGTAACGGCAGCTGCTGTAGCTTTTTCCAGTTTTTTCCTGGAAGTCATCAGTCCGTAGACAGAGGGATATGTCAGTTTCCCGAGCCTTTCGTCGGCGCCCGTATTCTTTCCCAGAGTTTCCGCATCCCCCGTAACGTCCAGGATGTCATCGCTGATCTGAAAAGCCAGTCCGAGATTTTCCGCATATTCCGTGAGAATCTGAAGCGGTTCCTCCGACGCTCCCGCAATCATCGCTCCGGCGCGGACGGCACCCCGGATCAGGGCTCCCGTCTTGTTGCGGTGGATATACAGCAGAAGTTCTTCTCTGCTCCCTTCCGGCATCTTTGCGTCCCGCTCCGCTTTCGGGATGCTGCCGCTGCCCGTACACAGAAGATCGGTGGCCTGTCCGGCGATCATGCCGCGCACGCCTGCGGCCTCAGAAATCTCCGCCGCGGCCTCCGCCAGATTCCGGACAGATTCGCTGCTTTCACCGCGGCCGGCAGCGGCACGGATTTCCGAGAGCATCACGTCAAAGGCGGAGTTCAGAAGTCCGTCTCCCGCCAGAATCGCCATGCCGTCTCCGAAAACGACATGATTTGTCGGCTTTCCCCGGCGGAAATCATCATTGTCCATGGAAGGATGATCGTCGTGAATCAGAGAATAGGTGTGGATGAATTCCACGGCACAGGCATATGACAGCGCCTGCCGGGCAGAACCGCCGCACAGGCTGCACGCCTCCAGCAGCAGAACCGGCCGCAGTCGCTTTCCTCCTGCCTTCAGACTGTACGTCATCGCTTCGTAAAGACGCCGGCTTCTGCTGTCTGTCTCCGGCAGCGTTTCGATCAGATGCTTTTCAACCATATTTTTCCATGTGTGGTATTTGTCTTTTACTCTGTCCTCTACCTGCATGACTCTTTCCTCTCTGTCCGTTTTACTGACCGGCTCCGCCTCCGGTATTTTCCACACTCTTTGCCGCTTCTCCGTCCGGATTCATCGTTTTCAGCTCGCCGCTGTCCCTGTCGAAAATCCGGATAGTCTGCTCTGCCTCGTTCAGCTTTTTTCTGCAGAATTCATAATATGCTTTTCCCCGCCGGTAGCTTTCGATGGCACCCTCCAGAGAAATCTCATCAGAACCGATCTTTTCCGCTTCGTCGCGGAGCAGTGAAAAAGCCTCGTCAAATGTCATCCCCGGCGTTATGTCCGGCATCATATCTGAATCCTTCATATTTACCGTTTCCTTTCCGCTGCGCATTTTTCTTTTTCCACCCGTTTTCACCGGCATCTGCAGCCTCTACTCCCTCCGTTCTGAAAAACCGCCGCCGCATTCCGTTCCGACACGGCCGTCTCTGATATCTCTGACCTCACAGAGCAGTCTGCCGTCCTTCAGCAGGATATCCAGCTTCTGCCCCGCGCAAACAGCTCCGGCGGACGTTACCGTCTGCGGGCTGTCTGCGCACCGGACGACGGCATAGCCCCGCGCTATGATCCGTTCAGGACTTCCTGTCTCCAGCAGCGTGCGGCACTGCTCCACTTCGTTTGTCAGAAACCGGAGACGCTGACGCATGTGAAACTCCATCTCTCTGCGATACAGAGAGACTTCCTGACCGAAAGAACGTATTCTCTCTCTGAGTGTCCGGAAAAAGACGTCCGGCCGTACGGCCTCCAGACGGCTCTCATACATGCGTATCCTCATCTGCAGGCGCGATTTCATCCTGCCGATCCGCTCATCTGCCTGTTGTATCATTTCCTCCGTATCGGGAACGGCCATGACGGCTGCCGCCGTCGGTGTTTCCGCCCGTACATCGGCCACATAATCGGAAATCGAAAAATCCGTCTCATGTCCTACAGCGGAAATCACCGGTATTTTGGAGTCAAAAATGCTGCGGGCCACCGCTTCTTCATTGAACGCCCAGAGCTCTTCCGCCGAACCTCCGCCTCTTCCTACGATGATCACATCGGTCTCCGGAAATTTTTCATTCACCGCCCGCAGGGATTCCGCGATATCCGCCGCCGCCGATTTGCCCTGCACCAGGCAGGGATACACGAGAATATCCGTCATCCGGCAGCGCTTCCGGATGATCTTGATGATATCCCGGACGGCCGCCCCTGTCGCTGAAGTGATGATGCAGACCCGCTTCGGAAACACCGGAATCTCTTTTTTATATCTCTCATCGAAAAGGCCTTCCCTCTGCAGCTTCTCAAACAGAGCCCGGAAGGCAAGAGCCAGACTCCCTGCCCCGGAAACGTCGATGTCTCTGACATGAAGGGAATAATATCCGCCCGGTTCATAGACAGAAAGATATCCGCTGACGACGATTTCCAGGCCGTCTGTCAGCTCGTAACGGAGATTTTTCGCTGCGGAGGACGGGATAAAACAGGAAATTCTGCTCCCTGCATCTTTCAGTGAAAAAAAGATATTTCCCGTGCCGTGATATTTCAGATTTGAAATCTCCCCTCTCACTGAAACATTTCCCAGAATCGGATCGGTCGATAAAATTCTGGAAATATACCGGTTCAGCTGCGAAACCGTAATCGGTTTAATGGCCATGGCAAACCTACAGTCTGATTCCGAATTTTTCCCTGCAGGAGCGTATCGCCGCCGTCTCCTCCGGCGACAGATCCACAGCCGGCTCCGGGCGTTCGCCGGTGAGCATCAGAATCTGCGCGTAGTATTCCAGCGTCTCCAGCCGGTAATAAGCGCGGATCATGCTCTCTCCCCAGGTGACCGCTCCGTGATTGGCCATCAGAACCGCCGCGTGATCCGCTACATAAGGAACGATCGATTCCGCCAGCTCTTCTGTTCCCGGCACGGCAAACGGCGCGCAGGGCACCTCACCCAGATTCAGCATGGCTTCCGAAACCACCGGCTTCGTCATGGCCTTCCTGGCGCAGGCGAAAGCCGTCGCCTTCGGCGGGTGCGCATGGACGACAGCGTTGACGTCATCCCTCAGAGCATAGACCTTCAGATGGAGCTTCAGCTCGGAGGAAATCTTTCTCTCCTCCGGATTTTCGAGAATATTTCCCGCAAGATCCGTCTTCACCAGCATGTCTTCTGTCAGAAATCCCTTGGAAACTCCCGACGGAGTTACCCACAGATGATTTTGTGCCGTTCTGCAGCTGATATTTCCGTCGTTGGCCGCACAGTAATTTTTCTCATACATTCTTCTTCCGATCTCCACGATGGATCTCTTCGCTTCCCGGTCGTCAGGCAGTTTTATCGCATTGCTCATCACAGATTCTCCCCTTTCCGTTTTTTCTCCGCTTCGATTTTTTCCCTGAGTTTCCGCAGCGACACATCGTACGGCGGCCTCAGCACGCCGTATTCCGTGATTATGCCGGAAATCAGAGAAGCGTCTGTGACGTCGAAAGCCGGATTATATGTCTTCACCGCTTCCGGCGCCATCGGTTCCTTATACCACATCTTTTTGATCTCATCTCCGGAGCGTTCCTCGATGACGATTCCTCTTCCCGTCGCCGTCTCAAAATCGATGGTGGAAGAAGGAGCCGCGATATAAAACGGGATTCCGTAGTGATCCGCAAGAATCGCCACGCCGGAGGTACCGATCTTATTTGCGGTATCTCCGTTTGCCGCCACCCGATCACAGCCCGTGATGACAGCATCGATCCATCCTCTGCTCATGACAGAGGACGCCATATTATCGCAGATTAACGTCACATCGACACCGGCTTCGGACAACTCATAAGAGGTAAGCCTCGCTCCCTGCAGCAGAGGCCGGGTCTCGTCGGCGAAGACGCGGAAAGCATATCCTCTCTCCTGGCCCAGGTAGATAGGTGCCGTCGCCGTGCCGTAGCGCACGCAGGCCAGACGTCCCGCATTGCAGTGGGTCAGGATTCCCTGCCCCTTCTTCAGCAGCGTCAGCCCGTTTTCACCGATTCTGCGGCATACCTCCACATCCTCGTTCCGTATCGTCTCCGCTTCCCGTCTCATGGCGGAGACGACGGCCGGCACGCCCGTGCCCTTTTCCGCCGAAGCGCGCGCATACATTCGGTCCAGCGCCCATTTGAGATTGACCGCTGTAGGACGTGATTCCTGCAGATACCGCTTCGCCTCCCCGAGTCTGCGGAAGAATTCATCCTCCTGCTCTGCGGATTCGGAGATTTCAAGAGCCGCCAGATAAAGGCCGATGGCTGCCGCCACGCCGATGGCCGGCGCTCCCCGCACCTTCAGCTTATAGATCGCCTCTCTGATATCCCGCTGATCCGACAGTTCGATCCGTTTCAGCTCTCCCGGCAGCAGCGTCTGATCGATGATGACCAGTGACCTGCCGTCCTCTGAGAGAGCCACTGTGTCAAAATTATTATTTCCGTTCCTTCCGTCTGCCATCGTCTGCTCCTTCCTGCTTCGCCGGTCCTTCCGATTTCTGCATCTTTGTTTCCGGTATCCGCGATACGGATGACACCGCGATCTGCACGAAATTCCGCATCGCTTCCTCGTCTCTGAAAACGACCTGTGCCTGCGTATCGCTGCCGCCGCCTCTGCCGCCGGATCCCGGGGCGAATTCCTTCACCAGTGCACCGCAGCGGAGAGCGCTCTTTCCGCTGTGAGTCAGAAAGACACACCGATCCTTCACGGAAGCGAGAATCACGGGAAGATCCGTCTTCGCTGTCACTTTTTTTGCGATCCGCTTCAGATCATCTGTTCCCTCTTCTTCCATTTCTCCGGTCACACAGGTTTCCGCGCCGGAAAGAAGCTCTGATGCACGGATTTCCGCCAGCCTGTCCTTCAGCCGGTTGAGTTCTCTGCGCATTTCCTCTCTCTTGGCTTCCGCGATGGACTCCTTCTTCAGCAGAGAAAATTCATCCGCTGAATATTTTTCTCCCAGAGCGGTCACCACTTCATGCTTCTGCTCATAGTCCAGCAGGGCCCGCATACCGCATTTGAAATAGATACGCGTCATCCCCTTGTACTTCTCCGTGCGAAGAAGCTTGATGATGCCGATCTGGGACGTATCGGAAGGATGCGGACAGCAGCAGGCCACACAATCCACGCCCTTTACGGTAACGATGAGGATATCCTCATCCACGGAAAGCGGCTTCCTGAGGGGATATCTCCGCGCATCCTCCGCGCTTTCCACAAAGCTGACCTCCACGGGAATCGCATCGTAGACCGCCCGGTTGGCCTTGTGTTCGATATTGCGCAGCATCTGAGCCGTAATTTCCTTCCGGTCGATATCGAAGGTGGCGATGTCCTCTCCCATGTGAAATCCTTTATTATCCGCATCATATTCCGATTTGAACAGGCCGGAGAGAATATGCTCGCCCAGATGATTCTGCATATGATCAAAACGTCGTTCCCAGTCGATCTTCATCTCCACCGTCTGTCCCGCAGCCAGACTAATTTGCACCTGCCCTGTTTTTTCGGAGTCCGCCAGTTCATGGTAAATAATTCCGTTTTCTTCCCGCACATGGCGCACCTCATATCCGCCCAGCATTCCCCGGTCGCTGGGCTGACCGCCCGCCTCAGGAGCAAAAATGGTGGATCTCAGCACGACGCTGTTTCCCTCTGTACGAAGTATCTCCGATTTCCACTCCTTCTGATACGGCTGCCTCTGATATATTTTCTCTGTCAGAGGTTCTGTCTCTCTTTCTGTCATATCATCTGTCCCTTCCGATGCGCCGGCGGCGCATCCGTCCTTCATCCGGCAAACTCCTCAAGAGGCCGTATCTGCCGCGCCCGCTGCGGAAGAAAATACATCTCTGTACGCCGGTAGTCCCACTGATGACGTATATATTCCACGCCGCAGAAACCGCAGAAAGACCGGATCAGCATCTCCGGATTGAGATTGCCCGAGCTTCCCGTCCGCAGCGTCATGGAAAAGACGGCATCGCTCCCCTCCGTCTTCACCGAAGAAAACGAAAGGATCAGTGGCCGGATATCGGTCTGCACTTCCTTCTTTTTCTTGTTCAGCTTCCGGCAGATGATCTGTTCCTGACGGATATATTCCACCGACTTTTTCTCCATCACGGTGCCGGCGCTTCGTTCTCCCCGGAAACGCACCACATAAGATGCATGTGTGACCGCCGCTGCCAGTGAGGTCTTTGCCGTCTCCGGCAGCGGGCTGCAGAAGAGCAGGCGTATTCCCTCAGGCATGCATTCCCTCAGCGCATACAGCTGCGCCTCTGCGGTTTTTCCGTCGGTCGTCTCAAATTCCATATATTCTCCCGTACTGCTGTATCCCAGCGAAAGGGGATGCGCAAAGCTGATCTTCGCATGCGGATTGAATCCCTGGGAATAGCGCAGGCTGATTCCTGCCCTCTTCATCGCCCGCTGAAAGACCCGCAGCAGATCCAGATGTGAAATATATCTGATATTCCCCTCTTTTGTAAATTTCAGAAGATATCTTCCCATATGAATCCTCCTATGCCTGCTCCGTCTGTTCTTTCCTGCTGCCCCGGTAATCCGGACACTCCGTCAGCCTGCGGATTCCGCAGCCCGTACAACCTTCCCGGCAGTCCGGCGTGACAGCCTCTTCCTGTGCTTTCCGGTACTCCTTCAGCAGATATGCCTTCGTCACGCCGGAATCGATCAGATCCCAGGGCAGAAATTCCTCCGTATCCCGCAGACGCTCCGAATAAAATTCCGGGCGGATCCCCGTCTCCTCAAAAGCTCTCATCCACTTTCCGTAATCGAAATGTTCCGTCCAGCCGTCAAATTTGCATCCCATTTCAAAGGCGCGGATCAGCGCATCGCATACGCGCCGGTCTCCCCTGGCGAAGACAGCCTCAAGAGAGCTTGTCTCTGTGCCGTGATACTGATAAGAGACCCCCTTGATCCTCTTCAGGCGGTCCTTCAGATAATAGTGTTTTCTGTTGAATTCTTCCGGTGTGTCCTGAGCTGCCCACTGAAACGGTGTATGAGCCTTGGGAACGAAATTGGACACACTGACGGTGACCTGAAAGCGTCCTTTCCGCTCCGGCATATCCTGACATACTCTGCGGTATATGCGGTTCATCCGTTCCGCGATTTCCGCGATTCCGTCCAGATCCTCATCTGTCTCTCCCGGCAGACCGATCATAAAATAGAGCTTGATGTGCTGATATCCCAGCCGGATAGCCTGCTCTGCCGCCGCGTCGATATGCTCGTCCGTGATGGATTTATTGATGATATCTCTCAGCCGCTGCGTTCCCGCCTCCGGAGCAAAAGTCAGACCCGTCTTTCTGTACTTCTGAATCTCGTCGAGAATCTCATAGGAAAAGGAATCGAGCCGCAGGGAAGGAAGCGACAGGCCGGCCTCACGCTTCCGGCACGATTTCATCAGATCGGAGACGAGAGGCTCGATTTCGGAATAATCACTGGTAGACAGAGAGAGCAGAGACATCTCGTCATAGCCCGTATTGTCCAGCTGTTTTTCCGCATATTCCACCACCTTCTGCCTGCTCCGCTCCCGCACCGGCCGGCAGATCATGCCCGCCTGACAGAAACGGCATCCCCGCGTACAGCCGCGAAACAGCTCGATGACGGAGCGGTCATGCACCACATCCACAAAAGGAACGACCGGCTTCAGCGGATAGGTCACCGTATCCATATCGTTTACAATGCGCTTTACCACACGATCCGGTGCGCCGTCATACAGCTTTTCATATCCTGTAAGCATGCCGTCCTCTCCGTATTCCGGACGGTAAAAGGCGGGGACATAAACTCCTTCGATTCGGGCCAGCTTTTCCAGCAGACCGCGCTTCGTACCTCCCTCTTTCTTATGGCGTATCGCCGTCTCCGCCACTTCGACGAGAACCTCCTCTCCGTCGCCGATCATAAAAAAGTCGATGATATCGGCCAGAGGCTCCGGATTGAAGGAACAATTCCCTCCCGCTGCGATCACCGGATACTCCTCACCTCTGTCGCGGCTTCGGAGAGGAATCCCCGCCAGATTCAGCATATTGAGAATATTCGTAAAGGACAGCTCGTACTGCAGAGTGAAGCCGAGAATATCCATTTCAGCGGCGGGCTGTTTCTTTTCGACGGAAAACAGAGGAAGCCCGTTCTGTCTCATAAGAGCCTCCATATCTGTTCCCGGTGCGAAAAAGCGCTGGCAAAAGACATTTTCCTGCTCATTCAGCACATGATATATGATCTGCAGCCCGAGATAAGACATGCCGATTTCATAAGTATCGGGAAAACAGAATCCGAAATTCAGATCTGTCTCCCCGGCCTCCTTTTCACAGGAATAGAGCTCACCGCCCATGTAAACCGCGGGCTTTGCCACCTGCATCAGCAGTTCCTCGACGCGTTGGGTAAGATTCATCTGATCGCCTTTCTCTCCATTTGTTCTCCGCGCGCGCATAGAGACGGTTCTCATTTTCGCGCTCGATCATCCGCCAGAAATATACGGCGGCAAACGAAAGTATGATATTTCCTGCATTATATTTTACCAAGTACAGACCGGAAAGGAAAATAAAAACTGCAAACAGTCTGGAAAAAAAAGTGACCGCCCTTCTCGCCGCCTTTTCTCCGGCGAGATATGCGATCAGAGATTCGAAAATCCGCCCTCCGTCCAGGGGAAAAAACGGCAGCAGATTAAATGCCGCGAGCATCAGGTTAGAATAAAGAACCATCTCGAGCAGTCCGGGATCAGTCAGCCGCAGACCGCCGCAGACCCGCGCCGCTCCCGTGCAGATGCAGACGACGGCGAGATTGAAAGCGGGGCCGGCGATCTGAATCATCGTCCTGACAAAGACCGTCCGGCCTTCGCTTTCGACATATACCACATTTCCGAAAATGCCCGCCGTTCCGATGGAAAAACTGCATCCGCACAGCCGCGCAGCTCCCGCATGAGCCAGTTCATGGAGAAATGAAAAGACAAATGTGATCAGATAAAACAGAAGATAGCTCACAATTCTCCTTCTTGTGAAGACCTGTCAGAGGATCCGCTCTCCGCAGCTTCTCCCTCTGAGTCATCCTCTGCCGTCGTTTCCGCATTCTCCGATTTCTCCTTCTGCTCTTCCCCGCCGGATACTCCTTCGCGGATTTTCGCAGGAATATCCTCTGCCTTTTTCAGACCGCCGGATACGGCGGATACCACATCTTCCACAGAATAATCCCGTCCGTAGTATTCCGCAATAGCGCCGACGACTCTGTTTTTCGCCTGGCCGTCAAATTTCTTCACGATCAGTACGGCGATGATGATGAGAATACAGACGGCGATCTTCCACTTCAATCCGGATGCCTTCCCTGATACCTTTGAGGACGCTTTTGAAAACGTCCCGTGATAAACTCCTGACGGCGGATTATGTGAAGTTCTGCGGTTTCCGTTCCTTTCCTCCATAGAAAAACCTCCCCTCGCTATTAAGATACGACGGGAGGTTTTTTCTTATGACCCGGAAACCCTGCGGATTTCCTGTCCCTTTTTTCTCTGACCGGTCTTCTTTACTTATGACCGGGTAACCGGAGCCCGGCTGTTACAGCTCAAGGATCTGATACGTTCCGCGTTGAAATTCGATGCGGAAGATATCCTCCAGCTTTTTCCCCATCAGGCTGCACATGATGACACGGTTGACGCCGGAATGAGCTACGATCAGGATATCACCCTGCGTCGAAGCGATGATCTCATTCACCTTTTTCATCACCCGCTGCTGGAGCTCCACAAAGTTTTCTGCATTTTCATCGATTTTGTAATGCAGCATATCTCTGCCGCGTTCCGCAAATTCCTGCGGATGATCTCTCTGAATCTCCCGGATGAATTTTCCGTCCCATGCTCCCAGAGACATCTCCCTCAGCTCCGGAAGCTCCTCCACCGAAGGCTGGGAATCTAAAATCTTGGCGATAATCTTCGCGCTTTCCTTGGCCCGTTTCAGATCGCTCGTGTAGATCCTGTCGGTATCGATATCGAAATGCTGCAGCTCCAGGCCTACGATCGTACACTGCTCCTTTCCCTCCGGATCCAGAGGTACGTCGTACTGCCCCATAAAGACCTTCTCCTTATGACGCTGTGTTTCTCCGTGTCTGACCAGAATGAGACGTCTCCCCTGCGGTTTTTCTTCGCGGTATTCTTTCTCTTTTTCCACATCAGACTGCGTCAGGAGATCATAAATACGAACTCCTATGATGTTTTCGATATACTCCATGACGGCCTGCGCCGCCTCGATCTTGTCTTCGATAATCTGCAGCGCCTCCGGATTATCCGCCCAGCGCCTGCGGACCGGTTCCAGACGTTCGTCAAGCGTAACCAGCTTGTCCTCCTGTCTCAGCTTATCCGAGAGGCATACGATATCTTTCTCCGTGATCTCAAAGACAGGAATCGGATGCATATAGTTCATATGATCCAGAATGATATCAGCCACCTCAGGATAACCGTAATCGAAAGCCATCTCCGCGCCTGCCTGCCAGTGCTTTTTTCGTACCCGCAGCGCATCGTGAAGCAGACTCGCCGCCCGGATCAGAGGTATGCTGAAATGACAGCCGTGCTCGTTGAGCGCCTCTCCGATCTTCACCGCCGTCTCCGTCACAGCCTCGCAGTGGCGTACGACATGTGCCGGCGTGCCCATACGATCCAGGATCCTCCGGCACTGTTCCTCCGTCGGATATTTATTTTCATCGTAATACCGGATCAGCTCCGCATAGGCCTCCTGGGTATCCATATCGAGGATGATGCTCTCGCAGTTCGTCTCGAGGTAAACCATCCTGTCCTCGTGCAGTGAGGTAATCGATTTCATTCCGTTTTCGCCGGTGCTTTCCAGAATTTCTGCAGTATAATCCGCAGGAATCGAAAGAGGATGTCCCTTTTTCCCCTCATAGCAGGGAACCACGAAACAGTCCGGCGTCTTATACTGTCTGTTCAGAACAGCCTTCATGATATACGGCGGAATCAGAGGTATATCCACCGGCGTCAGCAGAAAACAGTCATTTCCGTTTTCCGACGCCGCCTTCACTCCGGCCTGCACCGAGGTGAACATCCCGTCCTCAAAATTTTCATTATATATTGTCTTTACACCCTTGCCGGCGAGAAAATGATCGAGTACCTCTGCATTATATCCTGTCACCACGAAAATATCTTCCACGCCTGCGGCTCTGAAATGATTGATGAGAATCTCAAGCGGGCTCAGGCCGCCGATTTTCATCAGAGGTTTGAAGTCTTTCATTCTCGATGAAAATCCGGCTGCCAGGATCAGTCCCGCCGGTTTCCTGATTTGATCCATATTCTGTTCTCCGTCCTCTCTGATGTTTTTCCTCTTTGCGGGGGTTGCCGGTTCAAACCGAAAGCATGAATTATTATATCATGTCATTCGGAATTGAGCCATGCCAATTTTTTTCCGCTTTCTTCCTGACTCCTGCCGCCCTCTCGTTCCTCTGTTTTTCGATTCCACACTGAAATATATTTATATGAATTCAAACAAAAACTAATTTGTCCATATTTTTATAAATATTTTTTATTGACATCCCGCTATATTATGTTATACTCATATTAAGTTAAATTTAGTTTATTTTATATCATATTGTATAAAACGAATCGATATATTATAAGCAGGTCATCCGCCTGACAGCGTGATATTGGAGCAGACAGTACGGCACATCCCGCTTTTGCAGGGCGCGGATGTTTCCCCTGCGGCCGTCCGAAAAATTCGCAGGAAAGAGAAACACAAGACATAACACGATCAGAACGACTGCTTCAGGGCAGCGGAAAAGACACGTATCTCCGGCGGAGTCGTGTCTTTTTTCCTTATTTTTATTCCCCTGTTTTTCATTTTCATTTTTCTTCTTTTTCTCTGTTCGCAGCCGAAAAAAGTGCGAAAAGAGAATCGGTCATGATAGAATAATAGCAGTGCCCGCATACTGCGGATTCCGGAAAAAAGCAGAAAACGGGAAAGACCGGAGGAAACAGAAGCGACAAGATCAGACAAGAATAAATAAATAAATAAATAAATAAAAATAAAAGAGAGGTCCTGACTGATATGAATACACAGAAAAAAGGTACTTTCAGCCGCTGGAACGAGAGTTCCGCCCGCTGGTATGAACAGGCATCCGCTTACACCCGCTATCACGAGAAACTCACAGAACATATCGCGCCGTATCTCAGCCCGCAGGCATCCTGCTGCGAGCTCGCCTGCGGAACGGGAGCCCTGGCACGCCATCTCGCCCCTTTGACGGCCTCCTATACGGCCAACGACATCGATCCGCAGGCTGTGGCTTTCTGCCGCGGCATACAGTCCGGACATCCGCTGCCGAATCTGGAATTTCTGGAGGGTGACTGGCAGAAGGTATTTGCCGGACGTTCTTTTGATACCGTCATTTTCAGCTATTTCGGAGCTGTCATCCGCGACTGGGAAGCCCTGAAAAAGATCGCCTCTCATCAGGTGATCGCCGTCGTTCCCCGGTATGATAAAGAGGAAATCCGTCAGAAAAAACAGGCCTTTTCTGACCGCAGTCGTTTCCGTCAGGCAGCTTTGCAGAATGTCAGAGAGAACCGCCCCGCATCGGACAGAGCGAATGAAACGGAAAAAAGCGGAGGCGAAAAGAAAAAGAGACCCTTTGAGACGATGGAAGCGATCGTCGGTTTTCTCAGCGAAAAAGGCGTCTCCTTTGAGACGATTCCGCTGACGCTGGAATTCGGACAGCCCTGCCGGACACTGGAGGAAGCGGAGGAATACGTAAAATATTACTACCGTTTTGAAACAGAGGAGGAGCGGAAAGAATTCGTCCGGCGGAAATTTCAGCCGGCAGACTGCGGATATTTCTTTTCCAAGAAAAAAAATATCGGCATCGTCGTCATCGATATGACATCAGCCTGACAGACGTCATATCCTGAAATATCCGCCGCGGATTCAGCCGCCTCTCATCCGGTTTGTCCGCATAAAAAATACTGACCTGATATCAGGTCAGTATTTTTCCGATTCTTATTCCGCTTCCGCCATGCTGCATTCTGCTGTGGCTCAGCTCTGCTCTTTCCTGTACGGACATGGCTGATCAGAGATCCAGGCCCTTTTCGTCAATCACCTTGCGGAGCTCCTGTAAGAATCCGCTGATCTCTTCCCACTCCTCTGCCGTCTCGATCGGTCTGAGCTTATCCTCTTCCGGAATTTCCGGGCGGTAAGAGACGACAAACATGTTCTTCTTTCCTTCCTCGTTTCTGGAATTATCCGTATAAACGAGATAGCTCTTGCCGGTCGCTTCGTTTTTAAACTTGCTGATGATATCGCATTCTAGCGGCAGGTTCTGGTCATTGTAGACCGCGATCAGATCACCTTCGTATTCCATTTTCTCCTCCGTGTACACGAGATACAGATAAGGCGTCTGACTGCATCAGACGCCTCGATTGACAATAATATTAAAGAGCTCTTGTAACCTTGTTCGCTTTGATGCAATGTGTGCAGACATTCATCTTTCTGACTCTTCCGTTTTCGTTCACTTTTACGGTCTGAATATTCGGATTCCACTTTCTCTTCGTGTGGATATTGGAATGACTGACTGCATTTCCCGAAACCTGGCCTTTTCCGCAAATTTCGCATTTTCTGGACACCTGAAACACCTCCTTCGCCGCCGATTCCGAAGAACGGCATATATTCCGATCAATGTTCCGCGCTGCCTGCGCTTCCCATCGCGTTTCATCAACTCATGAACAACCGACATTATACCACATGTTCGGATTCATGTAAAATCATTTTGCCGCGTATCTTCAAAAATTTTTTCCGAAAATTTTCTTTTCCGGTACGGAACGGAGAAAAAGTGCTATTATAATAATAGCGATGAGAGAATAAAATAAACAGTGAGGAGCAGCAGATATGGCAAGACCGGAAAAATGCAAACGAATCTGCAATCTTCCCGAAAATAACTTTTTTTACTGCAAAAGTGACCGGGAAGACAAGGATATTCAGATCATGTCGATCGAGGAATACGAAACCGTCCGTCTGATCGACTATGTGGGAATGACACAGGAACAGTGCGCGGAACAGATGCATGTGGCACGTACCACCGTACAGCGCATGTACACCGACGCGAGAAAAAAAATCGCGGCTTATCTCGTCCTCGGCAGTTCCCTCGAAGTCTGCGGCGGCAATTATATCATCTGCGAAAACAACGAGACATGCTGCCAGAAATTCAGCTGTGCGAACAGAACATGCGGCTGTTCCTGCGATTTCCGCACCCGCGGCTGCAGGCAGCAGTAAAAGGGCCAGTCAGGAGGCGTCATCATGTAAACTATTTTTACGCAAATTAATTTCAGAAACCTTCACTTTTATTATTGACATATGTCTAAAACGGTGTTTTAATCTTATTAGATAATGGTACATATAATTAGACGATAGATTTTTCATTGAGAAAGAAGGAGACATCATGGGAAGAATAGTTCATACCACTGACAGTATCGGCCGCAGAGGCGTAGCACAGGGCGAGATCTGCAAAATGTGTCCGGGCGGATGCAAGACGGACTGTCTGCGGGCTGGTGTACGTGTTGAACAGACACGCCGTACCGGAGGTTATGACTTCTCCATCTCATTTGCAGAGATAGATAATACCGGTCATGAAGATGACGAATATTAGACAGTGACTTTCCTGTAGATATTTTTAAGTTTCTTTTAAAGGGGAGGATATGGAATACTTTTCCATATCCTCCCCTTTTTATGTCATATCGCTATATCGCGCTCTTCCGCTTTCCTATTCTCTGCAATTTCCTTTCTCCGCTCCGATGTTCCCGGCGTGTACATCCTTCTTTCCATCGTTTCCGCGTTTCCGCGTTTCTTAAGCGAGAAAACATCCCGCGGCGATCAGCGCGACAGCCGCGATCACCAGCAGAACTTTATGAGGCAGCACGAACAGACAGAGTATGATTACGCCCGCAGCGATCAGGAGCATTCCCAGAGTCGCTCCGTTTTTCTTCTTTTTTCCGCAGGACCTTTTCCTTTTTCTGCATCTCATATTCCGGTTTCCTCCCTGATTTCATGCCGGCGTTTTCCCTCAGTCCCTGTGGAAGGAGAGAATCCCGCAATGCTTCCGCGAAACGTTTCCGATAAACGTCTCCGTTAATATAATATGCAGATGCGGTTTAAAAAGGCACTGCCAAAAGCCGGACCGGAGACTTTCAGAAGAGCGGTTGCAGCGATTAGTCTGTTACGAATTCAATATCGATGTCTCCGTTATTGCCGGACACGTTCAGCGTTTTTGCTCCGCCCTCCTTCTGCTCCGGCAGATTGCATTCGCCTTTTTTGATCTCTGACCGGATGGCGAAATCGTCATAACTTCCCGCAACCGTTCCCGAAATATCTCCGTTTTTCGCGGCCGTCGTCATCATTCCGGAGATTTCTCTCCGCCGTCTTTTTCCTTTGCCTCCCTCATACGCCCGATCACGCTGGTATAGCCTTCTGCGCCGTACTGCAGCGTGCGGTTGATTCTGCTGATGGTGGCCGTACTGGCGCCCGTCACCTCTTCGATTTCACTGTACGTCTTTCTGTCGAGAAGAAGTCTGGCCACTCCGTAGCGCTGCGCCATGGCCTTTATCTCCTTCACGGTACACAGATCTTCAAAAAATCTGTAGCACTCATCCCTGTTGCTGATCGACATGATCGCATCGAAAAGATCATCCGCCTCTTTATTTTTTAATTTAGATTCATACCCCATCACAAGGCCTCCCAAACCGATCTCTGATCTTTTCAGATCAGACTGACTCCGCACATCCGTCCCGTCTCCTGCGACCGTTTCCGCGCTCTCCGCGCGTTTTTCTCTGTCGCTTTTATGCACTACAGTATTATACTACAGGAGACATGGAAGGACAATATCATTCCGGTGAATTTATTTTTTCAGGATATCGCGTATCAGACACTGCACTGATTTTTTCCCTCTCCACGAGTTAATTCCCAGCGCCGCCGTCATACTCACTGTGTGTCCTTCCTTTATATGCCGCTCCGATTCCTCATCCACATCGAACCACACCGCATCGAATATCGTTCCGTCGTTTCCTTCGCAGACGAATTTCCGGTACTGTCCTTCCTTTCCCATCCTGAAAATTCTGCGGATCAGAACATCGGGAATCAGAAACACCGGCTCCGGATTGCCTTCTCCGAAAGGCTCCATCAGAGCGATCTGCGATGCGAATTTTAGCGTCACATCCGCGGAGGAGATCTGCGCGTCCCACGCCATTTCTTTCGTCAGCAGCGAAGGATTTTTTTCCAGGCAGTCCCGCATGCTCCGGTTCAGAAAAGAGCGGAGCTTTTCCAGATACTCTCTTTTCATCGTAAAGCCACAGGCGCCGGCATGACCTCCGAATTTCACAAAAAGATCCGCGCATCCGGAGAGGATCCCGTGAAGATCCAGGCCTTCGACGCTCCTGCCGGTGCCTTTCACATATCCCGGCTCTTCGGTATCCGTCACGATGATAACAGGCCTGTAAAAGGTCTCCTTCAGCTTTCCCGCCACGATTCCGGTCACCCCTTCGTGGGCGTCTTTTGCATCGTAGACCGGAAAGAGATCTTCCTGCATACAGCCGCGTATTTCATCGCAGGCTTCCCGAAAAATACGCTCCTGTATCGATTTCCTCTCACTGTTCAGAGACTTCAGTTCCTCCACCAGATCATTCAGCTGATCTTCCTCTCTTCCCGTCAGAAGGCGGACACCTATGGATGCATCTTTCATTCGTCCCGCTGCATTCAGATGAGGCACGATTCCGAATGCCACATTCATCGAAGAAAGATGATATCTGTCCAGACCGATCCCTTCGATCAGCCGTTTCAGCCCTTCCCGCTCTCCTCTGGCGATCCTGTCAAACCCGTATTTCACCAGAGTCCTGTTTTCACCTGTCAGAGGAACGATATCCCCTATGGTGGCCACACACGCGAGATCCAAAAGCCTGTTTACGCTGCTTTTCGGCAGTCCCATTCTTCTCTGAAGGGCCTGCGCCAGCTTGAAAGCCACACCGCATCCACATAGCCAGGAACAGGGATAATCGTCGCCCTCCTGTTTCGGATCCAGCAGAATACAGTCCGGCTTTCTGCTGTCTACATTGTGATGATCCGTCACGATCACTTCCATTCCCAGCTCTTTGATATGATCCACTTCGGCGGCGGAAACACAGCCGCAGTCCACCGTTATGATCAGCTCCGCGCCTTCGTCGAAGATGCGGTCTGCCGCACCGTTATTCAGCCCGTATCCCTCGGAAAAGCGGGAGGGTATGTAATACATCAGCTGCTCCGTAAGATCCGAAAGAAATTCATATAAAAGAGAGACCGATGTGATGCCGTCAGCGTCATAATCACCGTAAATGCAGATCTTTTTTCCCTCTCGGATATACTGCGATACGAGATCCGCAGCTTCGCTCATTCCCTTCATCAGGAAAGGATCATGTGTCCGCTTCGGCCGGTCGGACAGAAATTCCATGATATCCTCTTCCGTTCTGCAGCCTCTTTCCCTCAGAATACCGGCCAGGACGGGATGCAGGTTCTGTATCTTTTCTTCTATCATCGATGCCATCGACTTTTCCTTTCTGTTGTATTTATTATATTCTATTTATTTCCATTTTTGTTTCCCGAAAATGATATTTTCCGCCATTTCCGTGATATTTTGAGACAGCAAAAAGGCTGCTTGCAGAAAGCAGCCTTTTTGTATATATCGTTCTGTTTTTCCGTTTCAGCCGGTCAGCTTACATAACTGACCGGAGAAGTTGTGGAACCGTTGACACGGATTTCGAAATGACAGTGATTGCCCGTCGACTGACCGGTGGAACCCACCAGAGCGATGGTCTGCCCCTTTGTCACCTTCTGGCCCACGCTGACATTCAGAGCACTGCAGTGTCCGTAAAGAGATACTACACCGCCGCCGTGGTCGATCATGACACACTTGCCGTAACCGCTGTAAGTCTGTGACATGATGACAGTCCCGTCCGCCGCAGCGATAATCGGCGTTCCCGCCGGTGCAGGAATATCGAGACCTGAATGGAACTTTCTCGTGTGCAGGATCGGATGAACGCGATATCCGTACGGAGAAGAGATATTATAATATCCCGGTACCGGCCAGGACATCACTCCGCCGCTGTATTTGGAACTCGTGCTGGAGCTGACACTGGAGGAAGCCTGCTGCTGCTGAAGATAGGCCGTCAGCTCTTCCGCCTCTTTGTTCAGTTCATCGATCTGAGCTTCCAGAGCATCGTTATCGCTGGCAACCTCCTCTTTCAGGGCCTCTACATCGCTCTTCTGCGCGTCCAGTTCGCTCTTCTGCTGCTGCTGCTCTTCCTGCTGCCTGCTCAGCTGGCTCTGAAGAGATTCCAGTTCGTTTTTCTTGTTTTCGATTATTTCGTACTGTTCTTTGATCTGGTTGAGAACATCCATGTCATTGTCATAGATCTTCTGAATCATATCGAGATTGGTCATAAATTCCGACAGGCTGGCAGATCCCAGCAGGATTTCCAGAATGCCGGTCTCCCCGTTTTTATACATGACTCTCAGACGTTCGTTCAGAGAATCGTTCTGTTCCGTCATGTTCTTCTGGGTCTCGTTCAGTTCGGCCTCCGTCTCGGAGATCTTCGCTTTTGTATCTTCGATATCGCTGTCGAGAGCAGCGATTTTCTGTTCGATCTCATCGATCTGACTGTTGAGGGAGTCGATCCGGGCGATGAGCTCGTTTTCCTTCTGCTCGCCCTTTTCCAGCTCCTCCTGCTTTGAACTGATCTGGCTTTTCACCGAATCCAGGTCAGACGCCGCATAGGCAAAGCCTGTTGACACGGTGGCTGTCAGGACCGCCGCTGCTGCGATGACCGAGATTATCCGTTTTCGCATCATTTCTGTTTCCCCTTTCCTAATTCTTGCTGCAACTTGTGCGGTTTCCGAAGAAAGTAATCTGTTCCGCCTTCCCTGTCTTAGGCATCGAGGAATTTTCGCATCGATATGATGCTTCCCACTGCCCCGATGCTAATGCCGAGTGACATGAAGATGACGATCAGATTGCCGCTCATAAAATCTATAGGTACCAGTCCTGTGGAGAAAAGAACCAGAATCTGCTGGCTGAAGCTCCTGGCGACCCAGTAGTACAGCAGAGACACCAGCCCCGACGATACCGCCGCCGCTATGATTCCGATGATGATTCCCTCCGCCAGAAAAGGACCTCTGATAAACCAGTTGGTCGCTCCGACGTATTTCATGATGCTGATCTCCCGCCCACGCGCGAGAACCGTCAGCTTTACCGTATTGGAAACGACGATGACCGAAACGATGATAAGGAACAGAATAACGATCAGCGCTCCGATCTGAATGCCGTTGGTGATACGGACGATCTTTTCCACTTCCGACTGGCTGTATTTGATATCCTCCACGCCGGAAAAGTTTTCCGCATATTCCACGACGCTCTCCGCATCGCTGACATCGTGAACGGTAATCCGTATCGAACGCGGAAGCGGGTTTTCCGACAGACCATCCAGAAGATAGGCGTTTTCACCCCATCGATCCTGCATCTCTGCCATCGCGTCATCCTTCGACAGAAACTCCACGCTGTCCACGGTGTCGAGTGAACTGAGACTCTGCATCATAGACTGAATATCGCTCTCCGGTGTCTCATCCAGCAGATAGATCTCCACCAGATCGAACTGCTGTTTCGTATTTTCCGTCATGAGATTCACATTGACGGCGAGGATAAAAAACATGCCCAGAATCAGAAGCATCGCCGTGATCGAAAAAAGCGACGTCAGCGCCATCGTCTTGTTTCGCACCACCTGTGTGGCTGCCTGTTTCAGCGTATACAGGAAAGATTTCATCATCGCCGGCCACCTCCTTTTTTCTTTCCGCGCCGTTTCGTTTTCGCTGCGGATCTCTGAGGTGCGGAATTTCCGCTGCCTGATTTTTCTCCGGCATTCTCCGCCGCTTCTGCATTGTCAAACGATTCCACAGGCTTGTCTGCTCCGAGGATCTCCCCTTCGGGGATCACTTCCGAATCACCGAAAACGCTCAGATCCTCTTCGCTGAAATTAGAAGGCAGCTCCTCGTTGAGCACTCCCGGTGAAAAGACCTCTCCGGCTGCGGAGAAAATACCGGACGGGGCCTCTTCCGACTGATCATCCGTCTGTATGTAAAAACCGGCCGCATCGTCTCTGACGATCGAGCCTTCATTGATCTGAATTACTCTTTTTCCCATGCGGTCTACGATATCCTTCGCATGCGTAACCATGACGACCGTTGTCCCTCTCAGGTTGATCTGTTCCAGCAGATTCATGATCTCCCATGATTTCTCCGGATCCAGATTTCCCGTAGGCTCGTCTGCGATCAGAACCTTCGGATTGTTGACGATCGCCCGCGCAATGGCCACCCGCTGAGCCTCACCTCCGGAAAGTTCATGGGGATAACGCTCCGCCTGCTCGCTGATTCCTACCAGCTTCAGAATATGCGGTACCTGCTTGTAGATGAGCCGCTTTCTCTGATGTACGGCTTCCATGGCAAAAGCCACATTTTCATAGACCGTCTTCTTCGGCAGCAGCCGGAAGTCCTGAAACACGATGCCCAGATCCCTGCGAAGTGCCGGAATCAGCCGTTTCGGCAGCTGTGTGATATCCCTTCCTTCAAAATAGATGTGTCCGCAGTCCGGATCGATTTCCTTGAGAATCAGTTTGATAAATGTCGATTTTCCGGCTCCGCTCGGTCCCACGAGAAAGACGAATTCGCCGTCGTCGATCGTTATATTGATATCTGAAAGTCCGATATTGTCGCCGTAGGATTTGGTGACATTCCTGAATTCGATCATCGGCCCTCCTTCCTGAATGTCGCAGTAGGTCAGAATATATCCCGTCCTGTCGAACGGCATACATGATTATTATAATACAATATAAAATATAATGAAATGTTTTTTTCATGCCTGAATTCCGGCCAAA
>CAJFPD010000010.1 GCA_904398315.1 Candidatus Alangreenwoodia gallinarii | reverse complement strand
TCCTATGAGAGCGAAGGCGGCGTGCCGGCTCTGCGGGAGGTGAAGTTCAGCCTGGTTTCCGTGCGGGGCTGCTTCGGCGGCTGCAGCTTCTGCGCTCTGACCTTTCATCAGGGGCGCAGGATTCAGGCGAGGAGCAAAGAATCGCTGCTGCGGGAAGCGCGGATTCTGACGGCCGATCCGGAATTTAAGGGCTATATTCACGATGTGGGCGGGCCCACGGCCAATTTCCGGCATCCGGCCTGCCGGAAACAGCTGAAACACGGCGTATGCACAAACCGGGAATGTCTGTATCCCCGCGTGTGCGAAAACATGGACGTGGATCATGCGGAATATATCGATATTCTGCGGGCGCTGCGGGCACTGCCGGACGTGAAGAAGGTGTTCATCCGCTCCGGCATCCGCTTCGATTATCTGCTGGCGGACAGAAACGACGATTTTCTCAGAGAGCTGTGCGCTCACTATGTCAGCGGAACGCTCAAGGTGGCGCCGGAGCATATCTCCGACCGGGTTCTGCGCCACATGCACAAGCCGGGGCGCCGGGTCTTCGAGACGTTCTGCCGGAAATACGAGGCGGAAAACCGCAGGATCGGCAAAAAACAGTATCTGATTCCGTACTTTATCTCTTCTCATCCGGGCTGTACGCTGAAAGACGCCTGCGAGCTGTCGCTCTTCCTGAAAGAGAACGGTTTTGTTCCCGATCAGGTCCAGGATTTTTACCCGACGCCGGGGACGCTGTCCACCTGCATGTTTTATACGGGTATCGATCCGGTGGCGAAAGAGCGGGTCTACGTTCCCCGGGATCCGGAGGAAAAGCGCCTGCAGCGCGCGATGCTCCACTTCAATAAGCCGGAAAACGCTCCTCTGGTGCGGAAAGCGCTGCGGATCATCGGACGGGAAGATCTTATCGGCCGCGGACCGGAGGCATTAGTGCCGCCGGAAGGCGACAGAGGAAAATTCTGGACAGAAAAAGGAAAAAAAATCTATGAAAAGAAAGAAAAAAGTCCCCGGCCGAACAGAAAGCCGGGGAAAAAGAACGGAAAAAGAAAAGAACGCTGAAAGAGCGGGAAAAATCACCGCTCCGCTTCCTCCAGCATGTTTTCCAGTTCGCAGCGGAAATTTTCCTGACTGACGAAGAGACGCCCGTCCCGCAGATAGCGGAAGAAGACATGATAATCCTTCGGGCTCAGGAAGTGGAAGAGGTAGCGTTCATGTATTCCTCTTTTTTCCAGTTCCTCGTTCAGCTTTGCGAAGTGGAGGCAGGCGTGGCGGTATTTCGCTCTGTTTTCGGCGGAATCGTCCCGGTCTTCTTTGATTTCCACCACCAGGCAGACGCTTTCTTCATCGCGTTCAGACCAGAGGAAAAAATCGGGATTAAATTCCTTCTGCTTCTGATGGGATCCGATTTTATACGTGTAGGCTACGGAGTAAAATCCTGTGTCTCTTGACTTGATCCAGGCGCTGATGTGCCGGGCGTTCTCTTTCTGACAGAGTGCCTCGACGAAGGTGCGTTCCGGCGTCCGGGAGGTGATCACGAAATTCTGCGGCGTTTTGAACAGATAGGGATTCACCTCCTTCAGGGATTTTTTCGGGAAGTTTTCGTCTTCCAGAAAGTCACGTACCACCTTCCTCTGATCGTCACTGACGGCGGCGCTTTCAAAATCGTCCGTATAAAAGAGGGTGGCGTCATTGCGGAAAGCGGAAAGGCTGACGGCGGAATCCGGCATGTCTTCTGTGCTGACGGGAAAGGGTTCCGTGTTTTTCTGTTTCTGAACGACGGTTTTCGCCTTTTTGCGGAAGAGAGTCGAAAAAGCCTGATATATTTTATGGGCGTTTTCCTCTGTCAGTTCGTCGCCTGCGATGCCCACCTTCTCCATAGACCGCCGGATAATCTCTTCGATCTTTTCTTTCGGGGGAAGGTGATTTCTGGAGTAGACTTCCTCGTCGCCAAGGCCGAGAATGCCTCCTTCCCAGTCTCTCATCCGGAATTCCGTGCGGATTTTTCTGACCGCCTCCGCCACGGAGACCATGCGGTAGGAGATACTGTACTCCTCCTGCCTGCCGGCGCCGCCTGTGAGATTTTCATAGGAAGTGCGGCGCCGGACACTGTCTGTCTGGCTGACCAGACGGATGCCTTCGCTCCAGGTGCGGGAATAGTCTTTCTCCTTGTTCTGCTCGTCGTAGACTTCCTCCACCTCTTCCTTTTCATAGGACAGATTGTGGAGAGTAAAATGAAATCCGTTTCTTTCCCCGCGGAATTTTACGGAGCTGACGATCTTTGTCTCGATCTCCAGGACCTCATCCACCAGGTTCCGGATATTGCGGCTCCAGCTGTCGTGATTGAATACCGTCACGGAAGGCTGAGGATTTTCGTATTCCGCAGGCAGACGCAGTCCGCGTCCAAGAACCTGAGCGATCAGGAGCTTGGAATTGAAGGCCCGGTCCTGAGCCGGGACGATCTGAAACACGTTTTTCACGTCCCATCCCTCGGTCAGCATGCTGACCGAGACGATCCATTCCACCGGGTTGTCCCGGCTGTCGACGTAATCCAGCAGGACCACGTTGCTTCTGTGTTCGGCGGCGGATGTGACGATCAGAACCTTTTTTTCCGCTTCGGCAGGCTCTGTGCCCGTGTATTCCGCCAGAAAGGAGATCAGGTCCTCCCGCAGCTCTTTCGCGCGGCGGATATCTCTGGTGACGAGAATCGTCAGCGGTTTGACTCGGGCGTAGCGGAGCCTGTTTTTCTCATGGTTCTGAAAGATCTTCTGAAATTTTTCGTAGCGCCGGTTGCCGCTGTCGTCTTTCTGGACGTATTCCACGCTCTTTACGATCCGGTCATCGATGGCCTGCCGCAGGGAATAGCGGTAGATGACATCGTTGAAATATTCATTGTCGATATATGCGGTGCCCGTAAATCCGAGGATATACCGGAAGCGGAAATCGGGGCTGATGAGAAATTCCTTCCATTTCCGGATGTTGCGGCCTTCGGCGGAATTGGCGCTGATTCCCTGAAGAGCGTTGAATATGTGATGGGATTCGTCGTTGAGAACCAGCGTATCCTCGCCTCCCCGGCGGAAGCTGTCCCGTATGGAGGAGCCGGTGGTCTCGTAGACGGCGTGAATATTTTCCACGCAGATGTCGCCCTCCCGGATCGTCTGATTTGCGTCGGTTATGGATGGATTGCGTATTTCGGCTCCGTCGGGTACGGCGGAGCGCAGCTTTGGATCGGAGGCGAGTTGCAGAAATTTTTCCGTCAGCCCTTTTTCGATGGTAAGGGAAGGGCAGAGGACGAGGACGCGGCGGACGAGTCCGAGACCGAGCATGATCTGGGCGATGCCGTATATGACATAGGATTTTCCGGTTCCGGTGGCCAGATCGATATTGGCGAAAAGCCGGTCGCCGATCTGCAGGTGATCGGTGTATTCCCGAAGGGAGGCATATTTTTTCTGAAGTTCTGGATTTTTTTCATAGTTTTCCGCTACGAGATCCCGTGTCGTCCGGTAACGGCCGGAGGCCAGAAAGATGACGGCGGCACGGACCGCTTCTTTCTGGTATTCCCTGCGGCCGCAGAGGGTGTCGAGAAAGGGTTCCCAGACGTCAAGATCCAGGATCTGCGGGTCGTAGTGGCGTCCGACCTTCAGCACCAGGTCGCTCTGACGGAAGATGATTTTGTCAGCCATTTCTTTTCTCCGTTTTTTTCAGTGAAAGCTTTACTTTGATATCGTTTCCGTAAATATCCGAGAAGATGAACATGGCATAGTCGCCGAGGAGTTTCTTCGGAAATTCCCAGACGACGGCGCGGATGCGGTCGCCGTCTCTTTCGATTCTCGTATCGGCGTGCTCTTTTTTTCCGCTCTCGATCTCGCTCCAGAAACGGACCTCATCCATGACGAAAACGTCGCCGTGAAAGTCGAAATCCGCATAGATACCGGAAAGAGTGGCGAAATCCGCCTCGGCGCCGTCTCTGATGATGTAGCTGGTGAAGCTGTCCACATACAGCGCGGCTGTTTCACCCAGATCCGCCAGGCGGCAGTCTACCTCCGGATTGTAATTGAACTGAAATCCCTTCATCTCCTCTATTTCATTGACGTCACCCCGGCTTCGCGGCTGGCGCAGACGGACGAACGGGGAACGGTGCAGCTCTTCGATCATCTCGTAAGGAACCTTGAGGAAGTAGTATCTCGTACCGCCGGTTTCTTCGTAGTCGGCGATGAAGCTGACCCGGGTGGCGGGGCTCACGATATAGATGCGGGAAGGCGCGCCGGCGCCCAGACTTTCTGTCATGCTCTGCAGATAATCTTCATCCACGCCGGAGTCGGAGTATTTCAGATAATTGAAGATTTTGACCGGGAATCCGCGCTTTTCTCCTTCGAAGGCGACGCCCCCGATACTCAGCGGTGTGCGGCGGAATTCGAAAAGACCGGATACGAAGTCCTGATATTTTTCCCAGTCCATCTCCAGCGTCTTTTCCAGATCGTAAATGCCCAGCGTGCAGGTCATGAAAGGCGCAGCCTTCTTCCCGTACTTTTCTCCCGTTTTTTCTCCTGATCCCGACACCGGCATTCTGGAATGTTCGATGGACAGAAGCCTCTTTTGCATGGTCAGGTAGGAGAGTTTTCCCAGATCGCAGGTGATCCAGCGGCGGCCCAGCTTTTCCGCCACAGCCATGGTGGTACCGGAGCCTCCGAAAAAGTCCATGACCAGATCGCCGGGGTCGGTGGATGCCTCGATGATCCGCGCCAGCAGCGCTTCCGGTTTCTGGGTCGGATAGTCGATGCGTTCGCCGGAACTTCTGCCCACCATGTCGATATTCCAGACGTCTTTCATATTGACCATGGTATACCAGAGCCCGTGTTCGTCCTGATATTCCGGAACGCCTTTAAAATTGTAAGGCTTGTAGTTTCTGTTGTAGGATTTCTCCTCCTGCGGGTGAAAGATATAGCGCGGCGTCTTCGCGTAAAAGAGGATATTGTCGTGTTTTCTGGCGAAATACCGCCTGCTGGCGCCGCCGGATTTGTAGCTCCAGATAATCTCGTTGACAAAGGAATTTTTGCCGAAGACTTCGTCCAGGATAGCCCGGACATAGTGGCTCATCTTCGGATCCATGTGAACGTAGATGCTGCCGTCATCGGCTAAAACTTCTCTGGCCAGGATCAGACGGCGGCGGAGAAACTCCAGAAAGTGCGCTCCCTGTTTTCTGTCGCTGTAGGCCTTGGCGCCTTCCCGGTTCTGAAACTCGTCCTGTGTCGCGAAGGGCGGATCGATATAGATAAGACGGACTTTTCGCTTTACCTTCCCCCGTATGACAGGATCTCTGTCTTCGCAGACTGTCTTCAGAAACTGAAGATTGTCGCCGAAGACGATCATATTCCGCCAGCCGTCCTGCGGGTCGAAACTGCGATCCGCGGATTCCTCCTGAGTGAAAACGCGTTCCACCTGCAGAGGGATGGGAAAGGTGCCGTCCTGGTTGGCCAGGAGATCTTCTTTTCTCATCTTGCCTGCGTAGGTCAGTTCGTATTCTTCCTGAAGAGCCGGAAACAGATCGTATTTCATGTCTTCCGGTATCGGCTGGTCGTTCTGAATCAAATGGATGAGATATTCCTTCTGTTCCCTGTCGAGCATCGGTGTCCTTTCCTCCTTCTGCCTGTTTCCTGTTTTTCTCTGCTTTCCGCGTTTTTTGCGCAGCAGCGCATGCGGGTTCCGGGGACTTTCTGCGTCGCCTGCATGGATGCGCCGGCACGGCTGCGTACGGTATTTGACAGCAGAACCGGCCGGCGGTGCGGAAAGGAATATAATACTTAATTATATCATAGATACAGGTATAGTACATGGGTGGGATGTGCATGATTCTGTAAAGGAGATGGAAAATCACGGCGGAAATACCGTTTCATCCGGGACGGGGAAGTGTTAATATATAAGAGCAGAATGATGCAGTCTGTGGGGTGAATATATGGAAGAGCGGAAAATGGAAGAACTGAAGATACCGGAAAATGTAAGATATATCCTGGCACGGCTGAAATCCGCAGGCTTTGAGGCCTATGTGGCCGGAGGGGCTGTGAGGGACAGTCTGTCGGGAAAGACTCCCGATGACTGGGATGTCTGTACGTCTGCGCATCCCCGGGAAGTGGCGGAGCTGTTTTCCGAGGATCGTGTCATTCCCACCGGTATAAAACACGGAACGGTGACGGTGGTGACGGGACGGCGGAAAACGGAAGAACAGGGAGAGGAAGAGAGACAGAGAGAAAACGGAAAGAAAGAGAATCACGAAAAGGAAGCTGCGGAAAAAAGTGCGGTGGAAGTGACCACTTTCCGCAGAGAATCGGGATATTCCGACAGGAGACATCCTGACCGGGTCACTTTTGTCTCAGAGATCGAAGAAGATCTCGCCAGGAGAGATTTTACCGTCAACGCTATGGCATATTCTCCGGACAGAGGACTGTGCGATCCCTTCGGAGGCTGTAAAGATCTGGAAAATAATCTTCTGCGGTGCGTGGGAGAAGCCGGACGACGGTTTTCCGAGGATCCGCTGCGTATTCTGAGAGCTCTTCGTTTCCGTGCGGTATGCGGCTTCCGGCTGGAGAAAGAGACCGAAGGGGCGGTGCGCGGACTGTATGAGAATCTGAAAGAAGTGTCATGGGAGCGTATCACCGCAGAGCTGGAAAAGCTGATGTGCGGAAAATATGCGGCGGCGGTGCTGGACGAATACAGAGACGTGTTTGCCTGCCTGATTCCGGAGCTTTCGGCCATGTTCGGATTTGAACAGTACAGCCCTTATCATAACAGAGATGTCTGGCACCACACTCTGGCGGCGGTGGAGGACATACCGCCGGTCTTCGCCCTGCGCATGACGATGCTGCTTCACGATATCGCAAAGCCGGTGGTCTTCGTTCTGGATGACAACGGCAGAGGACGCTTCGTGGGACATCCTCAGCGCGGCGCGGAGATGGCGGAGACGATTCTCAGGCGTATGCGCTTTCCGAATCATCTCATTCAAAGAATCGTGCTGCTGGTGCGCTTTCACGATGTGAAGCTGAAACCCCGTCGTCCGGAGGTACGGCGGATGCTGGCTCTGTTCGGAGAAAAAGGTTTTGAGGATCTGCTGGCGGTGAAACATGCCGATGCCGCCGGTAAATATGAAAAGTATCTCGGAGAAGCGGAGGAAAAAAATGAAGCGCTGCGAAAATGCGCAAAAGATATTCTGCGGGACGGAGACTGTCTTTCCGTTGCGGAGCTGGCGGTAAACGGAGACGATCTGATCCGTGCGGGGGTGCCGGCAGGTCCCCGGATCGGCAGCATACTGAAAGATCTTCTGGAAGATGTCATGGATGATACTCTGAAGAATGAAAAACCGGCGCTGCTCGGCGCCGTGAAAGCGAGGATGAGATGACAAACAGATGTTTAATCATATCGGGCGCACCAAACTGTTTTTTTCCGTCGAATTTCCGGAATGCGGATTTTACCATCGCCTGCGACAGCGGATATCTTCACGCGGTCAAGGCGGGAATCGTTCCCGATCTTCTCGTCAGCGATTTTGACTCTTTTGACGGGATTCTGAATCCGGCCATGGAAATCGTCCGGGCTGTTCCGGAGAAAGACGATACCGATACTCTGCTGGCTCTGAAAGAGGCCATGCACAGGGGCTACAGCGATATCATGATCGTCGGCGGCCTGGGCGGACGGATCGATCATACACTGGCGAACATTTCTCTTACCGCATTTGCGGCGAAAAACGGGGCGATCTGTCATCTGATCGATGAGCATCATCAGATTTTCGCCATAAAAGACGATTCGATCATGGTAAGAAAGGGATACTGGCGATGGCTGTCCGTCTTTGCCATGGACAGTGAGGTGAGAGGAGTGACGCTTCGGGGTGTGAAGTATCCTCTGAAGGATGCGGTGCTCACAAATACGTATCCCATCGGTGTGAGCAATGAATTTACGGAATCTGCGGCAATCATCACCGCGGAACGCGGTACACTTCTGGTCGTTTTGTCGGATATCGAGTGAGGAAGGCCGGAAGCCGGCGGCATTCCGAGCCGTCCGGAGGGTGTTCCGCACCGGGCGGAACGCCGGAAAATGACAGAAAAGAGGCATTTTATGATCGATTTTCATTCACATGTACTGCACGATATTGACGACGGATCGCACAGTGTGGAGGAATCTATTGAAATGATGAAGATGAGCTACCGCCAGGGAATCGATACGATGGTTTTTACGCCGCACTTCCGCCTGGGGGAACACAATATCCGCACATTTCTGCAGGAACGGCGCGACAGGCTGGACGAGATCCGCGAAGCGCTTACGGAGGAGGACCGCAGAGAAATACCGAAGGTGATTCTTGGTGCGGAGATCGAATATATTCCCGGTATGAATCACTGGGATTATCTTCCCGAGCTGTGCATTACCGGAACAAAATATATCATGACGGAGATGCCGTTTATTCCGTGGTCGGAGGCTGTCGTCAAGACTATCGACGATATCGCCCTGAATTCCGGTCTTACACCGATTCTGCCTCATATCGACCGGTATTTTCATACCTTTACAAAAGAGGAATATATCCGTCATTATTACGAGATGCCGGTAAAGATACAGATGAATGCCATCTACCTCAACAGCCCGAAAAATATCCAGTTTTACCGCCCTCTGTTTGAGGAACACAGGATTCACGTGCTGGGCTCCGACTGCCACAGCTGCGAGTGGAGACCGCCGGATCTGGGAAGTGCGGTAAAAGCTCTCGTCCGGGTGTGCGGCCGGGAGGCGCTGGATTTCATCGAAAAAAACGGCAGAGAAATGCTTGCGGATGCCGTAATTGAAGAGATGTGACGGATCGCTGATCGGAGGAAAGGAATACAGAGAATCAGGGAAAGGAAAAAATGGGAGAAAAAGAAAGAAACAGATCTTATCAGGAAAAGAGAAAAAAAATCATCACTATAACCGCCATCATCGTGCTGGCGGTCTTTATCGGATGGACGGTGATGGCCACGCTGCTGACATCGGTCTATGCGGCGGAATCCTCTTCCTCTGCTGACGAGGAGATGCGGGGAATCTGGGTATCCACCGTCTACGCTCTGGATTATCCGGAAAGCTATACGACGGATGCCGGTGCGCTGATGCAGCAGGCGAATGAAGTCCTGGACAACGCGAAAGAGATGGGCATGAATGCCGTCTTCCTGCAGGTGCGCCCGTCATCAGACGCACTTTATGATTCCGCTTATTATCCGTGGAGCCGTTATCTTACCGGAACTCAGGGCGTCGCTCCTCAAAACGGTTTCGATCCGCTGCGATACTGGGTACAGGCCGCACATCAGAGAGGTATGGAGCTGCACGCCTGGATCAATCCGTATCGGGTGACCCGCAGCGGAATTGCCGAATACGATCAGCTGTCCGCAGATAATCCGGCGAAACAGCATCCGGAGTGGCTCGTCTTATATGAAGGAAATTATTATTTCGATCCGGCTCTGCCGGAGGTAAGACAGCTGGTTGTAAACGGAGCGCTGGAAATCGTCAGAAATTACGATGTGGACGGTATTCATCTGGACGATTACTTCTATCCGGGACAGAACTTCGACGATGCGGATTCCTATGCCCGGTACGGCGGCGCATTCGACAACATCGGAGATTTCCGGCGTGACAACGTCAATCAGCTGATCCGTATGCTGGATGAACAGCTTCACGCCGCTGATCCGGATCTCTCCTTCGGCGTCAGCCCTTCGGGGATCTGGGCCAACAACACGACACTGCCGGAGGGCAGCGCCACCAGAGGGGCGGAATCATACAGCATGTACTATGCGGATTCCGTCTACTGGGCGAGAGAGGGAATCGTCGATTATCTGGCTCCTCAGATCTACTGGAATATCGGGTATTCCGTGGCGGATTACAGCGTCCTGGCGGAATGGTGGAGTAATATTTTAGCGGATACCGGCGTAAAGCTCTACATCGGGATGGCAGATTACAGGTCGGCGCAGGCTTCCGGCACAGATGACGTGTGGTATGGCACGGCAGAGCTGGAAAGGCAGCTGGATCTCAACCGGGCGACGGACGGAATCGACGGAGAGATTCATTTCCGTTACCGGCTGATGCAGGAAGACGATAAAATCCCGGCCTTTTTAGCGGATTATTACGGTGAAGAGGACGACAATAATACACCGCCGGATCCCGGTGTAAATCCTCCGGACGATACAGACAGTCCCGACGAGGAACAGCCGGGTGATCAGCCGGGAAACAGCGACAATCCGGGAAATGACGATCCTGCAGAGGAGAAACCGGATGGAACCTTTGAGGATGTTTCCGCTTCCGACTGGTTTTATGAAGCTGTGGAATATGCTGCGTCGAACGGACTGATGAACGGCATGTCGGAGACAGCATTCGATCCGGCGGAAAATCTCAGCCGGGCCATGATGGTCACAATTCTGTATCGTCTCGACGGTTCTCCGGAGGCGGCAGGCGGCGGCTTTGACGATGTAGAGAGAGGTTCCTGGTATGAAAACGCTGTGATCTGGGCTGATGCCAATGGCATCGTAAACGGATACGGAAACGGTATCTTCGGTCCGGATGAGGACATCACCCGGGAGCAGATGGCGGCGGTGCTGTACCGCTATGCGGCGTATGAAGGTTATTCCCTGACAGCTTCCGGAGATCTCTCCGCCTTCCGCGACGCCTCCGCGATCAGCGGATATGCGGAGAGCGCAATGGGCTGGGCTGTGGGAAGCAGCCTGATCAGCGGAAAAGGTGACGGAATTCTCGATCCCGCGGGGACCGCGACGAGAGCGGAAGTGGCTCAGATACTGATGAACTTCTGCGAAAACATCGTGGAAGCAGCCTGAGATCCGCTGAAAAGAAAACGTACAGTACAAAACGAAAAAGGAAAAAACCCGGTACGACAGAGAAAGAAAAAAACCGGAGCATCGCACGGATCCGTGCGATGCTCCGGTTTTTTCTCTTTTTTCACGGAATATACAAAACAGTGCCGGCTATCGGCCCGTTTTCCGTCTCCTTCCTGCAGAAACAGCCGAGCCGGCTGCGACGGCAGTGCAGGAAAGGCAGAAGCGAGGACAAGACGGCAGATATGCGTAATTTCGGGATATCGGAAAAAACTTTAAATATTCTGTTGACAGGAAGGCTTATGGTGTGTATTATTGTATTAAAGACATAGGACAGTAATACAGTAATACAGAGCGGGGGGGGTAGAATTTGGAATGGAATTTTGACAACCAGAGGCCGATCTACACGCAGCTGGCTGAGATGATTCGCATGTGTATCATCACCGGAATCTATCAGCCGGGAAGCAGGCTTCCGTCTGTCAGAGAGCTGGCAAACGAAGCGTCTGTCAATCCGAATACGATGCAGAAGGCGCTGTCCGAGCTGGAGCGCACGGGACTGATCTATGCCGTGCGCACCAGCGGGCGCTTTGTGACAGAGGATGAGGAGAAGATCGCTTCCGCGCGCAGAGAGCTGGCGGAAGGAGAAGTGGAGGATTTCCTCCGGAAGATGCGAGATCTGGGAATTCAAAAGGACGAAGTCATTGAACTGATCCGCAGGGCGGAAACAGACAAAAGATCCGAAACAGCCGGAGCTTCCGGAAAGACCGGAGACACCGGGGAGAACAGCAGAACAGGAGATGTTTATGATGAATGAAAATATTCTGACTTGCCGGAATCTGAGTAAGAATTACGCTCATCTTTCCGCGCTTTCCGGAATCAATATGAATATTCCGCGCGGCCGCATCATCGGCCTGCTCGGACCTAACGGCAGCGGGAAGACGACTTTTATGAAAATAGCAAACGGTCTGATCGTACCGTCGGAGGGTGAGCTGCTGATCGGAGGACACCGGCCGGGACCGGAGACGAAGAAGATTGTCTCATTCCTGCCGGCGACGGAGTATCTGCCGTCGTGGATGAGCGTGGAAAATCTCGTACGCTTCTTTTCCGATTTTTTCACGGATTTCAACAGCGAAAAGGCGAAAGGAATGCTGAAGCGCCTGGATATCGATCCGAAGGCGCGTCTGAAGACGCTTTCCAAGGGAACGAAAGAGAAAGTTCAGCTGATCCTTGCCATGAGCAGAGAGGCGGAGCTCTATCTGCTGGATGAACCGATCGGCGGCGTGGATCCGGCGGCGAGAGACTATATTCTCAACACGATCATCACAAATTACAATGAGAGCGCATCTGTCATCATCTCCACCCATCTCATCGCAGATGTGGAAAAGGTGCTGGACGATGTGATTTTCATACAGAACGGACAGATTCAGCTCTGCAGACCGGTGGATGAAATACGGGAGCAGGAAGGCAAATCGGTGGATGCATATTTCAGGGAGGTTTTCAGATGCTAAAGAAACTCATTTCGTATGAATTTAAAGCCACGGGCAGAACCCTGGGCATTCTTTATCTGGCGCTGATCATCCTGTCGTGCGTCTGCCGGCTGATTTTCGGGCTGAGCGCCTTCGATGAGGGCACGAATTTTGCCACAGGCGTGTCGAGCATCATTCTGATCTTTCTGTACGCGATGCTGATCTGTGCCGTTCTCGTTGTGACGTTCCTGATGATCATTCAGAGATTCTGGAAAAATCTGCTGCAAAATGAGGGATACCTCATGAACATGCTTCCGGTAAAGAGCTGGCAGCATATCGCATCCAAGCTGCTGGTATCCGTCGTGTGGACCTTTGTCAGCGTCGTCGTCGTGTTCCTTTCGATTCTCATCTTATCGACGCTGTCAGTCCGGATCAGCCCGAATTTTCTCGGAGAATTCCTGAAAGATCTGATAGGAGTATTCCCGCGCATGGGATTCGGCGGAACATATCTCCTGATCATGGGCATCGTCATCCTGATTCTGGCCGTGGCTTCCTCGATCCTTCAGATGTACACGGCCATGTCCATCGGACAGACGCAGAACAGGTATAAAATCCTCTGCAGTTTTGCGGCTTATATCGTCCTCAGCATTATCTTCCAGCTGATCGTATCGCTGCTCACGTGGCTGACCGGCGTCATCATACCGGACGGACTGGTCGTGACGATGGTCAATACGACGACGGCGGATCAGGCAATTTATCTGGGAACATCGATAGTCGCTGTCTATTACCTGGCGAGATGTGCTATATTATTCTTTATCACAAATTATTGTCTGAAGAATAAGCTGAATCTCGAATAAGCCCAAAAAAACAGGATGGCTGTTCTGTCAGCGGACAGTCCGGAAAAGCGCGCTGCGGGATTCGGCATGAGAAAAAAGGAGGATACAAATGCCATCTGTAATCATCGCAGTATGCGTCGTTGGAATTGTCCTGGGAGCAGCTGTCCTGACTTTTGCGGCTGTCACGAGAAAAAAGGTTCCCGCTTTTTTCTCCGTTATCATGGGGGTTGTCGGAATTTTGTCGATGGTATCATCCGTACTGATTCTTATAGGGGTAATAACGGGATGATGCAGGGGTGCATCCGCGGCTGATACCGCCGGCGGAAATCGGGAAAAAATATCAGAAGGGGAGCGGACGGCAGGCGGAAAACTGCGCGGAATATCGTGCAGGCCGCAGCCGTCCGTTTTTTGAATTTCAGGGAATTCGCCTTTCCGGACGGATCAATCAGGCGTAGACGTCGACAGATTTGATGGTGTAATAATCGATGATGGTGGTATCCTCTGTGTCAGGAGTCTTCAGGATGACATAATTGACTCCCACGGCGATCAGAAGCCCCTCATGGGTTTCCGAAAGACTGTTGCCCACCAGTGTGTGAACGGCGACATAATTACCGATCTGCGTACGAAGATAGCCGTTGAGATACTGAATATTATAAATATCGAGAATCTCCGTATAGCCGTCCGGCAGGAGACGATTCTGAGGAACCTGTACGATCCAGGTATTGGGATTGGAATTCTGAAACTGGCCTGCGCTCGGCCCCAGCGTGTTGATTTCCGTATTGATACTCGTGGGAGTGGAAGAGGTGACAGACTCCGATTCGGTAAAATTGGGCATAGTATTATTCGCGGTATTCGCCGTATTTGCAGTATTCACAGCGTTTACATTATTCGTCGGATTTTCAGCCATAAAATCATCCTTTCTCATGTCTCTTCATAAAAAACGGTTGGGATGTAAAAACAATGGTCGCCGATCCTGTTGTAGATGACGCCCACTTTCGTCGGGAAAAATGCGAGGCAGTCGCCGCCCTTGGGGCTGTAAAAGAAAAGCGATTCCCCGACGTCGGAAAGACGCCCGCCGTTGAGAGCCCAGTCGACGATTTCAAAATGTTCATCGGTAGGCGACATATTATATATATTCTGACTGTTATACACACCGCCGACGACTTCTTTCAGGCAGGTAAACTGATTTTCCTGCAGTATGATATTCCGCACGTTGCCTCCCTGACTGACCCGGGCAAATTCTCCCACAGTGGCATCCGCCCGGTTCATGATCACGGTGGCCACCGCCATCATTCCGGTGATCCCCTCTCCGCCGGCTTCACACTGTATGAGTCTGGCAAAGAGCTCACGGGTATCATAAGGCATAGCTCTGCTCCTTTCTCTCCGGTCAGATCATTATATGATATGCCGGAGGAAACGTCGGTGTTACAGCGTGCCGGAGAAAACGGGTAATCGGAGGGGAAATACCCGGCTGACAGAGAGGAGACGATGATTTTATCTTTATGGTCCCGGAGCGTTATGATACAATAGTCGGATATGAGAGGCGGTCGGGGGAGAGACTGCCGGAGGGGAGGAAGTTCATGAGCGGTTTGGCGGACTGGAGAAAAGATATGACTGACGGAACAGACGGCAATACAGAAGCGGCGAATGAGGATGAAGTTCGCTTTTCTCCGGAGGAGCAGAAAGTCATAGACGAGTTCAAAGAAAAGATCGATATCACCGATACGGGACAGATTCTCGGCTATGGAGCGGATGCACAGCAGAAAATCGCGTCTTTTTCCGAAATGGCTCTCTCAAAAGTGCGGACAAAGGATCTGGGAGAGGTGGGCGAGATGATCGGAGATCTCGTCCTGGAGCTGAAGGGATTCGATACGGAGGAAGAGAAAAAAGGACTGTTCGGTCTGTTTCGCAAAGGAAAAGACAGGATTGCCGTCCTGAAAAGCAGATATGATCAGGCGGAGACGAATGTGGACCGGATCGCCGGTATGCTGGAGGAACATCAGCGCACGCTGACAAAAGATGCGGCTATGCTGGATCAGATGTACGATATCAATCTGGAAAATTTCCGGCAGCTGTCCATGTATATCGCAGCCGGCAGACAGAAGCTGGCGGAAATCAGAGAGCGGGATCTTCCTGCACTGACGGAGAGGGCAAGAGCCGGCGGTCTGCCGGAGGATGCACAGAAGGCGAACGATCTCTCCGAATCCTGCGGGCGTTTCGAAAAGAAACTTCACGATCTGGAACTGACGCGCACGGTGGCGCTGCAGATGGCGCCGCAGATACGTCTGGTGCAGAATAACGATGTGACCATGGCGGAAAAAATCCAGACGACGCTCGTCAATACGATTCCTCTGTGGAAGAGCCAGATGGTTCTCGCTTTAGGACTCGTCCATTCCGAACAGGCGATCCGCGCGCAGCGGGCCGTGGCCGATGTGACAAACGAGCTTCTGCGCAGAAATGCGGAGAAACTGAAGGTGAGCACGATCGGGACCGCGAAGGAATCCGAACGGGGCATCGTGGACATAGAGACGCTGCAGGCGACAAATCAGTCTCTGATCGAGACGCTAAATGAGGTGAGAAGGATTCAGGAGGAGGGCGCGGACAGACGCCGGGCGGCGGAAAGCGAACTGGTCAGGATCGAGACGGAGCTGAAAGAAAAACTGCTGGATCTGAGGACGAGGGCATGAAGATCATCATTATCGGAAGCGGCAAACTGGGAAGAACTCTGGCTGAACAGCTGACACAGGAAGATCATGAGATCACCATGATAGATAAAAACGCATCCCGCGTGCAGTACGTGGTGGATCGCCTGGATATCATGGGAATTCACGGAAACGGTGCCACGGTTCCTGTACTGGAAGAAGCCGGTGTCAGCGACGCGGATCTGGTGATTGCGGCTACTGCGGAAGATGAGCTGAACCTGCTGGCCTGTCTGATCGCCAAGCGGGTGGGCGCCCGCAATACCATCGCGCGGGTGAGAAATCCGGAATATATCGACGTCATGTCTCTGGTAAAGGAGGATCTGGGTCTCAGTCTGTCCATCAATCCGGAGCTGGCCTGCGCGCTGGAGATGTCGAGAATTCTGAAATTCCCGTCCATGATCACGGTGGATACCTTTGCAAAGGGCAGAGTGGAGATCCTGCAGTTTGAGATCGGCAAGGGCTCTCCGTTGGCGGGCATGAAGCTGAGAGAGGTCTCCCGGTTCAAAAAGCGCATCCTGGTCTGTGCGGTGGAACGTCCCGACGGCAGCGTTCATATTCCTTCCGGAAATTTTACGATACACGCCGGTGATAAGATCAGCATCGTGGGAGATTCCTCTCATATTCCGAAATTTCTGTCTCAGATCGGCATGATGAAAAATACAGTTCGGGACATCATCATCGTCGGAGGAGGGAGAATAGGATATTATCTGGCGAAACAGCTGATCGCGTCGGATGTATCGGTCCGGATCGTCGAAAATAATATGGAACGGTGCCATCAGCTGGCGGACCTGCTGCCGAAGGCGGATATTCTCTTCGGTGACGGCACGGATCAGCAGCTGCTGATCGAAGCGGGAATCGAAAAAGCAGATGCCTTTGCCTCCCTTACCGGCCTTGATGAGGAAAACATCATGATGAGTCTGTATGTGGGGAGTATGTCGGACGCGAAGCTGCTGACAAAAGTGACGAGGATTCCGTTCACCAATGTGATCTCGCAGCTGAATGTGGGAAGCGTTTTTTTTCCCGTACTTATCGCGGCGGAAAATATCATACGTTATGTGCGGGCGATGCAGAATTCCTATGGCTCCAATGTGGAGACGCTCTGCCGGATCGTGGACGACAAGGCGGAAGCTCTGGAATTTTCTGTAAAATCAAGCTCACCGCTGATCGATATTCCTCTGGCTGACCTGTCGCTTCGCAGCAATATTCTGATAGGTACGATCAACCGCGGCGGTGAGATTATCATACCGGGAGGTTCCGATATTATACGGCCGGGCGATACGGTCATCGTCATCACGACGAACAGGGGACTGAACGTGCTGGAGGATATATTGAGGTAAAGAGCCATGAACTATCGCACTGTTTTTCATAATCTCGGCAATATACTGACCATCGAGAGTCTGTTCATGCTGCTGCCTGTCCTGACGGCGGCCGTCTACCGGGAAAAAGCGGGACTGGCTTTCGCGGTGACGGCAGCGTTTACCTTTGCGGCGGGGATGCTGCTGGCACATCTCAATGCCAATCCGGACAGACTGAGAGCCAGAGAAGGTTTTGTCATCGTAGGTCTCTCCTGGATCGTCATCAGTCTGGCAGGAGCATTCCCCTTTTTTCTTTCCGGAGAGATCCCTTCGTTTACGGATGCGTTTTTTGAAAGCGTTTCGGGTTTTACCACCACCGGCGTCACCGTCGTCTCGGAGGTGGAGGAACTGAGCCGATGCATTCTGATCTGGCGGAGCCTGTCGCACTGGCTCGGCGGAATGGGAATTCTGGTTTTCATGCTGGCTGTGCTGCCGCTGCGGGCGGGAAATACGGTTCATCTGCTGCGGGCGGAAAGCTCCGGTCCTTCTGTTTCCAAGATCATGCCGAGAATACAGTCTTCCGCATCGATCCTGTATCTGATCTATATCATACTGACGCTGACAGAGGCCGTGCTCCTGAAGCTGGGCGGAATGTCCGTATTCGACAGTCTCATCTACGCGATGTCGACGGCGGGCACCGGCGGTTTCAGCACTCACAGCGCAGGGGTGGCCGTTTACGGCAGCAGCTATATTTATACGGTCATCACCATTTTCATGGTGCTGTTCGGACTGAATTTCAACGTATATTTTCTTCTTCTGATGAGAAAGCCGAGGGAAATTTTCAGGAAGAGCGAGGTCCGCGTCTATTTTCTTCTGTTTTTTGCGGCGACGGCGACAATCGCTCTGTCGGTGTACCGGATTTACGGTTCTGCAGAGGAGAGCGTCATCTATTCCGCCTTTATGACGGCGGCTTTTATGACGTCTACGGGATTTTCCGTCACGGATTATACAGTATGGCCGCTGTATCCGAAGGTCATACTGACGCTGCTTGCCATCGTGGGTGCCTGCGCAGGCTCCACCTGCGGAAGTCTCAAAATCTCACGCGTCATCATACTGATGAAGACGGCTTTCGCCAATCTGCGCCGTCTGTCCAGCCCGAGAAGCATCAAGAGCATCAAGATGGACGGAAAAAATATTACGAAAGAGACTGTCTCCGACGTCAACGCATTTGTTACGATTTATGTTCTGATTCTCATCGTATCCGTGGTTCTTCTCTCTTTGGACAGTGACAGTATCACCACAGCCGGATCGGCCGCCGTCGCGGCGCTGAGCAATGTGGGGATCGGTTTCGGCAGCGTGGGAACGATGGGAGATGTCTCCTTCTTTTCCCCGTTTTCAAAGTATGTACTCTGCTTTAATATGCTGGCGGGAAGGCTGGAAATTTTTCCTCTCATCCTCCTTCTTCTGCCGGCTACCTGGAAAAAATACTGAAAAAACCGCGCCCTTCGGGCGTGGTTTTTTCAGCAGTGCCGGCTGTTTGGAAGAGAGGTTCAGTTCAGCTCCATCTGCTTTGCGAGAAAGGCTGCTCCCACTTCCGCTGTCTTCAGTTCCGTGTCGCCCAGAGGATTTTCTGTGGAGAGGAGAATGACAGAGCCGATCATATCTCCCTGAGATATGATCGGGACGACGATCTGAGAGAGATAACTGTCTGCATGCCGGTCATCGTCTGTAATATGATATGCCTGCCCGCTGTCCGTGATAAGGACGCTGTTTTTCTGTTCGAGAAGACCTGAGAGTTCTCTGCTGATCCGCTTTTCTTTCAGGTTGCGGGCGGAGGAGTTCCCTGATACGGCGATGACCTGATCCGTGTCGGTGATCACCGTCGTACCGCCCAGCACGCTGCAGGCGGATTCGGCGAATTCCTCGGCAAACTCTGTCATATCGCCGATGGGAGAATATTTTTTCAGAATCACGGTGCCTTCGCGGTCCGTGTAGATTTCCATGGGATCTCCGTCTCTGAGGCGGAGTGTACGCCGGATTTCCTTCGGAATGACGACACGTCCGAGGTCATCGATTCGCCTGACAATTCCGGTTGCTTTCATATCTGTTTCCTCCTGATTGCAGTTGATATTGTCCTGTCTGTGCTGATATTGTCTGCCGTTTGAGGAAAAATATACACCGGACTGTGTAAAAATCTATTTTCTTGCAATTTGAGTTACGTGTGGTAAAATTATGCGAAAAGGAGCAGGTGATATGTTATTTAAAAATATTTCGATTTTAAACGAGAGATTCGAAGTGGAGAGAAACGTCAACGTCGGCGTGGAGGAGAGAGAGATTTCCTATATCGGAAAGGAAATGCCGGAAAGAGATTTCGGAGAAATCTACGACGGCAGCGGAAAGCTTCTCATGCCGGCGTTTTATAATGCGCACGCTCACAGCCCTATGGGGCTCATGAGAGGATACGGGGAAAATCTGTCGCTGCAGGACTGGCTGAACACCAGAATTTTTCCCTTTGAGGACAAGCTTTACGACGAAGCCGTCTATTATGCCACACTGCTGGCGATGGCCGAGTCTCTTCAGTTCGGCATCGTGTCCTCCAGTGATATGTATTATTTCTGCGATGCCATGGTCCGGGCGGTGGAGGAAAGCGGCGCGAAAGCGAATATTTCCAGAAGCATCACCTCTTTTGCGGAAGGAAGTGTAAAAAACAGCGACAGCTACCGGGAGGCGGAGGAGCTTATCCGCAGCTGTCACGGAGCTGCCGGCGGCAGGATTCTCATCGATGCCAGCATTCATGCGGAGTATACCAATACGCTTCAGAGCATGGAGGAGGTTGCCGATCTCGCGAAGAAATATAATGTAAATATGCATGTTCACGTGTCGGAGACGAAGGATGAGCACGAAAACTGCAAGGCGAAATACCGCAAAACACCGGCCCGTCTGCTGTGCGATCTGGGAGCTTTTGATGTGCCTGCTACGGCAGCCCACTGCGTATGGGCAGAGGAATCGGATATGGAGATCTTCCGCGAAAAAGGCGTTACGGTGGCTTCCTGTCCGGTCAGCAATCTGAAGCTGGCCAGCGGCGTGTGCGACGTGCCGGCCCTGCTGAAAAAGGGTGTACGTGTGGCCATCGGCACGGACAGTGTCGCCAGCAATAACAGTCTGAATTTCATCGAGGAGATGAAATTTTTCGCTCTGCTGAATAAGGAAAGACATAAAGATCCTACGGTAATCACTCCGGCGCAGACTTTATATGCGGCTTCCCGGGCAGGCGCTCTGTCCCAGGGAAGAGAAGACTGCGGCGTGCTCGCGCTGGGGAAGAGAGCCGACCTTACGGTGCTCGATATCAGCCGTCCTCACATGCGCCCCGTGCATGACCTGGTAAACAGTATCGTCTATTCCGCTTCCGGAAGCGATGTGATACTGACGATGGCCGACGGCAGAGTGCTCTACCGCGACGGCGAATTCCTGACAATCGATATTGAAAAGACAATGGCGGAGACGGAGGCCGCCTGCGGAAAAATTCTCGCGGCACTGTAATGACGGTGTAGCCCGGGATATGGAAAGGATATTGAAAATCCCGGTTTGAATTCCGGAGGCCCCGCTGCGGAAGACTGAAGCGGAGCTTCCGGGGAAAAAACAGAAAAGATATGACTAAGAAATCGTTTTTCAAAGGAGCGGTTATTCTCGGAATCGCAGGACTCATCGTCAAAGTGTTCGGCGCGTTTTTCCGCATTCCTCTTGCAAATATTATCGGGGATACGGGCATGGGATATTATCAGACAGCATATCCTATCTATGTTCTGCTGCTGACTCTGTCCACGTCGGGTATTCCGACTGCCATCGCCAGACTTGTTTCGGAACGGACCGCCGTGGGAAATCACCGGGAAGCATACCGCGTATTCCGCCTCTCTTTTCAGCTGCTTCTGGGACTGGGCATCGTGACCTGCCTGATCCTGTTTGCCGGAGCCCCGTATATCGTGCAGATCATGAAGGGGGAGACAGAGGCGATCTATTCCATGCGCGCCATCGCGCCGGCGCTTCTGTTTGTGCCGATGATGGCGGCCTTTCGCGGATACTTTCAGGGACTTCAGGATATGACGCCGACGGCTTCTTCTCAGGTGATCGAACAGCTGTTCCGCGTAGTATGCGGGCTTTCTCTGGCTCTGCTGCTTCTGCCTTACGGCCTGAAATTTGCGGCGGCGGGAGCGTCCTCCGGCGCTGCCATCGGAGCGGTATGCGGTCTGATCGCTATCTTCATTCTGTTTCTGAAGAGGCGCAGGGGAATTGTGGAAAGCTGCAGCAATTCCGTCTCGGATGAAAAGGAACCGGCGAAGAAAATCCTTTCCCGCATTATCATCATCGCGGTGCCTGTGACAATCGGAGCCGCTATCATGCCGATCATGAGCAATATCGATCTGCTCATCGTCGTGCGGCGTCTGGTGGATACGGGATATACCAGCGCGGAGGCCAACAGTCTGTACGGTCAGCTGTCCGGCTTTGCAACGCCGCTGATCAATCTGCCCCAGGTACTGACTCAGTCCATCGCCATGAGTCTCGTACCGGCCATCGCAGCGGCTCACCGGTCAAAGGATACAGAATTTCTTCAGTACAATGCCACTTTCGGTATCCGCACCGCCATGCTGGTAGGCATGCCGTGCGCTGTCGGTCTGATGGTGCTGGCGCAGCCGATCATGCTGCTTCTGTATCCGGCTCAGCAGGAGAGCGCGCTCAGTGCGGCGGAAAGTCTCGTGATTCTGGCTTTCGGTTCGATTTTTCTTTCTCTGGTTCAGACGCTGACGGGAATTCTTCAGGGCATCGGAAAGCAGCTCGTCCCTGTGTTCAATCTGGCCGTCGGGGCAGCTGTAAAAATCGTCGTGACATATGTGCTGACAGGTATACCGTCGGTAAATGTAAAGGGCGCAGCGGCGGGAACGGCGGCAGCTTATCTGACGGCTACCATCCTGAACCTCATGGCGGTGAGAAGGTATACCGGCTGCAGAGCGGCATTTTCCATGACTTATGGAAAACCGGTGATATCCGCCGCCGTCATGGGAATTGTCGTCTGGGGTATCTATCATCTTGTTTCTCTGGCGGCAGGCAATGTTATATCCACGCTTCTTTCTGTCCTGTGCGGAGTCATCGTCTATGCTGCCCTGATTCTGAAGCTGAAGGGAATTACGGCGGAAGAGATCGAAAGACTGCCGAAAGGCTCGAAAATCGTGGAAATTTTGCGGTTAAAAGGCGGAAAACATTGACAAACAGAATGTTACGTGTAAGAATAGCTATACAATGTGCAGGGTCGCTGCACGTCTGATTATTTTACCGCCGGCGGCTCCCGCGGAATGGCGGCCGGAACGCGGCAGGAAGAGAAGGTTTACCAAGGAGGTTATTTCGTGAATAAGGCAGAGTTAATCGCCAGTGTATCGGAAAAAACTGGTTTTACAAAGAAAGATTCTGAAGCGGCAGTCAATGCGTTTGTCGCATGCGTTGAGGAGGCTCTCGTAGCGGGAGATAAGGTTCAGCTGATCGGTTTCGGAACGTTTGAAACGAGAGAGAGGAAGGCGAGACAGGGAAGAAATCCGAGAAAACCGGGTGAGACTATCGAGATCGCGGCTTCCAAGGCTCCGGTATTCAAGGCCGGCAAAGCGCTGAAGGACTCTGTCAACAAATAGTCTGTTCTGCCGGAACGCGGCGGACAGGCTTCATAGATTGGAAAACGGAAAAAAGCGGCTTTTGAGGAAGCCGTTTTTTCTGTGCGGATTTTCCGCGCGGAGCGGAGAAGAAAGGGAAACGGAAAGAATATGAGAATCGATAAATTTCTGAAAAATTCCCGTCTGATCAAAAGGCGGACGCTGGCGAAGGAGGCCTGCGAGCAGGAACGGGTATGGATCAATGACAGGCCGGCGAAGCCGGGAAGCGAAGTAAAGGAAGGAGATATCATTCTTCTGAGATTCGGCAACGGAGAACTGAAGGTCAGAGTTCTTCTACTGTCGGAGCATACCAATAAGGAACTGGCGGCTTCCATGTATGAGGTCATCGGCTGAGGTGATAAAAGCGGCTCGGTCCGGTATTATGAAGTATTTTCCGTATGAAATCCCCCTGCGGTGTCAATAATGAATGTGACATCGAAGGGGGTATTTTTTATGAAAATCGGGCTGCCCAGAGGTCTGCTGTATTATTCCTATGAACCGTTTCTGAAAACTTTTTTCGAAGAGCTTCCCGTGGATGTGGAAATATCGGAGCCTACAGATCAGAGAATCCTCGATAAGGGAACGGCCTCCTGCATCGGTGAGGCCTGCCTGCCGGTCAAGGTATTTTCCGGCCATGTCGAAAGTCTCAGGGAGACGTGCGATAAAGTGGCTGTGCTGCGAATTATGAACTCCGAATACGGTGAATCTTTTTGTCCGAAGCTGAACGGACTGCCGGAACTGGCGGGTGACGGCGAGGATTTTATTTTTACAGAACCCGTCGATTTCGGAGACAGGTCCGCCCTGTTCCGTTCGCTATACAGACCGTGCAGAAGTCTGGGTATCCGGAAAAAGGATGTGAAAAGAGCATTTCAGGCGGCGATCGGCGCATGGCGGAAAAGCGCAGAGGGGATCTGCGTGACAGAAAGAAAATACCGCGTTTTTCTCGCAGGCCATTCTTATAATATCAGGGATTCCTTTGTCAATATGGATCTGATACGAAAACTGGAAAAACTGGATATCGGTCCCGTCACAGAACAGGCGGTAGACAGAATTTATAAGGAAAAGTATCTGAAAGAACTGATAAAAAAGCCTTTCTGGGCGAATTTTATATCTCTGTACGGAGCCGCACGCTATCTGGAGGATCAGGGAATCATCGACGGGATTATCTGCCTTTCTTCCGTCTCCTGCGGCACGGATTCCGTCGTTTCGGAAATGATCCGGGAGAATACCAAGCTGCCGGTGCTCGTGCTGAAACTCGATGAAATGACAGGAGAGGCCGGATTTGACACGCGGCTGGAAGCGTTCTGTGAGGTGCTGTCTGCCGGAAAGTGCGGCAGAGGAAACGGAAGGGAAAATAACAGGGGACGGAACCCGGAAAGTACCGGTGAGTACGCAGGAAGGAGCGATAAAGATATATGAAGGTGACTTTTCCTGACATCGGATGCGCAGGGATAATCGCCGGCACATTTTTCCGGGATCTGGGCATCGATTATATTCCGGCGCTGCCGCCGGACAATGCTGAGGAAGGGGAAATCTGCCCGGACGCACCCGAAGATATGTGTCTGCCGTTCAAACTGTTCCTGACGGGACTCGATGATGCATGGCGGAGAGGTGCCGATACGGCGGTCATGATCTCTTCAGGCGGACCCTGTCGTCTGGGAGAATTCTGCGAACTTCTGAAGGCAATCCTCGACAGACGGGGATGCCGTTATCGCTGGATCATACTGGACATGCCGTCTGAGGTGGGCATAAAAGAACTTCTGCGGCGCATCTCTGTCCTTTTTCCGGAGCTGAAAAAGGGCAGAGGAGCACTCCATCTCATCCGAAAACTGCACGATGCTCATCATCTGCTGAAAGAGGCGGAGGCATTTGAAGCGGATCTCCGGAGAAATGCCGGATATTACGAAGATCCGAAAGCGGTGAACCGTCTGATATCCGCCTGCTTTGAGGAACTGTCACAGACCGGATGTCTGAACCGGGCTTTCGACATCATGGGAAGATACCGCTGGAAGAGTATGCAGCTGAACCGGGATTTCTCACGCTCGCCGGTAAAGATAGCGCTGACCGGAGAAATCTTTACGCTGAACGATATGCGCGCAAACCGCCGTATAGGAGACAGACTGACAGAACTGGGAGTCTGCTTTGAAAAGGACATCACACTGTCCTGGTGGATCAGACATACAGCTGCGGTTTCTCTGAAAAAAATACTGCCTCTGCCGCCGCGCCGCCGCAAGGCCGCAGGAAGTGCGGCTTCGGGAAGCGGAAAAGAGAGCCTGCGGGGCAGGATCGGTGAAAGAATCGCGGGAAAACGGTATCTCAGCTGTGAGATCGGCGGATACACAAAAGAAAGCGTCGCTTTCGCCGCATCAGGGAAAATCCGCGGCATGGACGGCATCATACAGATCTTTCCGGCCGGGTGCATGCCGGAGATCGTCGGTCATGCCATCCTGAACAGAGTATCTGAAAAGGAAGGGATACCCGTCATGACGCTGATCTATGATGAACTTTCCGGAGAGGCCGGATACCTTACAAGGATTGAAGCCTTTACGGATATGCTGGCAAGAAAGAGAGGATAAGCGGAAGGAGGAGAACGGATGGGAAAATATGCGATGGGCGTCGACTCAGGATCAGTCAGCACGGATTTTGTACTGATCGATGAAAAATATCAGCTGGTCGATTCTCTTTATCTGAGGACACACGGAGATCCGATGGGAACGATAGCGCAGGGAATGGGAATTCTGCGGGAGCTTTACAGAGATGAGGAGATTACGGCGGTAGGTACTACGGGCAGCGGAAGACAGCTGGCGGGCCGTATGCTGGGAGCAGACGTGATAAAAAATGAAATAACGGCTCACGGTGTGGCAGCGGCCGTCATCGATCCGGAAGTACGGACTGTCATTGAGATCGGGGGACAGGATTCCAAGATTATCCTGCTCGATCAGGGCATTATACGGGATTTTGCGATGAATACAGTCTGCGCGGCAGGGACGGGAGCCTTTCTCGACCGGCAGGCGGAGAGGATGAATCTGACGGTGGATGAATTCGGACAGCTGGGACTCAATGCAAAACGGCCGGAAAGGATCGCAGGCCGGTGTGCCGTTTTTGCGGAATCGGATATCATCCACAAGCAGCAGCAGGGAGCGGGAAGAGCTGATATTATCGCCGGCGTGGCAGAAGCTCTCGTACGCAATTATCTGAGCGACGTGGCCCGGGGCAAGAAGATCAGAGAGAAGGTATTCTTTCAGGGCGGAGTTTCCGCTAATGCTGCCATACGGAAAGCGTTTGAAAATGCGTTGGGATGTCAGGTGACCGTTCCGAGATATAATAAAGTGATGGGTGCCTTCGGAGCAGCCGTTCTGGCGTCGGAATTTATGGCAGACAGAAAAACAGCCGGAACAGACTTTCGCGGCTTTCATTCTCCCTTTGAAGAGATGAAAACACGCATTTTCTGCTGTTCCGGCTGCGTAAACCACTGTGAAGTTACCGAGATTCTCTCAGGCAGCGAACGTATGGGATGTCTTAACGATCGCTGCGGGAAATATCAGAATAATATTCCGCAATAGTATAGTTATAGTATATTCGGAAGTCTTTATATTCAGAAGGTCTTTGTCTTAAACTGAGGAATTTTCGAGAGAGCATTTCCCCAGATGATCTTGATCAGTATCGTATAGATCGGGATGTTGATCAGGCATTTGACCACCCGGGCAGGAAGCAGTGCGATAAAGCCGCTGCCGTACATGATATCGAGCCACAGCGTATCGAGGACGAGATTGCACAGCAGACATACGAGAGCAGATGCCAGAATGGTCCTCGGGATGGTCACACGGCGATGAAGCAGCAGGCCGAAAATGACGCCGGTGAGAAGTGCCGTCAGCGTAAATCCTGGAAAATAATCTGCGGGAGGATAGATGATCATGCCGAGAATGTCGCCTACCGCTCCGGTTACGGCTCCCCAGAAAGGTCCGTAAGCGATTCCCGCCACGGCGACCGGAAGAAAGCCGAATCCGATTCTTAAAAACTGTGTCTGAATCGACAGAAAACGCGTCAGAATGACGTCGAGCGCAACCAGAAGCGCTACAGTAACGATGGTACTCAGAAGAAACTTTTTATTTTTGGGCATAATAACTCCTTTCTCTTGTGATAAAAGCGGTTTACAATACCGCATCAAAGAGAAAGGATTTTTTCTGGTCTCTTTAATGCAGCAGCGGATGCAATAATGCACCGTAAGCCTGTTTTTGCCCGATCCTTGACGGAAGGGGCATATGAAACGGCTTTTCGTCGGCAGGCAACATCCCATCCTGCCGCACTTCAGACACAGGGTCAACGCGCATTATTTACTCTACAATGTTGATTTTAGCACAGGCTTTGCCGATTGTAAATCTGTGTCCCGCAGATCTGAAGCTGCAGAGGACAGAAAAGGATTGTTATAAAATATTGTCGGCAGAGAGAACACCTTCACTGCGTATGAGACGGAGCTTTTCCTCAATACCGGAGATTTCACCGCATGCGAGACCTCCGTCATTCATCCTGATATATCC
>CAJFPD010000009.1 GCA_904398315.1 Candidatus Alangreenwoodia gallinarii | reverse complement strand
TGATATCAGCCTGACTTCAGACCGCAGTCCGGCTTCCGGCGGCAGAATGCTGCCGGAAGCTCCGGAAAACGGAACGATGGAATGTAAAGACAGCAGAAAGCAGGTACTGGAAAAGCAGCGAGAAAAAAGGAGAAGACAGAGCCTCGGGAGAGCACGAGAAAATCAGGCTTCCGCCTCGTCAGAAAAACTCGCTGCGGGAGTCTCGGGCACCGCAGCTGCCGCGGGCCGCGACGGCGCTACCGGTACTGCCGGCACGGTACTGGTGGCCGTTCTTTTCGGAGCCGCCGCGGTTTTCGCTGTCGCGAAGGGGATTCCTCTGAAGCAGATCACATCGAACTTTCAGTATGATGTGCTGGTAATTCTGATCACGATGGAGCTCTTCACCGGTCTGGTGGCGGAGACGGGAATCATGCAGCGCCTGGCGCTGAAGCTGGCTGTCTTCTCCGGAGGTGAAAAACGCAGATGTCTGGTGCTTTTCAGCCTGCTGATGTTCTTCGTCAGCGCCTTTCTGAACAATATCACAGCCGTCATGATGGTTTTGCCCGTGATCTTCGTGTTATTCCGGGCTCTGCAGCTGGACAGGAGATATGTCGGTATATTCTTTTCCTGCCTGTTAGTCATGTCTAACACAGGGGGCGCTTCTTCGCCGATTGGGGACTTCCCGGCAGTCATAATCATGACGAGCGGCATCACCACGTTTACGGATTACCTGTTCCGCGCCTTTCCGGTGTTTCTTCTGACTTCTGTCCTGGTGGCGGCAGTCTGGAGGACAGCGGTAAAGAGAGAAAGCGGCGGAGAGGCATCCCGCACGCTGGCTGTGGAATTTCTGCAGAGCCGCTATAAATACACGAAGGTGAGAAAAGATCTGCTGATTGTTCTGGGCGTCATCTTTCTTGCGATGTTTCTCGCCTGGAGCTTTGTGCCGCAGGAAACCATTCCTCCGGAAGTCATAGCACTGCTCGGCTACGTGACGGCCGCTGCAGTCGCAGCGAAGAAGGGGATCGACGTGAAGCAGACCATCGATATGAAATCGGTGCTGACGATCGCTTCCTTCCTGTTCCTGGCAGCCGTCGTCAGCGCCTCCGGCTATCTGAGCACGGCGGCCCAGTACCTGCAGTCTGTCATCGGCGATCAGAAAATACTCCTGCTTGTTCTCATGCTGATGACATCCGTCATCTCCGGCCTGTTTTCCGCAGGTCCGGCAGCCGCGGCTATGATGCCGATCATCGTGGATCTGTGCAGCACCTCCTTCGCAGCCCAGACACACTGGGTGGCAGTGGCCTACGCGGCATCTATCTGCGCCGGTTCTTCCATGTTTTTATGGTCGGCGACCGCAGGTTTTATTCTCTCGGGAAAGATCGACGAGGCACAGCTGGAGGAGAACGGAACGGGAAAAATCTGTCGGTGGAAAATACCGGATTATCTGAAATTCGGACTGGTCAACTATGCGATACAGATGTCGGTGGCCGTCGCGGCCGTGCTGATCATATTCTGATCATATTCTGACGGCATTCCGGACGGAATACGGATGGTATTGTGAACGGGATTCCGGCGGGGTGCCGGACGGTATGCTGAACGAAATTCTGACGAAATGCCGGACGGTATTAATCAGGCATGATACGATGCGATGCCCGGCACTTTCTGATTCATTCCCGAAGGAGAACGTACCGGGAGGAATACGATTTTACGATTTACGAAAACAGCGGTCCGGAGCGACGGGCCGCTGTTTCGGTCAGATTTTCATCTGCAGATAAACCATATCTGTGAGCTGCTTTCCGCATTCATAGATGGGATGATCGTAATGATCGAGGAAGAAATCCGCGATGCGGTGTGTCTTTCGGAAACCGCAGCTCTCATAAAAAGGAACGGTCAGCGGACTGTCTCCCGTTCCGACCTGCAGGATTCCGTAAGAATCTCTGTATTTCTCACGGAGAAACCGGATGAGCTGTGTTCCGTATCCCTTTTTCTGACTTTCCGGCTCCACAGCGATATTTTTTATCTCCAGAATACCATCGTTTTCATCTGTCACGACACAGACCGCTTTTACGCCGTCGTCGTCAAGAGCATACATGGTGCCTCTGTCGAGATACCTGTCGATCATGCTTTCCTGCTCGTCAGCGAGCAGAAGCAGATCGATATACTGTTTTTTATCTGTCTTTACTTCAAAAATATTCATAATCATATCATTATTCTGTAATATTTATGATTTCTATTTGCGATTTTGGAAAACGATTCTTTCTTTCGCCTTCATTTATCTGCCTTCTGATTTTTCTTTTCGGGATTATTGTATCAGAATATCGCGGTCAGAACCTCTCCGGTTCCGGGGTATTTTTCAGGTACGGCCGGCAATTTCCCCGGAAATGAAAGGGGGAGAATCCCGTTTTGAAGGAATAAAGGTGTTTTTTTATCATTCGAAAGGGATGACGGGCCTTTTTCCGTGTCGCAGGCTTTTCCACGTCGCCGGAATGAGCGCTCATGAGCGCTCGCTTTTCTTTCCCCGGGAGGCATTCCGGTGCATAATAAGCAGCAACAGAAGAAAACAGTCCGGAGCCGGGAGCCGGCAGTCGGAAGGATGTCCGGAAGAATACCAGGAGACGTCTGAGGATCGGGAAAGTCCGGAAAAGACCGGGAAGGGGGCAGGAAACGGCATACGGAGCTCCCTTCGGGAAACATCCGGAAAGAAGTAAAAAGGACATACGGAAAAATATCCGGAAAAGACGGTAAAAGACGTGGAAGAGATATCTTTTGCGGAAAGGATGAGAAAGATGAACAGAAAAAAAGAGACAAACGGAAAAAGAGAATCCTATCTGTCGAAAATGACCAGGGAATTCGGTCTGATGTTTCATCTGATCGAGGAAACACCTCCGGCAGAGAAGAAAAAGAAGGATATT
>CAJFPD010000008.1 GCA_904398315.1 Candidatus Alangreenwoodia gallinarii | reverse complement strand
TGACCGTCTAATCCTCAGATCAGGCGGTCATCTTTACTTTTTGCGCGTTATCGTAACGCACAGAGTAATAATACTCACGATTAAGATTCCGAACGGAAACAGTTCCGAATATGTAATCATAAGCGTCACCCCCTTTATCAGAGAGTGAATGACCGCCAAACGGTAATCCGGATCTTTGTTTTATCACAGATATTTCAGTCATGATATGACTATATTTTTTACTGCGTTACTTTTATTTCTATTTCCTTGCTTCCTTTTCCCGGGATTTTTCTTCCGTTTCCGTCGGTTCGCCGCGGACGCCGGTCGGTTCCGCACACGTCTCAGTACAGCTGCAAAACTTCACAGAAACTTGACACGGCCCGCATGTCGTCTGCGGTTGCGCTGTTCAGAAAATCATAGTAAAATCGTAATATATGAAATGAAAAAATAAGAATATTTTCCGGTCTGCTGTGCCGGCATATCATGTCGGTCTGCTGCGCCGGACGGGAAACGGCAGGGTTTGGAAAAGATCCTGTATTTCAGCGGGGTGATGAGATGGCTGAAGAGAAAAAAGACAGCATAAAGAATGCAGCGACGGGGCGCAGAGGCGAAACGGACGGAAAATTTGAATACGATGAGATCGATGTCGATAATGACGAACAGACGAAAGAAGATCTGAAGAAAATCGCCGAGATCGAGGAGCGCAATGAAAAGATGGAGCGGATCCGTCTCGAGCGCGAGAAAGTCGTGGGCGCCGATGTGAAGAAGCAGGTGCAGGACGGCGTTCAGATCAGAACGTACAGTGTTTCAGAGGGCGCCGACACGGTATATAACGTGCGCACCGAGTCGGAAATCGATAAGGAACTGACCGATTATCAGAAACGCATGCTCTATGAGCAGGAGCATAAGCTGAACGGCGAGATGGAATCTTCGGAGATCAGCGCCGCGGAGGCGGCTGCCGCTATGAAGATCGATCCGGAAGAGGTGGAGAAGCATCTGGCGGCTATCAGTAAGGACGACCGCATCATCTGCATCGGAGACAGTATCACCTACGGCTATGAGGTGGACGGATCGCAGACGTGGATCGGACGCCTGCGGCGGGAACGGGAGATCAATCTCCTGAACGTCGGCATGAATGGCGATACCACAGAAGGCATGGTGACGCGCTTTAAGGAACATGTGGTGGATCTGAATCCGAAGGCTGTTCTCATCATGGGCGGCGGAAACGATATCATCGGCGGCACGACGCTGGATTATGTGACGAACAATGTCGTCGTCATGACGCAGATGGCGCTGGATAAGGGCATCGTTCCTATGATCGGTATCGCGCCGGAGCCTTCTCCGAAGGACGTTCCGGAGGAGTGGAAGACCTTTCTTCCCTATGACATGATCCGGGAACAGCTGGCTACCTACAAGGAATGGCTGATCACCTTTGCGAAAGCCAATCTTCTGCCGTATGTGGACTTCGATTCCGGGATGAAAAATAAGCTTCATTCCGGATACGGCCGGTACTTTTTCGACGGGATCCATCCGAATCCCGCCGGCCACAAGATCATGGCATCCATCGCGGCGGAGTTTTTTGAAAAAATCGGGATACTGCCGAGGCCGCAGGATGACGACCGCTTCGCCCTTTAATTTTCTTTCGGGGAAAGGGCAAAAGGAGGAAACCATATGTACGAGGAACTGAGAAAAATCATAGATGAAAGTGAGAAGATCGTATTTTTCGGCGGCGCCGGCGTTTCCACGGAGAGCGGTGTGCCGGATTTCCGTTCGGAAAACGGCCTGTGGAACGCGAAGACGCGTTTTCACTGCACGCCGGAGGAAATCGTCAGCCATACCTTTTTCATGAACCGTACCGACGATTTTTACGAATATTATATGCAGAATCTCGTCTTTCCCGATGTGAAACCCAATACCACTCACTACGCTTTGGCGAAGCTGGAGCAGATGGGAAAGCTGCGCGCCATCATCACGCAGAATATCGACGGCCTGCATCAGGCAGCCGGGAGCAAAGAGGTTTACGAGATCCACGGGACGATTTCAAAATCCCACTGCATGAAGTGCCACAGAGAGTATCCGCTGGAATATTCTCTGGATAAGTCTCACTGGGCGGAAGGCACCTATACGCCTCACTGCGAGTGCGGCGGCATTCTGAAGCCGGACGTGGTGCTGTACGAGGAACCGCTGGACAACGATCTGATGATGAAATCCATCATCGCCATCAGCGAGGCGGATACACTGATCGTGGGAGGCACGTCTCTCGTCGTCTACCCGGCGGCGGGACTGATTCAGTACTTCAGCGGAAAACATCTCGTGCTGATCAACAAGCAGGAGACGGGCTTCGACGGACAGGCGGAACTGGTGATCCACGATTCCCTGGGGAAGGTCTTTTCCTCCGTCGTCGACGGTATCGAATTTTCCGAGATTCCGGTGCGCAGAAAGGATGAGCGGGAGGAATCGTAACGGCATGTGGTGTGCCGCAGGAAAAGACAGAAGAAAAAAGACAGGAAGACAGAGTGAAGAAATATCGTTAAGAGAGATACAGGAGGGAAATTTGAACATTTTAGTTTCCAATGATGACGGAATCTGGGCGAAGGGGCTTCACGTACTGACTGAGGCGCTGGCTGCCGTGCCGGGAAACCGGGTCTACGTTTCCGCGCCGGACGGGCAGAGGA
>CAJFPD010000007.1 GCA_904398315.1 Candidatus Alangreenwoodia gallinarii | reverse complement strand
GCGATATGCATGGCAGTGGGAAAAGTATCATTGGAACTCTGCGAGCAGTTCACATGATTGTTCGGGTGAAAATCCACCTTTCCTCCTGCCAGTTCACGCGCTCTGTTAGCTATCACTTCATTGACATTCATATTGGACTGTGTGCCGCTTCCGGTCTGCCAGACCGCCAGGGGAAAATTACCGTCCAGTTTTCCGTCCAGAATTTCATCGCATACACGGGCGATAACCCCGCTTCTCTCTTTGTCCAGCATTCCGAGTTCGGCGTTTGCCAGCGCGGCAGCTTTTTTCAGAACGGCAAAGGCCCGTATGATCTCCGCCGGCATTTTTTCCGTTCCGATCCTGAAATTCATGTAGCTGCGCTGTGTCTGCGCACCCCAGTACCGGTCCGCCGGCACGAGAACCTCACCCATCGTATCATGTTCTGTCCGGTACCCGGCACCTGACTTACCATCCGCTGCTTTCCGTTCATTGCGCTCCGCGCTGCTGCCCATATTCCGTTCCTTCTCATGCTGATCCATCTTTGACCTCCGCCTGAATTCTCTTGACCTTTCCGAATCTTCCTGTCCGGACTCTTTTTTCACGAACTTTCTCCGCGAAAAAACTCTGTCATCTCCTCAGATCCTCGCCACACCGCTTCTGACGGCTTCATCTGCCACCGCTTTTGCCACCGCTTTCGCCACCTGCGGATTAAAGGCATCCGGCAGAATGTAATCCGCACGCATCTCGTCCTCTGAAATGACAGATGCGATGGCATATGCCGCCGCCACCTTCATCTCGTCGGTTATCAGACGTGCTCTGACATCGAGAACGCCGCGGAAAATACCCGGAAAACAGAGGGCGTTATTGACCTGATTCGGAAAATCGCTGCGGCCCGTACCGACGACAGCTGCTCCTGCAGCCAGAGCTTCATCCGGCATGATCTCAGGTACCGGATTGGCCAGAGCGAAGATGATCGGCTTGTCCGCCATGGTGCGGATCATATCCTGCGTCAGTGTTCCCGGCACGGAGGCTCCCACAAAGACATCCGCTCCTCTGACAGCGTCGGCCAGCGTTCCCTTCATCATGCCGCGGTTTGTCACCTCCGCCATTTCCTGCTGCGGTCCGTTGTTGTCCGGATTGCCGTCCCAGATGATGCCGAACCGGTCACACATGATGATTTCGCCGAAATTCATCTTCAACAGAAGACGGGCGATGGAGATTCCGGCGGCTCCCGCTCCGTTTACGGCAATCTTCAGTTCACCCATCTTCTTTCCCGTAAATTTTACCGCATTGAGCAGCCCCGCCGCTGCAATGATGGCTGCGCCGTGCTGATCATCGTGAAATACGGGGACATCGCACTCGCGGATCAGCGTCTGTTCGATCTCAAAGCATCTCGGCGCCGAAATGTCCTCAAGATTAATGCCGCCGAAACTCTTCGAGATATTTTTCACGGTATCTATGATCACCTGCGGATCCTTGGAATCGATACAGATCGGAAATGCGTCAATATCGGCAAAGCGCTTGAACAGCGCGCATTTCCCCTCCATGACCGGCATTGCGGCGGCAGGACCGATATCTCCCAGCCCCAGCACTGCCGTGCCGTCGGTGATCACCGCCACGAGATTTCCCTTTCTGGTATAGTCATACGCCAGTGTCTCATTCTCCGCTATCTCGAGGCAGGCGGCTGCCACACCCGGCGTATAGGCCAGGGCCAGATCCTCTTTTGTCTCGATTTGCGCCCGGGAGATGACCTCGATCTTACCGCCCCATTCCTTATGTTTTTTTAAAGCCTGTTCTTTGATGTCCATTCTGTTTACCGTCCCTTTTCCGTCCGTCTTTCCAGGTGCGTCATGTGCGTTCTCATCGGTATCTGATCTGTACCTGTTCCGCACCGGTTCATCGCTTCACATTTTTCATCTGATTTTATCCGTTTTTATCCGTGCATCCGCACGCTTTTTTCATACATCCTTTACAGTCTGACGATCTTCGGTCCCTGCGGTGTATCTTCCACCGCCAGGCCCTTTTCCCGGAGGATGTCGCGGATTTCATCCGCCCGCGCGAAGTTTTTTGCTTTTCTCGCCTCCTGCCGTTCCTGTACGAGGGCTGTGATCTCCTCCGGTATATCATCGTCCGCTTTGGAACTGTCTCCGAGGATGCCCAGCACACCTGTCAGTTCTTCCAGCAGACCGAGACATTTTCCTGCAAATTCCCGGGAAGCTCCGTCGCGGACGGCGGTGTTGATTTCCCGGATCAGTTCGAAGACGACACTGATGGCGTCGGCCGTATTCAGATCATCCTCCATGGCATCGTCAAATCTGCTGCGGAAGGAAGTCATCTTCTCCCAGTTCGAAAGTTCCTGTTCCGTCATACCGCCATCCAGGCCGTGCTGCTTCAGATGCTTCAGATTTTCCTCCGCATGATGCATGCGCGCCAGGCTGCTGCGCGACTGAATCATCAGATCTCTGCTGAAATTGATGGGACTTCTGTAATGGCCGCTCAGCAGAAAGAAACGTATCTCTTCACCGGTGTACTCCTTCAGAATATCGCGGACGGTAAAGAAGTTTCCCTTCGACTTCGACATTTTCTCATTGTCGATGGTGATATACGCATTGTGCATCCAGTAGTTGGCAAACGTCTTTCCCGTATAGGCCTCCGACTGAGCGATCTCATTCTCATGATGCGGGAAAGCCAGATCCTGTCCTCCGGCATGAATATCGATCGTTTCTCCCAGATACTTATTGGACATGGCGGAACATTCGATATGCCATCCCGGCCTGCCGGGTCCCCAGGGGCTGTCCCACGCCGGCTCATCCGGTGCCTTCTGCGCTTTCCAGAGAGCGAAATCCAGCGGATCGCGCTTGACTTCTCCGATACTGACCCTTGCGCCCGCTTCGAGTTCTTCTATATTCTGACCGGACAGCTTTCCGTATCCTTTAAATTTTCTGGTGCTGTAATAGACATCTCCTTCCGACTCATAGGCGTATCCCTTTTCCACCAGCACCTTAACGAAACGGATGATCTCGTCTATATTTTCAGTGACTTTCGGATGGACTGTCGCTCTCTCCAGGTTCAGAGAATCCGCATCTTTGAAATATTCTCCGATATATCTCTCGCTGATTTCCTTTGCGCTGACGCCTTCCTCCCGGGATTTGTTGATAATCTTATCATCCACATCCGTAAAATTCTGTATATATTTTACTTTTTTTCCTTTATATTCAAAATACCGTCGGAGCGTATCGAATACGACAGCCGGCCGCGCATTTCCGATGTGAATATAATTATAGACGGTCGGTCCGCACACGTACATTCTGATTTCATTCTCATCGATGGGAACAAAATCCTCTTTTTTTCTCGTCATCGTATTGTATATCTTCATAAAAATTTTCTCCTGATCTCTTCGCCTTTCTGCCCTTTTCTCTCCCGGCGTCCGGACGCCGGCGGTCCCATACCGTCCGGCAGAACCCTTCCCTTCTGTCGTATCTGATAATACCCGTTAATAATTTATTATATTCTGAATCGCAATACAGAGCAACGGAAAAGTGTGAAAAGTGCGTGGGATGAAGCCGGAGATTTTCACGCAGCCTGCGCTCTGATATTTCCCGTACAGCAGAGAGAAAAAACCGGCCCCGGCGGCCAGAATCAGATTCTGGCCGCCGGGGCCGGTTTTTTCCGTCTTTTCCGTTTCCGGGCCTTCCGTCACTTTTCTCCGGAAGTTTCGGACCGTCAGATCGTCTCTACCCGCACGCGTTTCATCACCTGATCGCGCAGAGGCTTATCTGCGGAATTCCTCGGTTCCCACACGATATCGTCCGCCACTTCCATACCCTTTATCACTTTTCCGAAAGCGGCATATTCCCCGTTCAGATGAGGGGAATCCTCCACCATGATAAAGAACTGAGAGCTTGCGGAGTTCGGCATCATGGAACGCGCCATGGAGATGACGCCTCTCGTATGCTTAAGATCGTTGCGGAAACCGTTGGAGGCAAATTCGCCCGGAATTTTCTTCTCGGATCCGCCCATACCGGTTCCTTCCGGATCTCCGCCCTGAATCATAAAATGAGGGATAACTCTGTGAAAAATCAGTCCGTCATAAAATCCGCTGTTTGCCAGTTCTTCGAAATTCGCGCAGGTAATCGGTGCGATTTCGGGATACAGCTCCCCTTCCATGATTCCGCCGTTTTCCATTTCAATCGTAAATTTTTTCATCGCTGTTGCCATTTTCCTTTCCGGTCCCCGTCCGCCGGTCCAGCGGCGGAGAACCAAAGATATTTTTGCTGACAGATTCTGTTCCGCATCTTTCCGCTCCGGAAAGATGCGGACCGCTGCTATACGCTGAGAGCCTCCCGTACCAGACGGGCCGCATCCTCCACAGCCTGATCCGCCGTCTTTTCCTCAACGCTGCCGCCGCTGCGCAGTTTATATTCCACGATGCCGTCGGCGGCTTTTTTTCCGACAGTAATTCTCACCGGAATACCGATGAGATCCGCGTCCTTAAACTTCACGCCCGGACGCTCATCCCTGTCGTCCACCAGAACTTCAACGCCCTGCTCCGTAAGCGCCTGCTCCATCTTTTCCGCCAGGGCTGACTGTACTTCATCTTTCGCTTTCACGACGGTGATGATCACATGATACGGAGCCACAGACACCGGCCATATGATGCCGTTTTCATCGTGGGACTGCTCGACGATGGCCGCCATCGTTCTGCTGATGCCGACGCCGTAACATCCCATGAGAATGTCATGTTCTTTCATGTTCTCATCTTTGTAAACCGCGCCCATCGGTTTGCTGTACTTCGTTCCCAGCTTGAAAACCTGTCCCACTTCGATTCCGCGGGTAAAGCGGACGGGAGCTCCGCACTTCGGGCAGGGATCTCCCTCCTGAATCAGTTTGATATTTGTCACGATATCGCCGGTATAGTCTCGGCCGTAATTGACATTGACGCAGTGGTAATCCTCTCTGTTGGCTCCCGCGCACAGGTTTTTCTGACCCGTCAGCTCGCTGTCCACGATAACCGTACAGTTTTTCAGCCCCATCGGGCCTGTGAATCCGCCGACACAGCCGGTCGCCTCACTCATTTTCGCCTCATCGGCGAAGGCAATGGCATGCTCCGGAATTCCCAGCGCGTTGATGATTTTTATCAGATTTGCCTCTCTGTCTCCGCGGACGAAAGCAGCTACATAGCCGTTTACATGCATGTCATCGTCATACGTCTCGTAAAGGAGAGCCTTGATCGTCTTTTCCTTTGGCAGACCCAGAAAAGATGCCACCTCTTCGATCGTTTTCGTTCCCGGCGTATGCACTTCCTCAAGCGGAAGCTCCGCCTCGCCGGACGGCGCTGCGTCCACGCACTCGGCCCGTTCATCCGTCGCAGCCATATCACAGCTGTCGCAGCAGACGATCCGGCTCTCACCATTGTCCGCCAGAGCGGTAAATTCATGCGAGGCATTTCCGCCGATCGCGCCAGAATCCGCTTCCACCGCGCGGAAATCGAGACCGCATCTCGTAAAGATTCTCGTATAGGTGTCATACATATTGCGATAGCTCAGATCCAGGCCCTCTTCATCCCGATCGAAGGAATAGGCATCCTTCATGATGAACTCCCTGCTGCGCATCAGTCCGAAACGCGGCCGCGCCTCATCCCGGTATTTCGTCTGGATCTGATAGAGATTGACCGGCAGCTGACGGTATGAGCTCACTTCATTCCGGATGATGTCCGTAAAAATCTCCTCATGTGTCGGTCCGAGGCAGAATTCTCTGTCGTTTCTGTCCTTCAGGCGCCACATCTCAGGGCCGTAGGCCGACCAACGGCCTGATTCCTTCCAGAGCTCCGCCGGCTGAATGGCCGACATCAGAATTTCCTGGCCTCCCGCCCGGTCCATTTCTTCTCTTACAATATTTTCCACTTTTCTCAGAACCCTGGTTCCCAGCGGCATAAATCCGTAAACTCCGGAAACCAGTTTGCGGATCAGTCCTGCGCGAAGCATGAATATATGGCTCGGAAGCACTGCTTCCGCCGGAACCTCCCTCAGCGTCCTGAAATACATCTTTGACATCTTCATGTCGAACTTTCTCCTTAACTCCAACTGTAAACGGTGCGGTGAGTCTCCAGGCTCCCGCTTGCGCCTGTCCTGAACAGGCTTAATTCACCACCGACGCGACCGCCTGAGCCGCAATGCCCTCGCCTCGTCCGGTAAAACCCAGATGTTCGGCAGTCGTACCTTTTATATTAATCTGAGCCGATGAAATTTTCAACACATCTGCCATCTTTTCACACATCTGCGGCGTATAGGCGGAAATTTTCGGCTCCTGAGCGATGACTACCGCATCGATATTGATAATCCGGAATCCCTGCATTTTCAGCAGCTCGGCCGTTCTCTCGAGAAGAACCAGACTGCTGATACCCCGGTAATTCTCATCGGTATCCGGAAAATGTTTTCCGATATCGCCCAGACCTGCCGCTCCGAGAAGGGCATCGATGACCGCATGAATCAGAACATCCGCGTCGGAATGTCCCTCCAGTCCCTTCCCGTAGGGAATCTGCACGCCGCCTAATACGAGCTTCTTTCCCTCGACCAAAGCGTGAACATCACAGCCCAGCCCGATACGCGGAAACATGGATTTCAGGCCCTCATAGGAGGACTCCGAAACCGCGCCGCTCTGTTTTCTGTCGGTTCCTTTGTCGCCCGCACCCGCATTTCTTTCGGATTCCGGTGCATTCCGTTCCGAAAATTTTATTTTAAGATCCGATTCATTTGCTGTCATCATCTCTGCGCTGCGCACATCCTCAGGCGTCGTGATCTTGACATTGCCCGGATCGCTCTCCACGACTGCCACCTCGTGGCCGCAGGCCTCGACGACAGAAGCGTCATCCGTGACGACGCGGTGTTCCTCGCCGATGATCTTCCGGTACGCCTCCCGGAGCAGGGAGGCGTCAAATCCCTGAGGGGTCTGCGCGGCCCTGAGGCGTGAACGCTCCGGCGTTTCCGCCACGCGGCCGTTTTCCGTCATCTTGATCGTATCTTTTACCTCAACACATGGAACGGCGGCACCTTCTCTGTCCGCAGCATCGATGACATCGTGGATCAGGCGCTGCGTCACAAACGGCCTTGCCCCGTCATGTACGAGAATGAGTCCGGCATCCTGTGCCACGCTGTCCAGCGCCTTCATCACGGTAATCTGACGTTCCGCGCCGCCGGCTACGACCGCCCTGACTTTTTTCAGTCCGTACTTTTCCACCACAGACTGTCTGCAGTTTTCCTCATCTCCCGGACGGACCGCGATGATGATTTCATCGGTATAGGCATTCCGCTCAAACGCTTTGGCGGATCGTGCCAGAACCGATATTCCGCCGATCTCAATATACTGTTTGTTGACGCCGCCCATCCTCATGGAGGACCCGGCAGCAGCTATAATGACACTGACTTTCTTTTCCTTATACATTTCAAATCTCACCTGAAAAATCCGACGACGGCTGCTTGAAACCGCGTCTTCCACCGCGAGGGCAGGCCGAAAATCATTCTGCCGCCCTTCGCCTTATTATCCGTTTATTGCCTTTCGCTTTTTTCTCCGGAAGTGCCCGTTCACCGCTCTGCCGCGGCGTGCACCGCCTCAGTTTCCGTGTCTCGGCTTTGCGAAGATCATTCTCCCCGCCGATGTCTGAAGCACACTGGTTACCGTCACCGTAATCTCCTGTCCGATATATCTGCGCCCGCCTTCCACGACGATCATCGTGCCGTCATCTAGATAAGCGAGAGCCTGACTGTTCTCCTTGCCTTCTCTGATCGGCGTCAGCTCCATATCCTCACCGGGCAGTACTACCGGCTTCAGCGTATTGGCCAGTTCGTTGATGTTCAGGACGGAAACGCCCTTGATAGACGCAACTTTATTCAGGTTGTAGTCATTCGTCACGACCTTTCCGTTCATGATAAGAGCCAGCTGAAGAAGTTTTGCATCCACCTCCGGAATACTGCTGAGAGACTTTTCGGAATTCGTATTGTAGATCTCCACGCCGTACTGACTTTGAATTTTATTCAGAATATCCAGGCCGCGCCGTCCTCTGTTCCGTTTCAGAGAATCGGAGGAATCCGCGATATGACGCAGTTCCACGAGAACGAATTCGGGAATGACGATTCTCCCCTCGATAAATCCGGTCTTCATGATATCCGCAATTCTTCCGTCTATGATGACGCTGGTATCAAGTATCTTCGGGGCCGCCTGCCCCTGTGCTTTGTTCTTTGACGCTTTCGTTCCCCGCGCCGCGGAAAGCTGTCTGGTATTCAGCATGATATCTGTCGCCTTTTTCCGTCCGATATACATGCCGATATATCCGAGGAATATGTAGAGGAGCGCAGACAGCACCGTTCCCACCACGGGAACGGACCATCCCCGCCACAGGCTGCTGATGAGAAAAGCGATCAGAAGGCCCAGGATCAGTCCTGCCGTTCCGCAGATAAATTCGTGAACCGGTATTTTTTTCAGATTATCATCCAGCTCCCGGGTAAATTGCTCGCCGCCTCGCTGAACATGCGGAGCGATAAGAAAGAAAATGAGTCCGGTGACTACAATACATACGGCACCCAGAATAAAGTACCAGAGCTGGGAAATTTCCGGTGCCGAAGGAATGAGTCTTATCAGATAAGTCGCTGCGAAAAAAATGCCGGCTCCGCAGGCCATACCCAGAAGGGAAAAGATCCATCTGAACAGTTTTTGAAACACGTTTTTCACCTCCCTTCTGCAGGCCGCAAAAAGAAACACCGTGAAACCATACGCATCCGGCCTGAAAGACACGGACAACCCGATTCCGATTTCACCGTATGAACTTTCTTCTTCTGCGACATTTAATAAGTTCTATAATATAACAAGCTGCCGATTGAGACAATCCGCAGCTTGGACAAAAAACGAATTTTTTCCTTGTATATCGGGGCTGCGTATCAGTGTTCGATACCTTCCAGCACGGCATCTTCGATCATCTGATCCGCATTATCGACGGAAATATTTTTTACTAACACGAATTCACTGAGCAGAAGCTGTTTCGCGTTGTTAAGCATCTTTTTTTCACCTGTTGAAAGTTTCTTCCGGTGATCCGCCCGCAAAAGATTGCGCACCACCTCTGCGATCTCTTTCAGATCTCCGGTCTTGAGTTTCTCCATGTTATCCCGATTTCTTTTATTCCAGTTATCGGACATCGGCGTGGAATCAGAGTGCAGGACAGATACGACATCATCGATGTCACTGGCTCCGACGATATATCTCACTCCCACCTGCTGGGAGTTTTCTACCGGAACCATCACCTTCATGTCGCTGTGAGAGAGCCTCAGCACATAATAGCGCCTGGGTGTGCCGAGAATCGTCTGCTCCTCGATTCCCTCGATCACACCCGCACCGTGCATCGGATATGCAACTTTATCTCCAATAGTAAACATTTTCTGCGCCTCCTGTTGGAAACAGTATACATCATCCCCGGCGTTTAGTCAATAAATAAACTATTAATGATACTTCATAGTATACTATCTGTCAATATTATTTTATACGTTTCGTAATTTTTTCGGATTTTTTTGTTTTTCTCGAAGGGACAACTTTTTCTCACACGCCCTTCACAATCGTGTTATATTATTACTGATCAATAAAGTATATAAAATGCTGCGCCGTACGGGAGTTCTTCCGGCCCGCCGGCCCATTTTTCCGATAATTTCATAATTTTTTTCAATCAGATTTAAAGAAAGGACGTGTCCGAAGATGGCAAAGCTTTTAATCGTGGACGATGAGGAAAAAATCAGAGAAGTCGTCAGAGAATACGCCGAATTTGAAGGTTATGAGGTCTCGGAGGCAGCGGACGGCAGAGAAGCCGTCTCGCTGTGCAGAATCGAGGATTTCGACCTGATCATCATGGATATCATGATGCCGAAGCTGGACGGATATTCGGCCTGCAAAGAGATAAAAAAAGAAAAGGATATTCCGATCATCATGATGTCGGCCCGTGGAGAAGAATACGATAAGCTGTTCGGCTTCGAGCTCGGAATCGACGACTACGTCACGAAACCCTTCAGCCCGAAGGAACTCATGGCCCGCGTCCATGCCGTCCTGAACCGGGCAGGAGCCGCAAAAAAAGATGCTGTTCCCGCCGTTCTCAAATTCGGCGGTCTCACCATCGATCCCGCCGGCCGCAGTGTATCGGTGGACGGAAAAAAGATCGATCTCACCCCGAAAGAGTACGATCTTTTATTCTATCTCGTGGAAAACAGAAATATCGCTCTCTCCCGCGACAAGCTGCTGCAGGATGTCTGGGGCTACGATTTCTTCGGAGACGACAGAACGATCGATACACATATCAAAAATCTCAGAAATAATTTAGGACCATACCGAGATATGATCGTCACGCTCAGAGGAGTTGGATATAAATTTGAAACTTCGATATAGAGACAGACACAGTTCGCCCGGAGGAAATACGGAAAGCAGGACGATTTATTACCGGGTATTCAAATATTTTGCCGCCTTTTCCGTCGTTATCCTGATGATTCTTTGGATCCTGCAGATCTTCTTTCTGCAGACCTTTTATCAGCAGATGAAAATCCAGGAGCTGTATAACGCGGCAGATGCCATCGAAAAGAGCTACGGTACAGACGATTACGAAGATACGATTCTGAGCCTTACCTCAAAATCCGACATGTACATCCAGATCGACCGGGGAGGTGCCTCCATCTCCATCGACAGCTGGAACAATATGCCTTCATTTCTCGGAAACAGAATGTATCAGTTTGCCCAGCGATATGACACGTCTGTTTTGAAAGCACAGCTCAACGAGAATGTAAAGTCCGTCGTTGCAAAGCAGACGGTCGGTCCGGGTAAGACGGAGACGATGATATACGCTTCCATTCTTCAGACGGACAGACTGAGCGGAGAAAACACGTATCTGTTCATCTACTCTCCGCTGACGCCGGTGAGCACGACGATTAACATCCTCGCCGAGATGCTCATCATCGTCACGATACTGTCCATACTGATCGGTCTCATCATGTCCCTCATCATCTCCAGGCGTCTGGCCCGGCCGCTCAACAGCATCACCGAATCCGCCGCCCGGCTGGCAGAGGGCCGATATGACATTCACTTCGAAGGAACCGGTTATGCGGAGACGGAGGAACTGGCCTCCACGCTGAATTATGCGGCGGAGGAGCTGTCCAAGTCGGATAAGCTGCAGAAAGATCTCGTGGCAAACGTCTCCCACGATCTGAAGACGCCGCTGACCATGGTCAAGTCCTATGCGGAAATGATCCGCGATCTGTCCGGAGACAACCCGGAAAAGAGAAACAAGCATCTGCAGGTCATCATCAACGAAGCGGACCGGCTCAATATGCTGGTCAATGATCTGACATCCCTCTCCAAGATGCAGGCCGGCGTGGACGCGCTGAATCTGGCGCCCGCCGATCTGAAGCAGGTGGCCGCGGAAGCCATCGAAAGCTACTCTTTGCACGTGGAGCAGGACGGTTTCCGCTTCACTCTCGAAACCCGCGGAGATACGACGGCTATGGCAGACGAAAAAAAGATCTATCAGGTCTTTTCCAATCTGATCGGAAACGCGGTGCGCTATTCCAGCGACGAAAAAGAGGTCACCGTGCGGCTCACGGAAAAAGAGGACTGCGTCCGCTGCGAAGTCATCGACAAAGGACAGGGAATCAGCGCAGAAGATCTCGACTCCATCTGGGACAGATACTATCAGTCCAGCGGCAATCACAGCCGCACGTCCAAGGGATCCGGTCTCGGTCTGTCCATCGTCAAGCAGATCTTCCTTCTCCACCATGCAGAATACGGCGTGGAAAGCGAGCTGAATAAAGGCAGCGATTTCTGGTTTGAGCTGAAAAAGAGGTTGCCTGACTCCGCGGATGCCAATCAGAAGAAAAACGGAAAACGCGGATCCCGTCAGAAAAACGCATCCCGCTCCGGTTCCGGAACATCCGCAGATCCGGTTTCACCCGATGTATTCATGAAGATACCGGGCGTCAGCGCAAAATCAGAAAAGGCGGAGGAGCCGGAGGAAACGGATAAAAGAGCGGAAAACGAAAATTTTGACAGGAGGATCTGACAGACTATGGTAAAAAAAGCGCAGACTGTCTTCGTATGCAGCGAATGCGGCTATGAAAGCCCCAAATGGATGGGACAATGCATCTGCGGCGCATGGAATACGATGACAGAGGAAAAAATCCTGCCGCAGACGGAGGACAGACGCCGCAGAACCGGAACGGCCGTCTCAAAGACGGCGGCCGGCGGCAGAACGGTCAGCCGTCCCGCTCCGCTTGTCTCTGTGCGGTCCGGTGAACAGGACCGCATCGATACGGGAATCGGAGAGTTCAACCGCGTCCTCGGCGGCGGCCTGGTGAAGGGTTCTCTCACCCTCATTTCGGGGGAACCGGGTATCGGTAAATCGACGCTGATCCTGCAGGCCGCCGCCCATATCGCGGCCTCCTGCGGATCGGTTCTTTATGTCAGCGGAGAGGAATCCGAAGAGCAGATCAAGATGCGTGCCGACCGCATCTGTTCCTCTATTCCGGACACGCTCTATATTCTCGCCGAGACAAATATGGAAAATATCATTCTGCAGCAGGAAAAACTCCGGCCGTCATTTCTCATCATCGATTCCATTCAGACGATGTATTCCTCCGAATTAGATTCGGCTCCCGGAACGGTATCCCAGGTCCGCGTCTGCGGAAACGAACTGATGAGAATCGGAAAGGGCAGCGGCATGCCGGTTCTCATCGTGGCTCATGTGACGAAGTCCGGCGAACTGGCCGGTCCCAAGATCGTGGAGCATCTGGTGGATACGGTCCTGTATTTCACCGGCGAACGCAGCCGGGACCTGCGGATTCTCCGCTCTCTCAAAAACAGATTCGGTACCACAAACGAAATCGGCGCGTTTGAAATGCGGGAGGAGGGTCTCTGTCAGGTCTCAAATCTGTCGGAGACACTGATCGAAGAGATGGCCGATTCGTCAGAGGGTTCCGCAGCCACAGCCGCTTATGAGGGAACACGTCCTCTCATCCTGGAAATTCAGGCTCTGACAGCTCCGGCCAATGTGGGATTTCCGCGGAGAACCTCTATCGGTATCGATTATAACCGGCTCAATATGATTCTGGCCGTCCTGGAGCGTCGGGCCGGGGTATCGCTCTCCTCTCAGGATGTCTACGTCAATATCGTGGGAGGTGTCCGTCCGGAGGGTACTTCCTCCGATCTGGCTGTCGCTCTCGCCGTCTACTCTTCGCGCCGGGGTATTCCTATTTCAAAAAAGACGCTCTGCCTCGGCGAGATCAGTCTGACGGGAGATCTTCGTTCTGTCAGCCACACGGATAAAATCGCAAAGGAGGCCGCACGTATGGGCTTTTCTCACATGATCCTGCCGAAGCAGAACGCCGCGAAGCTGAAACCGCCGGCAGGTCTTTCCGTCACCGGTGTCCGGACGCTGAAGGAGGCAATTCAGCTGCTGCGTTAAAGATCTTTCCGTATGCCGTTTATCAGCCGGCGGCATGACAGGATTCTCATAAAAGAACAGTATATCCCCTGCGAAAACGGCAGGGGATATTTTATATTCTGCCGGTTCCGCCGTCTCTTCTGCATTTTCCGGCAAAACCCCGTTGAACACCGTTTTTATAGCTGATACCTATACACATTTATGTGTTATAGGTATTTGAATCCGAAAGAAAAACGCCCTATACTGTGCCCAGAGAGCTTTATATACGCGCACATACGCAAAAAACAGTTTACTTACGCCGCATTCATTGCGCTGTTACGCGTATTATGCCGCAAAAACAGCTATTCTGCGCGATCATTTATGCATCGCACAATAAAAGAAGGGATGATATGATGGCAGAGTATCGGATCACGCCGATTCAGGTCGGAAGCCTGTGGCTTTATCGGGGAGCTTTCACTTCAAAACCGGATGAGTACCGGCAGGAGAAGGAATTTCCGATTCTGATATTTCTTCTGGAGGGAAACGGCCGCAAAATCCTGGTGGATACCGGAGGCGGCGATCCGGAATCGGAAT
>CAJFPD010000006.1 GCA_904398315.1 Candidatus Alangreenwoodia gallinarii | reverse complement strand
GGAACCGCCGGAAAAGGATAATCGACGACCTCGCCCCACACAGCGGCTGCCTCTCTCTGCGCGTCATGCCAGTATTCCGACGCGTGATTGGAACAATTAATAAACATGATACATTTTTCTCCTTCTGATCTTTTTACCTTACCCGAAAATATTGCTATTTTTCTTCTGCCTTACAGAATCCGTCTTCGCTTTTTCCGCCTTCTTCTCCGGAAAAAATATCCGCCGCGTCTCCGGCTTTTCTCAGCTTCTTCCGCTCTTTGCTCAGCGTCTGCGGTGTCACTCCCAGAAAAGAGGAGATCTGTCTGTGAGAAATTCTGTCCAGGAGAAACGGATATTTTCTGCAGAACCAGAGATACCTTTCTCCCGTCTTCTTTGTCCGCCTCATGATGCTGTTTTCCAGATGTTCTTCCAGAAATTCTCTGAAAAAACAGTTCTGGATTCTGACAAGCTCAGGATATTTTTTCATCAGCTCTCTGACCGCGCTGACGGGCAGTCCGAGGACAAAGACCTTACTCAGCGCCTCCATATTCAGTTTTGCCGGCATGTCCGTCCCGCCTCCGCCAGTAATCGGCGTTCCTGCCCGAAAACAGAAGCAGTCCGTAAAGTCCCGGCCGTCATCCTTGAGAAAATACCCTCTGACGATCCCGTCCATCAGCAGAAAAACTTCTTTCGTTTTGTCCTCTACACGGATCAGATTTTCGCCTTTAAAAAAAGTTCTGAGCTTCGCCACATCAGACAGTTCCTTCTGCAGCTTTTTATTATGTATTCCCAGACACTGTTCCATAAAATCCTTAAACACCCGCATACACCTCATTTACACAGCAAACTCAAAGCACTGCCTTTTTCCGTTCCGGTCAAAGTGATACAACGATCTGTAAAAATTCTTTCCGAAAAACTGAAGATCGTCGGTGAGAAATACTTCGTCCTCTTTCAGTCCGGATTTTTCTGCGATTTCCCCCGCTCCTGCCGCGTGCATTTCGTTCTCGGCGCAGAGGATGAGAACAGGTTCTTCCGCTCCTTCGTAATCTGTCCGGGCAATATTCCGGAACACCGTCTCATAGCGCGCAAGCTTGTCAGCCAGCATTTTTTTCCAGAAAGGCTGCGACCGAACCACCTCATACAGAAGTGTCTCTCCGGATTCCAGACGAATCATCACACCGGGCCTGACGACCATTCCGGGTACCTCTTCATTTTTTATGACAGGTCGCTGCGCTGTCTCCGCTACAGGCAGTCCGGATTTCAGCCAGGCCAGACGGATCTGAACGCAGGCCAGAGCGCGCTTTACAATCCATACCTCATCAATCCTCTCAAAAGGTGAGAAAGACAGATATTCCACCCGTCTCTGACGGGCCACCTGCTCTCCGTACCTGTCGAGAGAAACGACGACATAAGATGTTTTGCGTTCCTCTATCGAAAAATAAGAGATCAGCAGAAAACGGTTGCGCGACAGCTTTTTTATCATGTTCAGAATTTTTTCCTGCTTTACCTCATATCCCATAAGCGTCAGAAACTCGAAAATCTGACGCGTCGTCATATAGCCATTGCAGGCCACCAGGCAGATGATCTGTATCTCCGTCTCAGATATCTGACCTTTTTCAATGGATTGAAGGGTCTGAAAAATACTGCTCACTTTTTCCTCATCGCTGAAAGTGCGATATTCCCCTTCCCTGACAGCAAAGATCGGATGTTCCGGAATTTTCTCCTCCGACATATCGATCCTTCCTTTGCGATACAGTTCCATATCGTGATAAACAGAATACCTCTTCATGATTTCCGCCTCCTTACATAGTCAATATGGTCAGAATATAATACAGGTGTTTTTCCCCGGAATCCGGATATTTTTTCCTCACTGCTCCTTCCTGTCACCTGTCCGCTCTAAACTTCCGCTCTGCCGAACATTTTTCTCAGATGTTCGCCGTATTCCTCCGGCCCGCATACCTGATACTGATAAAAATAACTGATAATATTTCCCTTCTCCCGGTCCGCGAGATCGGCTGCCAGAAGAATCATATGATCCGGAACGACAGAAATCCGTTTTCCCAGCCGATAATATTTCAGATAGGCCGATTCGTGAAAGCTGCCGCATTTACACTCAATCCAGAACAGAGATTTCCCGATCCGGATCACCACGTCCAGTTCATTTTTCTTTCCTGTCGCTAATTCTTCAATTCCGGTACCTTCCAGAACTTCATAATCCGTTCCCATCCTCTCTGCCGTCTCCCTTGCCGCCTTTTCCGCTTCGACAGAAGCAAAACGCTCCAGCCACTGTCCGTTAAAAAAAGAAATCACACGGGGAATATCCGCAATATCTCCGCAGATTGTCCTCTCCGGACATCCCGCGGAGGCGCTGATCCGGTCCGGCAGAATCAGGACGCCGTACTTCCGCAGATCTTCCGCAAAATGTATCACACACTCCCCGTCCTCTGCCGGAGCGATATAGGAGAATTTTCTCTCCGCGCCCGAATTG
>CAJFPD010000005.1 GCA_904398315.1 Candidatus Alangreenwoodia gallinarii | reverse complement strand
CACATTTTGGGATAGACTCCCTTTTTTCCGTGTCTATTATCCGGGAACCCTTCTTTCTATCGTGTCCACCTTACGGGGTATATTTTATGCCATGCCGGTCTCCATGCCCTCCGCGCGGCCTTTCGCGATGCCGGTCTCCATTCCCCGGGCGATGCCGGCCTGTATTCCTTTCTCAAAAATTCCTTCACTCAGGTTGCACATACGGCTCACCTCCTGATCGATTTCCTCCGTCATATCGATATAAAACTCTTCGGACAGCATCTCTTTCTTTTCCGCCGCCGTCTTTTCCGCCGAAAGCAGTCCGCTGAGAAGCCTCACCGCCTGATCTTCACTCTCTTCTCCCCGGTCTCCCAGACGCAGGACGAAAATCCGCATCAGATCATAATTCTGTTCTTCTTCCCGATATTCTCCCCGACGGCAGATTTCCTGAAAACGGTATTCATTGATCGTATCCGAACGCTTCAGTGCAGTATCCGGGCAGATCCAGATTGACACCGCTTTCTTTATCTTTCCATATTCCTGATCTTTAAATACCTCTCCCCGCTGGGCGGAAATCAGTCTCGCCACATAATAAACGGCGCGTTTCGGAATGGGATATCCCGGAAGATCGTGATTCTGCACTTCGACATTCACGATTACTTCGACGGGCTCCCCTTCTGTTCCCGGCACACACACTTTAAAATGAATATCGTACCATACGGTTCCTTCCCGGATCGAAGTGCTCTCCACAGATCCGACGGGAATCCGGTCGCTGCCGCTCATCCGTTCCACTCCGATCCGCTCCTGTCCGGCCGGAGCAACGTCCGCCGCATCGGAACTGTCCGGAGTATAAGAGATGTCCAGCATAACGGAAGCATCCGGCACAGCGGAATCTTCGGAATCCTCCGGCGCATCCGTCGTATCCTGATGAACGGCAATCGTACTGACCTTCGGCGTTCCTTCGATCAGCTCCTCCGCGATCTGTTTTACGGATACATCCTGAAATTCTTCCATCGTGCTTTTCAGAATATACGCCAGTATCGCTTTCTGGCTCACCAGTTTTTTTGCCGCCGCGTCGTACCGTCTGCGGTATTTTACTGTCTCTGTCACATCGATTGTCTGTGCGATTTCGCTGCCCGCGAGTATTTTCAAAAATCCCTTTCTGCCTTTCCCCGTTCTGATCCGGGAGCTCTTTTTATTTTACCACATCTCCCGCCCGGTTTATGCCGGGAGGAGCAAATCAGAACAAAAAGAAACCTGTTGTTTCCCGGATGGATTTTGCCATTTCTTTTCTGTATCCATATGGACGAGGGACAGCTTCTTTTCTTTCAGCATAACACAGCGGAGCTGCGCTGTCATTGGACTATCAGTCGAAAAAATGCCGGAACCGGAAGGAGACGCTGCGCCATAAGGTAACCCGGTCCGGTCTGGTTTCGGCGAAAGGAGCTCCTTTTTCATCATCCATATATTTACATTTATATTTTACATAATATTCCATATCAAGTCAGCCACTGCCCGGAAGAATTTTTTCCGGAAAAGCATATCCTGACTCCGGGCCGGATATTGTCCGGTTTTCAAAAATCCTTCAGATACCGTCCGGTCACGCTGTTTTCATCCCGTGCAATATCCGCCGGCGTTCCGCAGGCGACGATTCGGCCTCCGTCCTTTCCGCCGCCGGGTCCCATGTCGATTACATAATCCGCATTGGCGATCATGTCCAGGTCGTGTTCGATGACGATGACGGTGGCTCCGCTGTCGATCAGCTTCTGAAAAATGCCGGTCAGAGACCGGACGTCCAGAGGATGAAGTCCGACAGTCGGTTCGTCGAAGACAAAGACGGTGTCCTCCCGGGCTCTTCCCATTTCGGCAGCCAGTTTCAGACGCTGTGCCTCTCCGCCGGACAGAGCCGGCGTGGCCTCTCCCAGTGTCAGATAGCCCAGCCCCAGTTCGGACAGTGTCTCCAGACGCTGACGGACTTTCTTCAGATCCGCCGTCTTTTCGATGGCCTGATCGACGGTGAGCGCCATCAGTTCCGGAAGGGACAGGCCCTCTTCCCCTTCCGACGGGATCCTCCTGATTTTTCCGGCGGCTTCCGCGTAGCGCAGACCGCCGCACTCCGGACAGGTGATCTCCACATCCGGCAGAAACTGGACGTCCATGGTGATTCTGCCCGTGCCGTCGCAGGCGGGACAGCGCAGCGAT
>CAJFPD010000004.1 GCA_904398315.1 Candidatus Alangreenwoodia gallinarii | reverse complement strand
TATCCGCCTCCGAGCTTTCCTAAAAAGCCGCGCAGACGCTCGTTATCCGACGCGAACATCTCTTCCGGCGTACAGTCCTCGACGATGACTCCTCCGTCCATAAAGATCATGCGGTCGGAAATATCTCTGGCGAAGTTCATCTCATGGGTGACGATAACCATCGTCATCTTCCGCTCGCTCAGCGACCGGATCACCTTCAGAACCTCACCGGTGAGTTCCGGATCCAGCGCCGAAGTAGGCTCATCGAAAAAGAGAATTTTCGGCCGAAGAGCCAGCGCCCGGGCGATAGCCACCCGCTGGGACTGTCCGCCCGACAGCTGATAAGGATAAGCATTTTCCTTGTCTGACAGGCCCATCTGTGCCAGAAGATCACGCGCTTCTTTGTAGACTTCTTCCTTATTTCTCTTCTGAATATTGATAGGCGCATCCGTCAGATTTTTCATGACGGAATAGTGAGGAAAGAGATTAAAATTCTGAAAGACGAGTCCGAAATTCTTTCGGATCTCCCGAAGCTCGCTTTTCGGCGCATAGACAGTTTTTCCGTTGCCGGACGTTCCGCTCTCCTGCCATGCGGCCTTCTTTCCGAGATAGGAGAACTCACCTCCGTCGATCTCCTCCAGCATCGTGGCACAGCGAAGGATCGTCGATTTTCCGGAACCCGACGGCCCGATGATCGACACCACTTCCCCCTCACTGACGTCGAAGGAGATATCCTTCAGCACTTCCAGCTCGTCGAAAGTCTTTTTAATGTGTTTCATTTCCAGTACTTTCATTGCATATCTCCTTCTATCTGAAATAATTCATCTTCTTTTCGATCTGCGCCATCACAGCCGCCACGACGGCGTTGAGTATGTAATACATCACCCCTGCAAATACAAAAGGAAGCATCGTCGCCTGAGCCGAAACCAGCGCTCTCGCCACGGTAAACATCTCCATAACACCGATGGTAAATGCCAGCGACGTATCTTTGACAAGCGTGATCGTCTCATTGGTGACCGGCGGAAGAATCCGCTTAATCACCTGCGGAAAAATGATCCGGAAAAAGGTCTGTGATCTGCTGTAACCGAGAATACCGGCCGCTTCATATTGTCCTTTCGGCATGGATTCGATGCCGCCGCGGTAGATTTCCGCAAAATATGCCGCATAGTTCAGGACAAAGCTGATGGCAGCAGCAAAATTTTTCCAGGTCGGACTGATCTGCACTCCGAAGAGATAATACGGTCCGAAATAGATGACCATCAGCTGCAGCATAAGCGGCGTGCCCCGCATGATGGAGATATAGACGCTGGTAATCGCCCTCAGGATGAAATATTTCGACATCCTCCCGAAAGAGATCAGAAGTCCCAGCGGCAGGGAAAAGACGAGCGTCACCGCAAACAGTATGAGAGAGACGCCCATGCCTTCCAGGATCATCGTCAGCATGGTCTGAATCGACATGTTATTCTGTGTCCTTTCTTACTATGATACCCTGTGATACCCCGTGAGATCGATCCGCAGGAGCGGACGAACGACCGGTATCATCTGAAAAAGCTCAAAAAACCGCAGAAAGAGGATTCCCGCATAAGCCGTCAGAACGGCGAAAACAGGAATCCTCCGCTTGCTTATCAGATCTGTCTATTTTCCGACAGTCGTAATGTCTTCTCCGAACCACTTCGTAGAGATTTCAGCCATCGTACCGTCCGCTGCCATCTCATCGAGTGCGCCCTGAACCTTATCGCGCAGCTCCGTGTTGCCGAGCTTGAAGCCTACGCCGTATTCTTCCTCTGCGATCACGTCATCGAGAATCTTAAACGTATCTCCGCCGCGCTGCTCGATCTGGTAGGAAGCCACGACGATATCCATGGCGACCGCGTCACAGGCACCCGACTCCAGATTCATGAAACCTGTATTGTAATCCGGTACGATATCGAGTCTCGCAAAGGTTGAGCTCAGCTCCTTATTTTCATCCAGAGCCGCCTGTGCGGAGGAATCCGTCTGAACATCCACGATCTTGCCTGCGAGATCCGCTGCGGAATTGATGCCGGAATCCGAACGGACGACAAATACCTGCTTATTGTTCAGATACGGCTCGGACCAGAGATAATCATCCTCCCTGCCGTTGATCGTAAAGCCGTTCCAGATGCAGCTGATCGTTCCCGCATTCAGCAGAGCGTCTTTGGAATCCCAGTCGATCGGTCTCGCTTCGAAATCCATGCCAAGTCTGTTTGCTACTTCCTTAGCCAGATCCAGATCGAATCCGGTATATTCGCCGTCATCGCCGACAAATCCCATCGGCGGGAAGTTCTGGTCAAAACCTACGACCAGCGTATTGCCGGTGCCCGTGCTTTCCGCATCCGCGCTGGCGGAAGAACCGCCGCCTGCCGTATTTTCATCGCCGCAGCCCGCCAGTACGCCCATTACCATGATGAGACATAATACTACCGATAAAATCTTTTTCATACATCCTCCTCGTGCCCGCTTCCTGCGGGCATCATCATATGACACAGAGCCTGTCCCGCCCGACGCGGGACAGGTTTCCTGCTTTTTCTACCGTTCATTTTAGCATAGCCCCCCTGACTGTGCAACGAAAGATTTTACCAAAGCATTACATTATCGCATCATTACACCATCGCTTCATTATTTTATTGTTTTATCACTATATCGCTTTATTGTAATGCTATAATATTTTCTTGCACATTTTCCCACATGCGGATAAAATCAGATAAAAAACGGAACCGGCTCCATGCCGGAGCAGAAAGGAACAGCTATTCAGAAATGATACTTTTTGACAGCGACTACACGGAAGGAGCGCACCCTTCCATTCTGAAACTTCTCAGCGAGACCAACATGGAACAGACCTGCGGATACGGCGAGGACGAATACTGCGAAAAAGCAGCCCGCAGGCTGAAAGAACTCTGCGCAGCCCCCGATGCTGACGTTCACTTTATCACCGGCGGTACTCAGACAAATCTGACGCTCATCACCGCCGCGCTCCGGCCGCATCAGGGCGTCATCAGCGCGGATACCGGGCATATCGCCGTCCACGAGAGCGGCGCCATCGAGGCCTCCGGACACAAGGTGCTCACACTGCCCGATGACAGCGGCAAAATCTCCGCACAGCAGATCCTCCGGTTCTGCGAAGATCACTACCGCGACGAGACCAGAGAGCACATGGTTCAGCCCGGTCTCGTATATCTCTCCCAGCCCACGGAGCTGGGCACACTCTATTCCGCCCGGGAGCTCGCTGATATCCGCAGCGTCTGTGACCGCTTCGGACTCTTTTTGTATATCGACGGCGCACGCTGCGGATACGGACTGGCGGCGGAAGGCGCCGACTTCACTCTGCCTCTGCTGGCGGAACTCTGCGATGCTTTTTATATCGGAGGCACAAAAGTCGGCGCTCTCTTCGGCGAAGCGCTGCTGATCCTGCATCCGGCTCTGAAAAAAGACTTCCGGTACATTCTGAAACAGCGGGTAGGCAGACTGGCCAAGGGACGCATCCTCGGCCTGCAGTTTCTTGCCCTTTTTTCGGACGATACTTATTTCCGCATATCCCGGCACGCAGATCAGCTGGCCTGCCGCCTCAGAGATGCCCTTACCGTCTGCGGCTGTCCGTTTCTCATCCGCTCCGATACCAATCAGCAGTTTCCCGTTCTGCCGGATTCCGTGCTGGAAAAGCTGCGGCAGAAATACGGATTTTCCTACTGGCAGCGCACAGATGAAACCCACAGCGCCGTCCGGTTCTGCACCAGCTGGGCAACCCGTGAAGAAGACGTCGACATGCTCATCCGGGACATCACCGCACTGCTGAAAGAAGCCTGATCCCCCCGCCGTCCGGCATATCTGTCACATTTCTGCTGTCAGATATGCCGTCTTTTTATGACAAATCTGTATACAGCTTTCTTCCCCGGCCCGGCGCAAAAAAATCCCGGAATATACGTCTTTCCTTTCCGGCGGCATACTCTGCAGACACTGTATTCCGCCGGCCTCCTGCGGATCCGGTATCCCGCGAAACGTCCTTCCTGTACCGTCTTTTCCCCCTGAAACCTTTCATATTCCATATAGCCTGCCGGTATCTCTGTCACTGTCCCCTCAAAATCTGTCTTTTCCGGTTTTCCTGCCCTTTCCGGCATGCCGGCCAGTTCTGCCAGCGACACCGCTGCGATCACCAACATACGCTGAAGGGATATACGCAGGAGGAATTTGCCGAAAAACTGAATGTCTCCGTGTCCTATATCGGACAGATCGAGGCCCCGAATATCCATAAAGTCATTTCTCTGAAGACGCTGTTTAAGATCGCAGACGCGCTGGAAATCGCCCCTTACAAGCTTCTGGTGGAGGATTGACTCCCTGAAGGGGCGGCTGCGTCAGGCCGGTGCGCCGCGCAGAAACGGCAGAAACATGCTTCAGAAGAAAAGAACAGCGCTCAGAAGAACCCGCAGAAGAGAAAGAAGAGAAAAAAACGAAGAAATATGAAATTTTCGTCAAAACAGGATTGACAAATTCCCGGATCTGTTGTATCTTAATTTAGTCAGCTGATGTCGACATCGGCTGCGAGATCATAGAATGTATCATGCACGCGTGGCGGAACTGGCAGACGCGCACGGTTCAGGTCCGTGTGGATTAACCTCCGTGGAAGTTCGAATCTTCTCGCGTGCACCACAAAAACGAAATCGCTTTGATTCTGCGGTTTCGTTTTTTTGTTATACAGAGATGATATATATCAGCTATCAGCCGTTTCTGCTGTTTTTGGACAGGAGCGGCAAAATTTCTCCGCTGCCGTGATGTCAGCCGGAACTTTTTATTCTATTTCTACATTATGCGGAAAGGCAGACAGAATTATGAAAAAACAGCACAACCGCGCCTCCGGACAGGCTGCCGGCCGCTCCGGAGGTCTGCAGACCGGACAGTCGCATCCCCACAGAGCTCTGAAAATCGTCTATTTTCTCCTGCGGATCTCAGTCATCGGCGTCATGATCGCTCAGATTTTCAACCGGAATTTTGAAAATGTCATGCTGTGCGTCCTCACTCTGGTGCTCTTCACACTTCCGTCTCTGATCGAACACAAGCTGAAAATCGAATTTCCCGATACGCTGGAAATTATCATCCTTCTGTTCATCTATGCGGCGGAAATACTCGGCGAAATACGTTCTTACTATACTGCATTTCCCGCCTGGGATACGATGCTTCACACGCTGAACGGCTTTCTGTGCGCCGCCGTGGGATTTTCCCTGATCGACATCCTCAATCGCAACGATCGTTTCAAATTTTCCCTTTCACCGCTGTATCTCTCGCTTTTTGCCTTCTGTTTTTCCATGACCATCGGCGTCTTATGGGAATTTTTCGAGTTTTCCATGGATCACTTTTTCGGCATGGATATGCAGAAGGATACTGTCATCACCTCCTTCAGCACGGTCACCCTGGATCCTCAGGGAGGAACGACTCCCATACCTGTGACAGACATCCGCGATGTGATCCTCATAGGCTCTGACGGCTCGCAGAGAGCCCTGGGCCTGGGCGGTTACCTGGACATCGGCATCATCGATACCATGGCCGATCTGTTTGTCAACTTTATCGGAGCCTTCGTCTTTTCCGTCTTCGGCTTCTTCTATATCAAAAACAGAGGCCGGGGCAAAGGCAGCTTCATCCGGCGTTTCATTCCGACGCTCAGCAGAACGAATACCTCTCCCGATCCGTCTTCAGACAAAAAAAACGGCCGGTCTCATGATATGTGACCAACCGCAGAATCTATATAAACTGCGCCTTCCCGCGCAGATGTCGCAAAAGCGGATAAAATAAAATTCAAATTCCGATGTATCTTCCTGACTACATCTGCAGTTTACCCCTTCTGTGTGATGATATTCTGAACGGAAGATGTCGAAAGCAAAAAGAATGGAAGAAGGTTCCGTAAATCGCGTATCTGCGATAGGAAATGCCGCCGGTCCGGCGGCGGAATGGAGGAGATTTATCATGACGACAACAAAACTGATCGAACTGGCCGTTTCCATGAAAAAACGGGCATACTGCCCGTATTCCGGTTTCGCCGTAGGCGCCGCACTGGAATGCTCTGACGGTTCGGTATTCACCGGATGCAACATCGAAAGCGCCTCCTTTTCCCCTACCATCTGCGCGGAACGCGCTGCCGCGGCCAAAGCTGTCAGCGAGGGCCATACCGACTTCCTGCGCATCGCCGTGGCAGGCAGCGGCCCGGACCTCTGCTGGCCCTGCGGCGTCTGCCGCCAGCTGCTCTCGGAATTTTCTCCCGACGGCAGTCTCCGTGTCATCGCCGTCGACGGAAACGGCCGATGGGAGAGCGCGACCCTCGCGCAGCTTCTTCCCCGCGCTTTCGGAAAACACAGTATTCGCTGTGATTCTCTCTGATTCGCTATTTATACCCGATCAGCTTCCGGGCCGTATCCAGAAGATCCAGACTGCTTGTCTTCTGAACCCTCGTACGCCACGCTTCCGGAATCTTCTCCGCTCCGGAGTAGGCCCCGCAGATATTTCCGCAGATGGCGCCGTTGGTATCCGCGTCATCTCCTGCGTTGACCGCCGCTAAAATTCCTTCCTCCGCGATGCCGTCCACCGCGTAAAAGATCCCCAGAGCCAGCGGCACCGACTCGTAGGCGAACATGCTGGCTCCGAAAATTCCCACAAGCTCGTCGATGATATCCCGGATATCGGCTTCTCCCGCTTCATCTACGATGCGCTCCGCCATACGGATACGGCGGGATACGGAAGGCGCCGTGATCTCGGTACCCTTACTCTCTCCGAACACAGCCGCATCATACGCGATCCGCATTACCTCTCCGGAGGTGTATCCGCCGGCTACTCCGGCTGCCACCGCACATGCCACCGCGCATGCTGCAGCTACCGCCGGTCTGCTGCCATGACTCGGCAGAGAGGAGGCGGCCGCAGCCTCCGCGCACTTTGCCAGATCCCGGTAATACTTCACGCCCACAGGCGCCACTCTCATGGCGCTGCCGTTTGTATTTCCGAGTCCCGACGTCTCCTTCGGATCCCTCCCCTCGATAATGGCAGTCAGATACCGGCGGGTGGAAGGACCGATCACTGTGCTCTCCAGCATTTTCTGCTCGACGGCCCATTTTTTCATGGCCTCGTTGAAGGCCCGCTCGCTGAATCCGCCTTCTCTGATCAGAATATCGCTGAGAATGACGCTCTCCATCGTATCATCCGTGATCTCCGCCGCCTTCAGATCACCGTGATAATTCTGAACATCCTTCTCCGGTTCCAGAAAATCCCGGATATATCCGTAGCTTTTTTCGATCTGGCTGCGCGTCAGAAAGGATGCCGGCATGCCCATGGCATCCCCCACAGCGCCGCCTGCGAGAGCTCCGTATGCTCTGTCTAAAATCTTATTTTCCTCGTTCATCCCGTCACCTGTCATCCTTTCCGCCTGTAACATCTTCTGCCTTCCAGAACCCGTGAGGTCCGACGAAAGAGACCGTTTTCGCCGCGCACCGCGCCGCCAGCCGTACCGCCTCCCGGATGTCCATCTCCTGCGTCATTCCGTAAAGAAGCGCTCCGGAAAAGCTGTCGCCTGCGCCGGTGGTATCCGCGGCATGACATTTCTCCGCCTCGTAACGGAAGCTGCCGCCGTCGTAAAACACGGTTCCTCCTTCCGCTCCTTCCTTGACGATGAGAATCCTGTCCTTTCCGGCAGATCGCGTCTTTGCGCCGGCCGGCCTTTCTGTTCTGCCTGCCGTCCATCCGCCTTCTCCGTCTGCTCCTCCGGTAAAAAATCCCTGAGGCCGTCCCGTCGTCTGCTCGAGAATTCCGAGCTCCGTAAGATTCGGCGTCATGATATCGCTGACAGCAAACATACGCTCCAGAAGATCCGGCCGTATCGATCCCGCCAGAGGACTGGGATCGAACAGAATTTTCGTTCCCGCTGCGGCCAGCTCCTCGATCACATCCATGATCCGCTCCGCGTCATCATTCAGCAGATAATATCCCGTTATGCCGGCAGCCGCAAACCTCCTCTTGCGGATTCCATCCGACGCATCTGCGGACATCCTTCCGGTTTTATCCGACGCATCTGATGCCGACAGCTCCTTTTTGATCTCATCCGCCAGAGAAGGCGGAAACAGTCCTTCCGCTCCCTTGCAGGTCAGAAAAGTCCTCTCTCCGTCCGGCTCCACAAAGACAAAACATTTGCCGCTGGCTTCCTCCGCAGCCATGATAAAGCGCTCTGACAGGCCGTGCGCTTTCAGATATTTCCGAAGCATCGCCGCCGTATCGTCGTTTCCCACGCAGGATACCACGTGAGCGCGCAGACCGAGATTTTCGGCCGTCACTGCCATGTTGACGGCGCATCCTCCGGCTTTCACTTCCTCGCCGGACAGAAAGCCGTCCTGTCCCCGCTGCGGCCAGCTGTCCACCCGATAGTAGATGTCGGGCACGAGACCTCCCAGTATGAGGCATTCTTTTTCCATCTCACCCTCATTCCTCTTCCAGACGGATCTCCGCTTCGTCGCTCCAGACCGCCGATACGCGGTCTCCTCTCTCAAATCTTCTGCCGCCGTCGATATGAGATATCTCCGCCACGATCTCTCCGTCGCCGCAGTCCACCGTACAGGTAGTCAGATTTCCCGAATAGACCATAGACTTGATGATGCCCGTCTTTTTAGCGCCTGACGTGCCCTCTTCCCCGATGCGCACCTTTTCCGGTCTCACGGCGTATGTCACCCCGTCTCTTTCGATGAAGTTCGCTTTTCCGAGGAACCCTGCCACAAACCGGCTGGCAGGCTGTTCGTAAACCTCAAAAGGCGTTCCCGACTGCTCCACGATTCCGTCCCGCATGACGACGATCCGGTCGGAAAGCGTCATGGCCTCCTCCTGATCGTGCGTTACGAAGAAAGTCGTCACGCCGGTCTCCTCCAGGATCCGGCGCAGCTCGCTCTGCATCTCCACGCGCAGCTTTTTGTCCAGCGCCGACAGACATTCGTCCAGAAGAAGCACCCGGGGACGGATGACCAGTGCCCTGGCCAGCGCCACACGCTGCTGCTGGCCGCCGGAAAGCTGCTTCGGCTTGCGCTTCGCGTATTCCTCCATGTGAACCATCTCCAGCGCCTCCTGCACCCTTCCCGGGATCTCCTGCTTCGAAACCCCGTGCTGCTCGAGTCCGTAGGATACATTCTGAGCCACCGTCATATGAGGGAAGAGAGCATAGCTCTGAAACACCATACCGATATTTCTCTTATTGACGGCCACCTTTCCCACGGACTGACCGTCGAAAAGAACATCACCCTCCTCCGGCATTTCAAATCCCGCGATCATCCGCAGAGTCGTCGTCTTTCCGCAGCCGGAAGGTCCGAGAATGGATACCAGTGTGCCGTCCTCCACCTCCAGATTGATGTGATCCACCACCGTATTGGAGCCGTAGATCTTCGTCAGATCCTTTAATTCCACCTTTGCCATATTACTTTTTTCCTCCCAACATTTCCTTCAAGTTTGACCTCATGATAATGCCCACGATCAGGAGAATGACCAGCGAAAATACGATGATCACCGTAGAGATCGCGTTGATTTCCGGAGTAAATCCGAACTTGATCGACGTCTGTATTTCGATCGGCAGTGTCGTCACACCGTTCGGAATCAGGAAATAACTGATGGCAAAGTTATCGAAGCTGATCATGAACGCGAGAAAGCCGCCCGCCACCATCGCCGGAGCGATAGCCGGCAGCGTTACCCTGCGGAACGTAGTCAGCGGTCCCGCTCCCAAAGACGCGCTCATCTCCTCCAGAGACTTGTCCAGCGAACTCATCCTGGCCCGCAGGACGAGAAGCGCATAAGGCAGTGAAATGATCACATGACCTGCCAGCACAAATCCCATGTTCTTCGTGAAATCCAGCGAACGGATCATCAGCAGAATGGACAGACCCATGATCAGCCACGGAATGCTCATGGGCATCATGACGATGCTGTTGAACAGGCCGCTTGTCTTTCTTGACAGATAGCGCTGCCCCAGAATAAAGAGCGTCGCCAGGACGGTGCATAGGATTCCCGTGACGAGAGCCAGCAGCAGCGAATTTTTCGCCGCGGTCAGCAGCGCCTCGTTGGCGATCATCTCCTCATACCACTTCGTGGTAAACTCAAACGGAAGGGAATTATATCTCGATTCGTTGAACCCCAGCAGCATCAGCACGAAAATCGGTACATACAGAAAGAGGATCACGAGAATGACAAAGATTCTGCTGAGTATATGATGCTGTTTTTTCATTCTGTTTCCCACCTCTTTCCTGCCATATTCAGCGCGGTCATGCTGATGAGTACGAGAGCCAGCAGCAGGAAGGCGATGGCCGCCCCGAAGTTCCATGCCGCGATCTCAAAGAACTGATCTTCGATGACCGTTCCGATCACTGTCCCGTCAGTTCCTCCCAGAATTCTCGGTTCTACGAAGGTTCCCAGCGCCGGCACGAAGACGATCATGATACCTGAGATGACGCCCGGCATGGACAGAGGGAAAATGATGCGCCGGAATGTGGTGAATTTCGAGGCGCCGAGGCTCCTGCTGGCCTCCAGCATCGCGTCATCCATCCGCTCCAGAGACATATAGATTGTCACCACCATATAGGGGAAAAATGCATGTGTCAGTCCGATGATGACTGCACCCTGCGTATACAAAAGGCCCAGCCCGTCCTCAAAGAGGCCGAACAGGCTCAGAAAATTGTTGAAAATACCTCCGTCCTGAAGAAAAATCAGCCAGCTGTACACGCGTACCAGCTGATTGGTAAAGAACGGAATGATAACCAGAATGAGAATAATATTGCGCAGCCCCCTGAGCTTTTTCGCCATGATATAGGCCAGGGGATATGCGATAAGAAGGCTCACGGCCGTGACGGCCAGACTCATGACGATCGTCTTTCCGGTCAGCCTGAGATAGGTGGAACTGGAAAAAAATCTCTCATAATTTTCCAGAGTAAAGCCGCCTGTCGTGTCGCTCTGAAAGCTGGTGACGAGCATGATCACCAGCGGCAGCAGCGCAAACAGAAACAGCATGATCATGGAAGGCCACGTCAGGACCTGTCTTCTGTCAAATTTCATAGTATCTTTTCACCTGTAAACAAATTTTATCTCTTGCTCTGTCTTTTCAGCCGAAAAAAGGGACAGGGACTGAAAAAGCTCCAGCCCCTGTAGGAATTTGTGATTTATCTCAGATTCAGGCTCCCTTGACCTCGATCCACAGATCGCTCCACTCACGTTTTACATCTTCTGTTCTGTATTCCATAAAGTAGAGACGGTTCAGAGACTCCTCGTCCATCGCGCAGGAAGCCGCGTATTCCGGATCGATTTTCTCTGCTGCAGTCTGGTTTGCAGGCGCCGGGCCGCCGGTGGAGGCCCATTCGTACTGGACGTCTTCGCCGATCATATAATTGATGAAAGAGTAAGCCAGTTCTTTGTTCTGAGAGGATTCTGCAATCGCCCAGTTATCGACCCAGCCGATGCCGCCGTCTTCCGGAACGACGAATCCGATCGGTTCACCTTCCTGTTTCATCGTCGCGGACTGGCCGGACCACATGAGACCCACGGAAACCTGGTCATTGGCAAAAAGCTTGGAGAACTCATCTCCCGTCTGCCAGTATGTTCTGTTCAGATCCTTCTGCTTGATCAGCAGTTCCTTGATGGCGTCCAGATCGCTCGGATTATTCGGATCCTGACCCAGCACGATGGCCGCCGCCATAATCGCGTCGTTATAATCATCCCGGAACGCGATTCTGCCGCTGTACTCCTCGCTGAAGAGTACGTCCATGCTGGTCGGAGCCTCCGGTACCTCTTCCGTATTATATGCGATGGCGGTAGATCCCCATACGAACGGTACCGCGTACATATTGCCGTCCTCACCGAAGCATTCCTTCTGTTCCTTGAATCTGTCGAACAGCTGTTCAAAATTCGGGATTTTAGATGTATCAAGCTGTTCCAGAAGGCCGTCTTCGATAGCCGCAGGAAGAATCGTACAGTTAGGAAGGCAGACGTCGATCTCACCCTCCGCTCCGGTTCTGAGCTTCGTCAGCAGATCTTCCTCACTGTCCATATACGTGTTGACGATCTCACAGTTATATTCCTCTTCAAAGGCCGCCATGAGTTCTTCATCGTCGGAAGCGTAATCTTTCCAGTTCACGACATACAGCTTTGTCTTTTCCCCGGAATCTGCGGATCCGCCTTCATTTGACGATGAACACGCCGCCATGGAAAGAACCATGGCAGCCGCCAGGCCGCAGGAAAGGACTTTTTTTACAAGTTTGCTTTTCATGGAATTGCTCTCCTTCTGCTTTTTCCTTTTTCTCAGCTTTCTCAGCACGACAAAACGGGACACCGGACCTTAAGCCCCCGTGCCGCAGGCCTGTCCTCTGTCAGCTGAACGTTGAGAATTCACGTTTAAACGTGTCTGTATTATATCATTCCCGCAAATAAAAGTATATAGTTTCGGCAGAGAAGAATCCTCACAAATCTGCAATTCAGCCTCTTTTCCTGTCCATATCTTCATTTTCCGACATTTCGGAAGGATCGCAGTCCGTCTTTCATCTCTTTCACATAATGAAAAATATGATCCGACGCATTTTCCCCGTACTGCGCGATGATTTTCACGATCGCGCTGCCGACGATGACACCGTCAGCATGACGGGCCATCTCCGCAGCCTGCTGCGGTGTACTGATGCCGAATCCCACAGCACACGGCACGTCCGACACCGATTTTGCCGCCGCTGTCATCGCCCCGATATCTGTTGTGATCTCACTGCGCACGCCGGTTACCCCCATGGAAGAGACCACATAGAGAAAGCCTTCCGCTTCCGCCGCAATACGCCGGATTCTCTCCTCCGAAGTCGGCGCAATCATAGAGACCAGTTCGATTCCGCAGCTGCGGCACGCCGGTGCCAGTTCTCCCTTTTCCTCAAAAGGCAGATCCGGCACGATCAGCCCGCTTATGCCCGACTCTGCGCACCGGCGGCAGAACCTTTCCATGCCGTAATGAAAGACGGGATTCAGATAAGTCATAAAGACGAGAGGAACACGGACTTTTTTCCGGACAGAACGCACCATCTCAAAGATGCCGTCCGCCGTCGTCCCGGCTGCCAGAGCACGGATATCCGCCTCCTGAATCACCGGTCCTTCCGCGATGGGATCGGAAAAGGGAATTCCGATTTCGATGAGATCGGCGCCGGCTTCCGCCATGGCGACGATATATTCCTCTGTCTTCTCCAGCGACGGGTCTCCCGCCGTCAGAAATCCGATAAATGCTTTTCCACTCTGAAACGCTTCTTTTATTTTAATCATTCAGATTCACTCCTCTGTACCGCGCGATGGCCGCCACGTCTTTATCTCCTCTGCCGGAAAGGCATACGATAATGCTGTCGTCTCTGTTCATCTTTCCCGCGATCTTTCTCACATGCGCCACCGCATGGGCGCTTTCGATGGCGCAGATGATTCCCTCTGTCCTGGCCAGATATTCAAAAGCATCCACCGCCTCTTCATCTGTGACGGGAACGTACTGCGCTCTGCCGGAATCCCGGAGATAGGCGTGCTCCGGTCCGATTCCCGGATAATCGAGACCGGCGGAAATCGAATAGACCTGATCGATCTGACCGTATTCATCCTGACAGAAATACGATTTCATTCCATGAAAGACACCGATGCTGCCCGCGGCCATCGTAGCTGCGTGCATCCCTGTCTCCACGCCTTTTCCCGCCGCTTCACAGCCGATGAGAGCTACATTTTCATCGCCGATAAAGGAATAAAAACTTCCCATAGCATTGCTGCCGCCACCCACACAGGCCACTACCGCCGCCGGCAGACGTCCTTCTTTTTTGAGAATCTGCTGTCTCGCCTCCCGGCCGATTACGCTCTGAAAGTCCCGCACGATCATGGGAAACGGATGGGGTCCCATGACAGATCCCAGGACATAGAGAGTATCGTCCACCCGGTTTGACCACTCCCGCATCGTCTCGTTTACCGCGTCTTTCAGAACCATGCTTCCCGTCGTCACCGGATGCACCTTCGCTCCCAGAAGTTCCATACGATAGACGTTCAGCGCCTGCCGATCCGTATCCTCTTTTCCCATGAAAATCTCACATTCCATATCCAGCAGAGCCGCCGCCGTGGCGGTGGCCACGCCGTGCTGACCGGCTCCCGTCTCGGCGATGACTCTCGTCTTTCCCATTTTTTTCGCCAGAAGGACCTGACCCAGCACATTATTAATCTTATGGGATCCCGTGTGATTCAGATCCTCTCTTTTAAGATAGATCTTCGCTCCGCCCAGATCCTTTGTCATTTTCTCCGCGTAATACAGCAGAGACGGACGGCCTGCATATTCCCGCAGCAGCGTATCCAGCTCCGCCGTAAATTCCGGATCGTTTCTGTATTTTTCGTAACTCTCTTCCAGATGTATGATTTCGTTCATCAGCGTCTCCGGCACGTACTGTCCGCCGAATCCGCCGTATCTTCCCTTCGACATTTTCCGATTCCTCCGCATTCCGCCCCTTCCGGGCTTTGTTCTGTATTCTTCTCCGGCAGACTCCCGGAATTCTCAGCCGCAGGAACCGCGTAATGCGCGTATCGCGCGCATTACGCGGGCGATTTTCTCCCCGTCTTTGAATCCGTCTGTCTCCACGCCGCTGCTCATATCCACGCCGAACGGGCGTATACGCCGCACGGCTTCCTCAATATTGCCGGGTCCCAGACCTCCGGCCAGAAAAAACGGCCGATCCGGTCTTTTTTCTCCCTCGATGAGACTCCAGTCAAAGGATTTTCCCGTTCCTCCCGCTCCGTGATCCAACAGCAGAAAATCAGCTTCCGACTGCAGAGCCGCCTCAAGATCCTCTCGGTCTCCGATGCAAAACGCCTGGATTACCGGAATCCTGCCGCCGACGGATTTCTGTTCCAGAAGCTTCCGCAGCCCGGCGACATATTCCGCCGTCTCCTGCCCGTGAAGCTGCACCGCACCGATCACGCCTGCCGATACCGCCTCCGCAATGATCTCCGGTCTTTCGTTCACAAATACACCTACCGACACGATATCACCGGAAAGCCTCCTTCTCAGCACTGCTGCCTCTTCCACAGAGATGCGGCGGCGTCCTTCCGCAAAGACGAAGCCTGCAAAGTCGGCTCCGGCCGCGTTGACATAATCAGCGTCCTCCGGCCTTCTCAGGCCGCATATCTTGACGAAAGGCATCTTTCCCGCCTTATGACTTCTCCGCATCACATTCTCCCCAAAGCTCCTGCAGAGCCCTCTTCCTGTCGGCACTCATCATCAGGGATTCTCCGATCAGCACCGTATCTGTGCCGTTTTCCCGCAGCCGCCGGATATCCTGCGGCGTCCTTATGCCGCTCTCCGAAACGAAGAGCACATCCTCCGGAACGGCATCCCGCAGACGAATACTGTTTTCGATATCCACAGTAAAATCTCTGAGATTCCTGTTATTTACCCCTATAATCCGGGCTCCGGCCGCCAGAGCCTCATCGATCTCTTTTCTGTCATGAGCCTCCACGAGAGCGGAAAGTCCCAGCTCATGTGCCGTTTCTATTCCTCTGCGCAGTTCCGTCTCTCCGAGGAGTGTACAGATGAGCAGCACCGCGTCTGCACCTATCACCTTCGCCTCATAGATCATATATTCGTCCACTGTAAAATCCTTTCTCAGAACCGGCAGACTGATCGTCTCCGCGATTTCAGAGAGATAACGGTTCTCTCCCTGAAAAAAATACGGCTCTGTCAGAACGGATACAGCCGCCGCTCCCGCCGCTTCGTAATCGGCTGCGATTTCCCGGTAAGGGAAATCTTTTGCGATCAGCCCCCGGGACGGAGATGCCTTTTTTACCTCGCAGATGAAAGACAGCCCTTCCCGGCGAAGTGCCCTCTCAAAGGGAAAATCTCCGCGCTCTTTCCGAAGAGCCATACGTTTCATCTCCTCCGGCGGAATCTCTTTCTTCCCGGCTGCCACCCGTTCCCGCGTCTTTTCCGCGATTTCGTCCAGAATCATGTTCTCCTCCTGTTTTCCGATATGTTGTTCCTCTACGCCGTCCTGTTGGTCAGCCGTATAAACTGCTGCAGCTTTCTCTCCGCCGCTCCGCTGTCGATAATCTCACCTGCCAGGCGGACACCTTCCCTGTAGCTTCCCGCTTTCCCGGCGATATACAGCGCCGCTCCCGCGTTCAGCTGTACAGCCTGTCTGCGGCAGCTCCGGTCCTGCGCCGACAGAATAGAACGCACGATCTCCGCATTCTCCTCCGGGCCGCCTCCGGCCAGATCCTTCTTTTCGCAGCGTTCAAATCCGAAATCCTCCGGTTTCACCTGATAACATTCATAAGCGCCGTCATGAAATTCACAGATGCTGGTGGAATCGCTCATGGATACCTCATCCATCACATCATTTCCAAATACTACCATTCCATCTCTGACACCCAGCATCATGAGAACTTCCGCCATGGGGATCAGCAGATGATCCGAATAGACGCCCATGATCTGCATATTGTTGAAAGCGGGATTGGTAAGCGGCCCCAGGATGTTAAAGACGGTATGGCATCCCAGCGCTCTGCGGACCGGAGCCACATACTGCATACTCCTGTGATATACCTGGGCATGCATGAATGCGATATCCGTCTCATCGAATACTCTCTCCATGTGCTCCGGCTCCAGCATGATATTGACGCCCAGTGATTCCAGAACGTCGGCCGCTCCGCACTTCGAGGAAGCCGCTCTGTTTCCGTGCTTCGTCACCTTGACGCCGCCCGCCGCCGTGACGAGAGCGCTGGTGGTGGAGATATTGAAGGTATTTGAGCGATCCCCGCCTGTTCCGACGATTTCCATGACATCGGCATCGTGGTGAAAACGCGTGGCGTGAGCCCGCATGGATTCCGCACAGGCTGCGATCTCTTCGGTGGTCTCTCCCTTGACTGCCAGCCCCATGAGAAATGCCGCCGTCTGCGGCTGCGACGCCGTACCGCTCATAATCTCATCGATACAGCGTCCTGCTTCTTCCTGTGTCAGATTTTTTCTGTCGCTCAGTTTTACGATCGCTTCCTGTATCATCATCTTATCCGTCATGATTTTATCCTCCCTTTTCCCAGATTCAGAAAATTATCCAGTATTTTTCGTCCCTCCGGCGTCAGAATCGATTCCGGATGAAACTGAAGTCCGTATATATCGTATTTCCGATGAGTCACCGCCATTACCTCTCCGTCTTCCGCCCGTCCGGTCACATATAACTCAGAAGGCAGAGATTTCTCGTCCACCGCCAGAGAATGGTATCTGGCGGCCCGAATTTCCGGTTCCAGACCCCGGAAAATCCTGCATTCTCTGTCAATGCTGACGACAGAGGATCTGCCGTGCATGATCCTGCCAGCATAGCCGATTTTCGCCCCGAAGGCCTCGCAGATAGCCTGATGTCCGAGACATACGCCCAAAATCGGCATCTTTCCGGCGAAGGTCCGGACGGCTTCCTCGCAGATTCCCGCGTCCGCCGGCCTTCCGGGACCCGGCGACAGGATGAGACAGTCAGGCTTTTCCGCTCCGATTTCTTCCACGGATATCCCGTCGTTTCGCACCACCCGGATGTCCGGCTCCGACGAACCGATGAGCTGATACAGATTATAGGAAAAGCTGTCATAATTATCGATCAGAAGAATCATCTTTCCGCCTCCTCTCCCGCCTGCACTCTGCGGCAGCCGCCAAGCTCCTGCGCCTTTTGCAGTGCTTCCGTCACCGCCGCCGCTTTATTGATACATTCCTGATATTCTTTCTCCGGCACGCTGTCCACTACGATTCCCGCTCCCGAACGGACGAATACTTTTCCGTTTTTGCTGAAAGCGATCCGTATGGCGATACAGGTATCGAGATTTCCGGTGAAATCCAGATAACCGATGGCTCCGCCGTATATACCTCTTTTGTTGTTCTCCAGCTCGCTGATGATCTCACAGGCTCTGATCTTCGGCGCACCGGACAGAGTTCCCGCCGGCAGGACGCAGTCGATGGCGTCCACCGCATCTTTATCCTCCCGGATTTCTCCCCTGACGGTGGAGCCCAGATGCATCACGTGGGAAAACCGTTCGACGCACATATATTTTTCCACCTCCACCGAGCCGAACCGGCTGAGCCTGCCGATGTCGTTTCTCCCCAGATCCACCAGCATGTTGTGCTCCGCCAGTTCCTTCGGATCGGAAAGCAGCTCTTTTTCCAGCGTCTCATCTTCCTGTACAGTCCGCCCCCGCGGTCTCGTTCCCGCCAGCGGAAAGGTTTGCAGGACGCCGTCCTGCAGCTTTACCAGCGTCTCCGGCGAGGCGCCCGCGATCTCCACATCCTGTCTGCTGAAATAAAACATATACGGTGACGGATTGACCGTCCGCAGAATCCGGTAGGTATCCAGCAGACTTCCCTCAAAGTCGGCTTCGATACGGTTTGAAAGCACTACCTGAAAGATATCACCCTCGCGGATGTAATCCTTCGCTTTTTCCACCATTCCGCAGAATTCCTCTTTTCCAAACAGATTGCGGAATTCCGATTTCAGCACACTGGGCTTCGGTTCCGCAGGCAGGCCGTCCCGGATGACAGAAATCATCTCCTCGATATCGAGCACCGCCCTGTGATACGTCGTTTCCAGCTCATCGAGCCTCGCATTGGCGATGACGATGATCTTCTGCCGCAGATTGTCAAAAGCGATGACCTTGTCAAAAAGCATCAGATCCACGTCGTTGAAATGCTCCTGATCCTCCGCGTCCAGTCTCAGCTTCGGTTCCGCATAGCGGATATAATCGTAGGAAAAGTATCCGGCCAGCCCGCCGGTAAACGGGGGCATATAGCCGATCTTCGGGCTTCTGTTTTCCTTCAGTACGCTGCGGATAAAATCGCCGGGATGATCTGTCTTTGTCTCGATCGTCGTACCGCTGCTGATTTTCAGCTTTCCGTCCCGGCAGACGAGCTCCAGTTTCGGATCAAATCCGAGAAACGTATATCTTCCCCAGCGCCGGCTGTCCTCCACGCTTTCCAGCAGATAGCAGTGCCTGCTGATGCGCATCAGCTTCCTGAGCACCTGAATGGGCGTCGCGATATCCGAAAAGATCTCCCGCATGACAGGAACGACTCTGTACTGTCCCTGTCCGGCCTGTGCAAACTGTTTCGCTTCTTCATATGTAGGTCTGTACATCTCTCTTCCTCCTCTTTTTTCTCAGGCCGGAGCGGACGCCGTCCCCCGTTCTTCCGGCATTCCGCAAAATACCGGCAGGCCGGGACAATAAAAAAACCCGTCCCCGGCTGAAAAGTCAATCAGCCAAGGACGGGTAGAATATTCCCGCGGTGCCACCTTGCTTCACGGATTGCTCCGTGCTCTCTGAGGGATACTGACATATCCCCGGCAAATAACGCATGCCCTGCGTCGCGATATACTGAGCGGATGGATTTTCCGATCCCGGAGATATAAAAT
>CAJFPD010000003.1 GCA_904398315.1 Candidatus Alangreenwoodia gallinarii | reverse complement strand
AGCCCGGATCCATCTGAATCTCGTCGGTCCGAATTCGGCTGAAAAGATTGCGGATCTCATTTACGATGCGGTTGTCCGGCTGGAAACATTTCCGTTATCCGGGTATATTCCGCAGGATAAGGAACTGCGGAATATACCCGGAACGTTCCCGTCGTCTCTCAGAACCGCCCGGCAGCCATCATGCACAGGATGGCGAAGGCGCCGACGGCGTAGATCGTATTGATCACGGTACACAGCTGAAGCCACCGGCCTCTTGCCGCCGATCTGCGATAGGCGCAGATGGTAAAGATGCCGGAGAAAATCATAAACGCGGCGTAGAGGACAACGATAATTTCCGCCGCCGGAGATTCCAGCGCCCAGTCATAAGTGCGCAGAATCAGAATCGTCCAGGGGACGAAAAGCATGACGGTCGCAGCTGCTGTAGATAATTTTTCTTTCATAATTTTTTCCTTTCCGCGGCGCCGAAGCGAAGACAGGAGACGGCGACGGCTGCCGCTGTGATGAGAACGGCGGCGGGCAGCCAGGGAAGCCAGTCGATCTGCGAGCCGTAGACGTCGGGAGAGACTCTGCCGTACTGAATCATCAGGAGGTAAAAGGGATAACTCATGGGATAGAGAAACCAGACCTTCGTATTGATAAACAGGACGGAGGGAACGACGGATGCCAGGCCGATGCCCGCCGAAAAGACAGGAGAAGTGATCAGCGTGCTGATCATCCAGAACACCGCGGCCATGGGCACCGCGGCCGCATAGAGAGAGGCGACGGCCGGGATGACGTAAGCAGGACTGAGGAGAAAACGGTAATCCTGCAGCTGTGAGGCGGCCTGAGCGCTGAGATAGTAGGCGGCGACGGACAGGATCATCTGAACGAGAGCCAGCAGAATCAGCGTGAACATCTTTGCCAGGCAGAGCTTTGCGGTGCTCACCGGAAGGGAGAGCATCTTCAGAATGCCGTGACCGGTCCGTTCCGTCTGCTGCAGAAGAACGGTGCAGATCACCAGCGTGGCCGGAATCATAAACCAGGACATACCCATGAAGCCCTGGATGAAAAAGTTGTTTTCCGGCGCGATGCTGACGGAGGGCGCCAGAACGGAAGCGCTGTTGAGGACTGAGGGAACCCACATGAAAATCACGGGAGCCGCCAGAATCAGCAGTATCTTTGAGCGGCGCAGTTTTTTCAGTTCCACGGCAGCGAGAGCGGAAAATTTCATGCAAAACACCTCCTGACTTTGAGAAAGACGGATTCCGCCAGAGCGAAAAGGATCGTTTCCGCCGCACATACAGAGAGAAACAGGATGGTCTGTTCCTCTTTCAGCACGGCGGGAAATGTCAGATACGGCGTATGAAACGGGATCAGATTCAGGATCAGACTGTCCTGCGGCAGAATCATGAGCGCGAAGACACAGATCACGCCGGAACCCAGAGAAATCCAAATATTGCGGCACGCGGAGGCGATGATCAGCATCAGCAGAGCGGTGGGCAGAAGGATCAGAAACTGAAAGCCGGCGGTTTTCAGCAGACTGACGGCAAGGCCGGCCGTATCGGAAAACCAGTGATGAACGCAGAAGGCTACGGAGGCGATTTCAAGGAGGATCATCACGGCGAGAGCCGACGCGGTGATGAGCGCCTTTCCGAAAAACATGCCGAAGGGACGGACAGGCAGAACGTCCATTTTCTGCGTGCCGTTGTCGGCATATTCCGCGTGATACATCATGCAGGAAGTGCAGATGAGCGTGAGCATGTTGAGCATCGCCATCATCTGCCAGCAGGAATCCATGAGGATGGCCGCGGGATCGCCGGAAAGCGGCGTATAGGAAGAGGCACGGGCCGCCATATTGACAACCGGAACGGCGGCGGAAAGCAGACCGCCGGCGAGAAAGGCCGGAAGAATGCCGGTGCGTTTCAGCTTTCTGCACTCGGAAAAGATTGTCATTTCCGTTCACCTCCTGCCGTCCGGTTTCTGTTGTCTTCGTCGATCATGGCCAGAAATGTCTCCTCCAGATTGTCCGCCGGCAGACCCGATGAGAGCGCTTTCTGCTTCAGCTCCTCTGTCGTGCCCTCGAAGAGAAGGCGACCGTGGTTGAGGATGCCGATATCGTCGGCCATCAGTTCCACCTCCGGCAGCAGATGAGAGGAGACGAGGACGGTGCAGTCGTATCTTTTCGGAAGAGAGCGGATCAGCGTGCGGATCTCGTGAATGCCCACCGGATCCAGACCGTTTGTAGGTTCGTCGAGAATGAGGATGGGCGGCCGGCCGATGAGAGCACCGGCCAGGCCCAGCCGCTGTTTCATGCCCAGGGAATATTTCCGGGCCAGACGTTTGCGGAACTGAGACAGGCCGACCAGTTCCAGCGCTTCCTCAACGCTGCTTCGGGGAAGACCGAGAATCCGGCGGATGAGATCGAGATTTTCCTCTCCGGTGAGATTGCCGTAGAAAGCCGGCGCTTCGATGAAAGAGCCGATTTCGCGAAGGATTGCCACCCGGTCCCGGGGATACGATTTCCCGTCGATCTGAAAAATGCCGCCTGTGGGCCGGGTGAGCCCGAGAAACATTTTCATCGTAGTGGATTTGCCCGCTCCGTTGGGCCCGAGAAAACCGTAGACACTTCCCCTGCGGATGTGAAGATTCAGATCGGATACGGCGGTGAAATCCCCGTAGGATTTTGTGAGATGCTGTGTCTGTATGATATTCGTTCTGTTCATTTTCAGAAACCTCCTTGCGGTATGTCTGATT
>CAJFPD010000002.1 GCA_904398315.1 Candidatus Alangreenwoodia gallinarii | reverse complement strand
GACATCGTAAACGGCTACGGCAGCGGTGCGTTCGGACCGGACGATCCGATTACCCGGGAACAGATGGCGTCTGTCCTGTACCGCTATGCGCAGCTGAAAGGTTATGATATCGCCGCGTCTGGAAATCTCGCGGGATTTTCCGATGACAGCGATGTCAGTCCTTATGCGGCGAATCCTATGAGATGGGCTGTGGGAAACAGTCTGATTTCCGGCATGGGAAACAATATGCTGGCACCTGAAGAAAGTTCGACCCGGGCGCAGGCCGCCGCGATTCTGACGCGTTTCTGTGAAAACATCGTACCAGCGGAGCCTTTTGAGCCGGTCAGACCGTCCGGTTCCGTGGCGTATGAGAACCGGGATCTGGGATTTCGAATAGAATTTCCGGATACCTGGGAAAACAGATACATCGTGGAAGCGAACCCGAATAATTCCTCCGGCGTGGTCGTTAAGGCGGAATGGGGCGGAATTCTGTGTGACATATTCAAAAGTACCAAAGAACAGTGGGAAGAAGCAGAGAAAAACGACTGGATAAATGTGGAATACAGAGTTCTGGGTGAGAGCGGTGAGTATATCTATCTCATGTATTTTCCAAGTGATGTTCAGTATGACATGGAAGATGAAGAGCAGACCCGGATCTATCGGGAAATGCGTGAGGATCTTTATCACATCGGATTTGAGATTCTTCCGCAGAACGGGGACTCTGAAAAAACGATCACGCTTGCAGAGATCGGATGTGACGAGGATGATCTGTATGAGGCCGTCCGCCCGGTGATCGACGGGTATGAAGCGTATTATGATGTTTCAGAGACCGGTCTGGAAGGGATCACGGTAACAGAGACAGAGGACGGTGTCTTCAGCGCGGACTATTTTCTCCGCATGGAATTGTCCCGGAAGGATGCCGGAAACGAGTGGGATGCCGACGCGGTCGATGAAGTGAATATCGCTCTCCGGACGCAGTTTGACCGTGAAGGAAATTTCCTGAAGCAGCTGTATGAGACGTCCGGCGGATATACCGATGATATTTCCGTCATTCTTCCGGATCCGGAAGGCGGCGCGGAGTAGTCTTTTTTAGCGGAGGCTCTGTTTTCCGGTGCGGTCCGGGAAGTCCTGTGAAATTCAGGGCAGCTTCCGGAGCAGAAGACACAGAAGAAGCGTGAGAATTTCGGCGACGACCGGAGGATACCATAGGAATCCGCTTCCCAGCAGCGTCGGAATGAGAAATATCGCAAGAGATTTCAGGACGATTCCTCTGCTCAGAGCGATCACATCAGATTTCAGCGTCTGCTTGGTCGAATAGAAATAGGCGGTGAAAATCAGATTCACGGCCATGAACAGGAAAGATAAAGAAAATACCGGGAGAGCTTCGGAAGCCATTTTCACCAGTTCGGGATCGCCGTTAAACAGAGTTACGACCGGTACGCGGAACACAATCAGAAGGACGCATATGACGGCGGAACAGAAGATACTGATTTTCAGACCTGTGTGGAAAAGATCTTTCAGAGTCCGGTCGTCTTTTCTTCCGAAGGACTGTCCCCAGAGCGGCTGCAGTCCCTGGGAGATGCCGGAAAGAACAGCGTTTGCCAGAGAGTAGATGAAGCTGAGCACGCTGAAGGTGGCGATTCCCATATCGCCCAGGAGGCTGCCTGCGGTCCAGTTATAGCAGAAGGCTGTGACAGGTGTGTTCAGCTGGGAAATACATTCCGGCACACCGCGTTTGCAGATCTTTGCGGCCAGGCCGGGAGACAGGCGGAACCGGCGGATCCGGAGCTGTCCTTTTTTTCTCAGAAAGTGGCTGATCAGAATGAGGAAGGACAGAATCTGCCCGAGTCCGGAAGCAACAGCGGCTCCGATGATTCCCATCTGCATCGGAAAGATGAAGAGCCAGTCCAGGAAAATGTTGGCGACGGCACCGGCGCACATGCCGAAAAACGCGAGCCCCGGAGCTCCGTCATTGCGTACGAATACAGAAAGACAGTTGCTCATCAGGAACGGAATGGAAAACAGTGTATAATAGAACAGATAATCGCGGGCAAGCGGCAGAATTTCCGGACTGCTTCCGCAGAGCAGCGCGATCTGTTCCGGCAGCAGTGTTCCGACAGCCAGCAGGACGGCTGACAGGACGAGAGTCATACAAAAAGCGGTCAAAAAAGCGTCGTTGGCGCCCTTCTGATCTCCGCGTCCGAGACGGATAGCGATAACGGTGGAGCCTCCCATGGCAAACAGTGAGGACAGAGCCACCAGCGTCGTAATGAACGGGACGGTGATATTTACCGCGGCCAGCGCAGGATGTCCCACACCCTGTCCGACAAAAATGCCGTCTACGATGTTATAGAGATACGTTACACACAGTCCTCCTGCCGACGGCAGGATGTAGCGGAGCAGAGTTCTGTTCCGGTCTTTCATAAAAATACACCTCCGTAGTTATCCTATTTCTTGTATTTTCGAAAAAGGGGCTGCCGCATCGATGGTTTTCGGACGTCGGGGCGGAGCCCGTTTTTTCTGAGCGGAAAGAACCGGCCGGCAGGCCGGAAGATCCTTATTCCCTGAATTTTCAAACCTTGACGTCTTCGGCGCAACACAGTATATTCTGTATAGTTACTGTACAGTCAAGAGGCAGAGAGGAAAAAATGAAAAAATGAAAAAAGAAGGATATCTTACCATCAGTGAATTTTCCGAAATCGCGGAGGTCAGTAGAAAAACGCTGATTTTCTACGATAATATCGGACTGTTTTCACCGGAATATACGGCGGAAAACGGTTACCGGTATTATTCGCATGAGCAGATTTACATTATCTTCGTCATCAATATTCTGAAAGAAATCGGCATGCCTCTGAAACGGATCGGAGCTTTTCTGAGACAGCGGACACCTGCAGAAGCGGTTTCTCTTCTGAGACAGCAGGCAGGTGTCATCGATCAGAAAATCCGGAGTCTGCAAAGTTTCCGGGATATGCTGGATATCAAAGCGGAACGGCTGGCTGAAGCGGCGGAGACAGATGATTCCGAAAGAGAATCGGAAAAATCCGCTGTGAGGCTTGTTGCGCAGAAGGAGAGATTTCTGTTTCTCAGTGATCCGGAGGATGTCAGGAAAACAGAAGTTCCGGATGCTGTCTGGCTGCGCTTCTATATGAAATGCAAGGCGCATGGTATCGCGATGGGATATCCTGAGGGCTTTCTGGTAAAGAGAGAAGATTTCCTGTCGGGCAGGACAGAAAGAGCTTCCAATATCATCTTTCATGTGGGGGATCCGCTCTATGCCAACGGCGTCATGCCGGCGGGCACTTATCTTGCCGTCCGCGGCAGAGGAGGGTTCGGAGATACAGAACCGCTGTACCGCCGATTAGAGGAATATATCGCAGAGAATCAGCATGAAGTGATGAGCGATGTTTATGAGGAACGAATGATCGATGAGATCGGATCGGACAGCCGGGAAGGACAGGTCATGGAGATCAGGGTGCGGGTCAGATGAGGAAGGATGGATTTTTCCATGTGTTTCTGCAAAGGCAAAAAAGAAAACCGCCGCAGAACCCGGTCCTGCGGCGGTTTTCTGTCCTGCGGCGATCTGCCGCGGTCCGTTTATTTTAGAATGTTTTCGCAGAAGCGCATCATGATTGTGGCGATTTCCGCGCGGGTGGCGTCGCCTTTCGGGTTCAGCGAAGCGGAGCTGACACCGTTGACGAGGTTTTCCGCGTGAGCCCACTGCAGAGCGGGCAGCGCGTAGCCGCTGATCTGATCCGCGTCGGCGTAGCCGTTCAGCGCCGAGGAGGCGGACACATCGCATTCTTTAAAGAATGCGTAGCGGTAAAGAATGGCAGCCATCTGTTCTCTGGTGATGGGGTCTTCCGGACCGAAGCGGCCGTCTCCGTAGCCGTTGACGATATCGTTTGCCTCTGCCCAGTCGATGGCGGAAGCGTAGTATTGACCGGCGGACACGTCGGTGAATCCGGCAGACTGCGCGGCAGGTTCTCCCTCCAGTCGGTACAGCATCGTCACGATCATGCCGCGGGTGGTGGTGAGAGCCGGACTGAAGGATGTTTCGGACGTTCCGTTCATCAGGCCGCTTTCGTAGGCATATGTCACGGCGTCGGCGTACCACGCGTCAGAGGCCACATCCGTGAAAGGATGACCGGCACCGCCGGAAGACGGGCGGAATACAGCGCTGACCGTCACGTCAGAAGACGGCATAATAAAAGTATATTCCGTTCCGGAGCCCGTGACGGCGATTTCCTCTCCGTCTTCGCCGGCCACCGTTATGCTGTCTGTCTCATATCCTTCCTCCGGAGACACGGTGATGGTGACGGTTTCGCCTTCCGGGGCGTTTTCCGGACTGACAGAGACCGTTCCGTTCTGAGGGCTGCTGACGGTAATGTGGTGTTTTTCGTCAGAGCTGTTGCCGCCGGTTCCGCTGCCTCCGCCACTTCCGCCGCTGCCGCCGGAACCTCCGGAGCCGCCGCCCGGATTTCCGGTATCGTCGGACCGTGTGACTGTTACGGTAAAGGACGGCGTCGTGGTGTCGCCGGAGGTATGTCCGGCTTCGCTGACGGTGACGATTTTCGATTCCGCAAGGCGCACCGATCTGTCGGCCGTCCCGTTGTAACGGTATGTTACGGTGGCTACCGTATGTTTTCCGGCCTCGTATTTATTTTCCGAAGCGAAAAATCCGAAGTACAGGATGCCGTCTTTTACGGTCTTCACCTGAGATTCGCCGGAAAGCTCCTGCGAAAAAGTAATCTCCTCGAATTTTACGTCGGAAGAAGACGGCTTGAGACCGAATTCCGCGCCCGCGAAGCTGGAGTCCGCATCCAGGATAATGTCGAAGGAAAAGGTATCTGTCCCCTTCGGCAGTGTGACGGATGTTTCGGACGGTGAAATGACCGATGCGAAGGAAGCCGTACAGAATCCGGCCATCAGCAGACACGCGGAAAACAGTGTGAGTATTGTTCTTTTGAAGTGCTTGTGCATAATTTCTCCCTGAACCGGAACGCCGTGACATAGGCGCTCCGGTCGATATTTCTTTCAGTTCTGTCGTTCTTTTCTCTATCTGGAGGTATAGTGCAGCCAGATTTCGACGAAATCGTCGACGGAGATGACGCCGTCCGCGACGAAGTCGCAGCGGGACGCATCCTGCCAGTTGTCATCACCGGAATCTATGCGATAATATTTTACTGCTTCGGTGAGATCGAGCTGATCGACGGAACCGTCTCCGTTGACATCATAATCCGCACCGGTTGTGGATGTCGCCTCGTCCGGAGAGATCCCGTTCACCGTGCCGAAAGCGACTTCTTCCGATTCATTCCAGCCGGCGATCGTAAGACCTGTTATTTTCAGAGCAGCATTTTCCTCCGCCGTGACGATCTGCGCGATGACCTGTGTTCCCGTGGTGGAGAAGAGGTCTCTGCTGCCGTTCAGATAGGCGAGGACGGCAGTGGCGTGATAGGATCCGTCCGTCCACTCGCCACTGATATCTCCGATTGCGGAAAAGCCGTTCTTTCCTGTCACCGTCACGTCGGATGAGGTAGTCTCAAAGCTTACCTCCACTGTGGCGATGGAAGAGGCTTCCGACAGAGAAAGGGAAAAAGAAGAATGGCCCGCCACCGATGCGCTGTCAGCGTACAGAGCGGCGCCGGCCCGGATTCCGTTCTCTGTCGGAGGATCCGTCGGATCCGTGGCCTGACCCGTTACCGTAATGTGGCAGACGGCGCTGATGCCGTTGTGGGTGGTGGCGGTGATATCCGCTGTGCCGGCGGATACCGCAGAAACGATACCGCGGTTGTTGACAACAGCCACCTTTGTGTCAGAGCTGGACCAGGTGACGGATTTATCCGCCGCGGAATCCGGCTGAACTGTGGCGGAAAGCTGGATCTGCTGTCCTTCGGAAAGTTCGGCAGATGTGCGGCTGAGAGTGATGCCGGTGACTTCTCCCTCTTCGCCGGAGTCGGCGACAGTGCTGTCGATCAGAGCGAAGCAGCCGGTGGAGGAGATATCGGCGGACACCGTTCTGGAACTGTAGGAAGAATCAAGTTCTGTGACGGTTCCGCTGCTATAGGAGTAAAGTTCTGCATCTTTTGTAAAATCTGCCGGCAGACCGATGCCGAGTCTGAGTGTTCCTTCCGTTTCCGCATCTTCCGGAAGAAGTTCTATGCGGTAGGCGCGCAGCGCGCTTTCTCCGGCTTTTTCACGGAAAGCATCATATTCCTCACCGCTGAAGAGAGGTGTGACTTTCAGCGTGGTTCCGATTTCAAAGCTGCCTTCGAGGCGCACTTTGTTACTCATATCCATCAGATAATAGTTCACGCAGCCGATGCCGCTGAGATCGGAGAAATCATCGAGGATCTCGTAGGTATATCCCCAGTCGCTGACGTTGTTGTACGCCCACTTTTCCGCTGCGGAATCCTTTTCCACGTAGATGACAAGAGATCTCGGAGAATCTTCAAACGGATCGTAATATCCTGCGTACTCATCGTTCGGGAAGTTGATGACGCTCGGCGGAATGACGACTCGTTGCAGATTTGTGCAGCCTTCGAAGCATGCCAGCGTAAGACTCGAAAGACGAGGCGGCAGAATCATCGAAGTGAGCGAGGTACAGTCTTTAAAGGCATAGGTTTCAAAATTTGTCACACTGTTCGGAAGATTGACTCTCGACAGACTGCTGCAGCCCTGGAAGCAGGCAAACGGGACGGAGGTTACACCTTCCGGCAGCGTAACTTCCTGCAGATTTTCGCAGTTTTCAAAGAGGGACGAGCCGATGGATGTGACAGTATCCGGGATGACGACGTCTGTCAGTCCCGTCTCTTCAAAAGCGTTGCCGCCCAGAATTGTAATTCCTTCTTCAAAAGAGATCGAAGTCAGTCCTTTTGCCGTCCGGAATGCGCTGGCCCACACCTGGTTAATCTTTTTTCCGTCGACTTCATCCGGAACGGTGTAGCCGCCGGTGCGCCCGCACGGATAAGCTGTCAGCGCGTAATATTCGTCCTCATACTGCGGCTCGCCGTAATCCACCCATGGTCCGAAGAGAACGCCGTTTTCATCTGTGAAGTAATACGGATTATCTTCATGAACCCGGATCTCTTTGAGACTTGTACAGTCTTTGAAAACATTGGCTGTTACATAGACAGCAGTGGCCGGAATCTCTATTTTTGTGAGCTTCGGGCAGTTGACAAACGCATCGAGACGGATGATCATATCAGCTCCGTCAACCGGATCGGAGAAAATGATTTCCTCCAGCTCGGTGCAGCCGCTGAAAGCGGCGTAGGAAATCTGCTGCACACTGCCGGGAATCGTGACACTCGTCACATTGTCATTATCCTTGAAAGCCTCTTCTCCGATGATAGTTACCGTGTTGGGGATGACAATATCTCCGCCCTCCCCGTAGTAGCCGAGAAGCTGCCCGTCCTGAATGTTTGCGCCGATGAGCCCGTCGTTTGAGGCGTAGACGTCATCGGAGCAGAAAAAAGTCAGAGCAGACAGAATCCCCGCTGCGAGAAGCGTGAGGAAAAGAACTCTGCTTTTTTTTATGCAAATCATATTCATAAACTTATTCCTTTTCAGATATTAAAATCAGATGTGAAATCCGGAATATCCGGGATTGATTTTTTAAATACCGGCGATTTTGAGGAAAATACGGATATAGTCCTCTACATCGATCTGACCGTCTCCGTTGACATCACACTGTCTGACGGAATCCCAGCCGGCGTCTTTATCTGTCTTTTGATAATAGCGCTGGGCTTCCGCGATGTCGACGATGGTCACCGTTCCGTCGCCGTTGACGTCACAGTTTTCCAGGATTACCGAAACCTCGGACGGTGAAGTGACGGTGACCGTGCCGTTCAGGGCGCTTTCCTCCGTGGTGATGATCCCGGCGCAGGCCGCTTTTTCCAGAGTCGCCGTAATGCTGCCGGAGGCGCCGTCTTTTACAGGGACGGAAACGGAAGCGAGAAGCGTTTTTTCCTGCGAGGTATAACCCGGCTCATCGCCTGTCTTTCCGAGATAAGCGGTGAGCGTCAGCCTGCCGTTTTCCTCTGACCAGCCGGACTGCGTGATATTGAAATCCTTTAATGCAGAGGTGAGGGTGCCCTTATCTGTTGTTCCGCCGTCAAAAGAAAGTTTCAGAAGCACGGTGGTGATATTTTCCGCACTGTCGAGATAAATATCGTATACCGCATTGCCGTTTTCCGGTCCGGAATGCGCGGACAGAGACAGCGACGCGCTGACCTGCTGCGGATTTTCCGGTTCCTGAGGATTGCCGGAAGTTCCGGCGATTTCCACCGTCGTCCTTCCTTCGGTATAATAATACGTAGGCCACAGAGATTCCGGATTGTCGACGGCAAAAGCATCTGCCACTTCCTGATTTTCGACGATGATTTTACTTCCCTGTGCCATGTCAGTGCAGGCGTCGGAACCGAGAGTCGGAGGAACTGTTGTCCTGAAAACGATTTCTCTGATCGCTGCCATTTCATTAAAAGCGTAGGACTGAACATCCGTTACGCAGGCGGGAAGCGTGATTTTCTCCAGATACGGATGATAACGGAATGCGCTCAGACCGATGCCCGTCACCTGTTTTCCCGCCACTGTTTCCGGAACGGAAAATTCCACGTCCCGCTTTCCGGGTGCGTAAACGACGAGAGAGGCAGAATCGCCGCTGAGCTGATAGATATTTCCTCCTTCCGATGCGAATGCGGAAGAACCGGATTCGACCTCCAGAGTGGAAAGAGCGGCATTACCGACAAAAGATGTTCCGTGCACATCGCTCAGACGCTCCGGCAGCGCGACGGATGTGAGCGCGCAGTTTTTAAATGCGTTCATTCCGATCGAGAGTTTGTCCGCCGTAGTGGTCGTATCGAAACGGACGGAGGAAAGAGAGGTACATCCTTCAAAAGCATTATAGCTGACAGATGTCACGGAACCCGGAATGTTAATTTCGGTAAGAGAAGTGCATCCTTTGAAAGAATCGCCGTCGATCGTCGTATATCCGTCCGGAATGGTGACTTTTGTGATCTTTTTATTTTCCTGAAAGACATCTCTGCTGGCCTGGATACCTGTAACCGTTACGGTTTCTCCCTGGATTTCGACGCTCTGCGGAAGAGTGATCTTTCCGCCGTCTCCGGTGTAGCCGGTAATTCTGACAGTTCCGGACTTTGCGGTTACCTCAAAATCTCCTGCCGTTACAGATCCGCTGACAGCGGCTGTATCCGACAGCTCCGACGCATGAGATTCCGCCGCTTCTGCCGCGCAGAGCAGCGTGACGGAAAGCAGGCCGGCCAGTGCGGCGCGGCATATTTTCCGCATTCTGACGGCCGCATCATATTTCGCCATGAAAATTCCTCCTTTAGTTTAGCATGACAAAACGAACGAGTGATAACGAAGACAGACTGCTGCGGATTAGTTTAAACTAACTAACCCCTGAAAAAAAGGGCACACGGCAGTCTTCCTTTCCGTCAGCCTTTTACCAAATGAACAAGTTCATTCTTGCATGCCCGCGGGGAAACTGTCAACGGAAATTTACATTATTGAGAGAGAATATCAGCTGAAAACGGGGGAGAAAAGTGTGAGGATCCCATGAATTTCAGGTATCCTTCACATGAAATTCAATGGAAATTCGCCTTTTTCCACAGGACAGAAGAGAAAAAATGTCTTTACAATGACGGGGGATCTGTGATAGCATTCAAGAGCCTTAAAGTTAGCCTATCCTAACCAAATGAACAGAGGAACGACAGATCGGAAAGCATCGATAAGAATGATGCGTAAACAGGAAAGGATAGAAAAAGAAACGATGGCTATATCACATTTCAGGCGTTTTACCGCTCTGACACTGTCTTGCTGTCTGCTGTTTTCTGCGGTGCAGCTGCCGTCCTGTGCGGCGGAAGAGTCTGCAGAGACAGGAACGCCGGAAAAAAATACGCTGTTTGTTCCGGCCGGAGATTCCGTCAGAAGAAGCGACAGGATGTCGCCGGAGGAACGGGTAAAGATTATCGTGGAGCTGGAGGAAAAGCCTCTTTTATCCTATGTGGTTTCGGCAACTTCCGGCAGCAGTTCTGTTACGGAATTTTTTGAGACAGACAGAGCAAAAGAACTGCAGCGTGCCGCTTCGGAAAACCGGCAGCTTTTTCGCAGGGAGCTGACTCGCAGTAATATGGACGTCGAAATTGAAAGAGAATATTCCGTCGTCATGAACGGTTTCTGCGTGGAGGCGGCTTACGGAGATCTGGACGGAATCCGCAGTATGGACGGAGTGAAGAATGCGTTTGTTTCAGGATTCCATGAGTATACCGATCCTCCGGAAAACGGGACGAAACTGTCAGAAAGTGTTCCCGGTATCGGAGGTGATATCGTACATTCGGAGCAGTATACGGGAAAAAATATGGCGGTTGCGATTCTCGACACGGGGCTTGATCTTGAACACGAAGCGTTTGCTGCACAGGTCAACGGCCCGAAATATTCGAAGAATGACATTGAGGAACTGCTGGATAACAACAGGCTGACTGTCGGTAAGCTGAGTGTGGATGTTCTTTATAAGAATGCAAAGGTTCCGTTTGCCTACGACTACGCTGATACAGATTACAATGTCTCCGATGTGGAGTCGCACGGTACACATGTAGCCGGAATCGTCGGCGCAAACAGCGGCGGAGTCGTTACGGGAGTGGCGCCGGACGCACAGCTGTTTATTATGAAGGTCTTCGGCGATGATACGGGCGGAGCTTACGACAGTGATATCCTGGCGGCTCTCGATGATTCTGTCAAGCTGGGAGCTGACGCAATCAATATGAGTCTGGGTTCGCCGGCAGGATTTTCCGAAGCTTCCGATAAAGCGATGAGAGAAGTCTATCAGCGTGTGGAAGAGGCAGGAATCGGACTTTACTGTGCGGCAGGCAACGAATACAGCTCTGCATATCAGAATATCGCAGGCAATGATCTGCCGAAAGCAGACGAGCCGGACAACGGAATCGTAGGTTCTCCGTCTACGTATGAAGCTGCCGTTTCCGTAGCCAGCATGAATAACACAGTGAGCACGTCAGTCTACTTTAAAGTGGGGGATCTTGAAATCCGGTATAATGACCCTGCGGAGTCGGAAAAAGATCAGCTGATCTCTCTGGATGGCACATGGGAATACGTGGACTGCGGAGTCGGAGCGGCATCCGATTTCTCCGGAAAGGATGTGAACGGAAAGATCGCGCTGATTCAGCGGGGCGGCGAAGAAAACGGAGAGCCGCTGAGTTTTATACAAAAAGAGGCACATGCTGCGGAACACGGCGCGGCAGCCATGATCGTCTACGACAATACCTCCGGTGAGCTGGTGAGTATGCAGACGGGAGGACGGATTCCTTCTGTCTTCATCAGCCGGGAAAACGGAGAACGGATGCGGAAAGAAGAAGTAAAAGAAGTAACTGTCAGCGGTGAGTTTATCGGCAAATTCACAGATGCTTCGAGCGGAAAAATGAGCGATTTCTCCTCCTGGGGCACAACGCTTGATCTTTTACTGAAGCCGGAGATTACGGCGCCGGGCGGGGATATTTACTCGACGCTTCCGGGCGGTACTTACGGCAACATGAGCGGAACGTCGATGGCTTCTCCTCATATGGCGGGGGCCTCTGCCGTGATGAATCAGTATCTTATGGAACAAGACGGCGGACTGTCGATGACGGCCGTACAGAGAATGGAAATCGCCAATGCGCTGATGATGAGTACAGCTGTTCCTCTTAAGGATTCGGGCGATCATCTCTATTCTCCGAGAAAACAGGGAGCCGGCCTGGTGCAGCTTGACCGCGCCGTGACGAGCGGAGCGTACCTTCTGAACGGCAGCGGAGGAAGACCGAAGGCAGAACTCGGCGCGGATGAGACGGGGAAATATTCTTTTGAAATGCAGGCGGTTTCGTTGAACAGGGAAGGGGATATATCCTACGATGTCAGTGTGACTGTTCTGACGGAGGATACCGTCACGGAAGACGGCGAAGTTTATATGTCCCAGTCTTCCAGAATTCTTGGCGAAGAGGAAGTGCGCGTGTCAGCGCCGGAAAATATCACTGTGTCAGCGGGCGGAAGTACAGCGATTCCTGTCAGCATTGAGCTTACGGAAAAAGGAAAACAAAATCTGAAGGATGACTTTACGAACGGAATCTATGTGGAAGGATTCCTGACTCTGACTCCGGTGACGGACGGTGAGCCGGCACTTTCCGCTCCGTTTATGGGATATTACGGTGATCTGTCGGATATTCCGGTCTTTGACTCTGATATATATGATGATGAAACGGCTTCCATGTATGAGACCGAACTGGGACAGTTCCGGAATTCCGACGGAGGCGGATATATTCTCGGGCATAATATCTATATCGCAGGGGCAGATGATTATGACGAGAAAAAAATCGCCATTCAGGGAGGCGACCGGTCGAAAAATGTGACGGCGGTACTCTCGCTGCTCCGGAATGTGGAGACACTGACTTTCTCTGTAGAGGACAGCGACGGAGAACAGGTTTATGAAGAGACGGAAAAAAATGTGCAGAAGACATTCCTCAACGGAGAAGCTTACTATACGCCGATGGCTCTTGAAGGCTGGACACCGTATGATTACTGGAATGAAGCTCTTGCGGACGGAAATTATGTCTATAAAGTTTCCGCGGAAAATGACGGAAATGTGCAGACGATTGAATTTCCGATCGTCATCGACAGTGTACAGCCGGAAGTGATATCGAGCACGGTACAGGGATCAGAGTGGATCGTGGAAGTAAGAGACAATCACTATATTCAGGCGGCCTGTGCAACGGCTACGGGAACGTCGCCGATTACGGAATATGTGGAACCGGAAGCTTCGGAAGCCGGAGAAACTTCAAAACTCGTCTTTGATCTGAGCGATCCCGCATTTAAAGGATTATCTCAGGCAAAAATCGCTCTGATCGACTATGCGGGAAATCAGTATATTTCCGATTACTATTCTCTCGACGGCGCGGAGATCATCTATCCGGAATCCGTCAGCCTCAATAGAACGGAGATCCGTATGGACGAGGGAACGTCAGTTTCACTGTCCGCGACAGTTCTTCCGCAGAATGCCTCAAACAGAACAGTGACGTGGAAAAGCTCCGACAGCAGCGTCGTGACGGCAGATAACAGCGGAAGGATCGAAGCTAAAAAAGCAGGAACCGCGACAGTGACGGCAGAGACGGTAAACGGTCTCACGGCATCCTGCCGCGTGACGGTAACGGAGCGGCAGAGCGCTTCCGGCAGCGTGATCGCCTCCGTATCCGCTCCTGCTTCCTCCGTACGGCCGGGAGAAAAGCTGCCTTTCGACTTTCAGCTGGAAAACATGGAGCGGGTGGCTACCGTTGCTTTTACCTTTGAGAAGGACGAGGATCTGGCTTACAGCAGCCTGGAAGGGAAAAACGGATTTACCTCTCTCGGCGTGAAGTGGGAGGAAAATACGGGAACCGCCGGCCTTAGCTATCTGAAGGACGGTGCGGGCGGCTGCCTGACGAAGAAAGCGCTGACAGATATCGCCCGGATTCAGTTTGAGACGGAAAAGAGCGGCGGCTCCGCCGGCATTCGTCTGACCGGTATCACCGTGGCAGGATATGATGCGTCCGGCAAAGCCGTGCTGCTGAAATCGGAAATGGGACAGGACAGCGCAGAGGTGACCGTAACGGAAGATCCGCAGACGGCCGTCTATGATCTGAACGGGGACGGCAGCGTGAATCTTCTGGATATCACCTATGCGCAGCTGTTCTATCAGCGGAATACCGGCTCTGCGGACTGGACAGAAGCTTCCGGATGCGATCTGGACGGAAACGGAAAGATCGATATCGAAGATCTGATCATACTGCTGATGCATATATAACGTTACGCGTGTCGGATGTACATCGGAACCGGCTGAGAGGCAGGAAAGCGGAAGACGGAAAGCGGTCTTCCGCTTTCCGTTTTTCTGCAGGCGATTCTGTCCGCCGGGGCAGAGCAGGATACATGTGTAAAATGACGGAATTTTCTGGAAAGGGATTGTATCGGCTCAAAAAATTCACTATAATAGATATAACATAAAATTGAAGTATTTGAAGCGTATTACATGTATGACGTACTATGTAAGATGCGGTTCGCTTTTTCCGTAAAACGGGATCCCGGCATGCGGCGTCTGACGTCCTGCGGCGCGGGATTCCCTGCCGGTACGGAATTCTGTGCCGGAAGGCAGAGAACGGGAAACGGCCGTTTTTCCGACATACTGCGTCCGGAAAGGAGCATCGGATGAAAGCATTTCCCTGGTGGACAGAGGAGCAGAAGGCATTTCAGAAGGAAGTGAGCGAATTTACGAAGACGATTGCGGCCCGGGAGGCAGTGACGCGCTGGACACGTGAATTTCCGAAGGATATTTTCGAGGAGATCGGCAGAAGAGGATATATCGGCGCGGCGATTCCGAAGGAATACGGCGGACTGGGACTGGGCGCCACCGGTTCCTGCATCCTGGCAGACGAACTGAATGCGAGAATGCCGGGTGTAGGCCGTATTGTCGTGGGAAATATGAACGGCGGTCTGCGTCAGATTATAGAGTACGGCACCGAAGAACAGAAGAAACGTTTTCTGCCTGAAATCGCATCCGGAGAGACGGGCGCGGTAGTTATCACGGAGATGACGGCGGGAACCGATGCGGCAGGTGTATCCGTTACGGCGAAAAAAGAGGGCGATCACTATGTTCTGAACGGCAAGAAACGCTTTATCGTGGCGGCAGGCGTAGCAGACCGGTATTTTGTTTACGCCAGGACCAGCGATGATCCGGAGGACTACAGGAAACGCCGTCATCTGTCCGCTTTCATTATCAAAAAAGGAACGCCGGGTTTTACGACAGAGAAGATCAATGAGATTCTGGCATTTGAAAACATTCAGAACGGATCGCTGGATTTCGACGATGTGATCGTGCCGGAAGCGGACCGGATCGGAAAGGAAGGCGAGGGCTGGAAGATCATGATGGCCGGTCTCAATTTCGAGCGGACAAACATCGCAGCCGGCACGGTAGGCTGGATCCGTCTCGTGCTGAATCAGTGCGTCCCTTATGCACAGCGCCGCGTCCAGTTCGGAAAGACGACGGCGGACATGCCTTCCAACCAGGACAAGATCGCCAATATCGTCATGCGTCTGAATTTCCTGAGAAATTCCGTCTACTATACGGCTCTTCAGTGGGATCAGGGAGAAGATATCACCGTCGAGGCCAGCTCTGTCAAGTGCATGGGCGTGGAAATGGCGCTGAAGTCGGCGGAAGAGGCCACACAGATCATGGGCGGCGACGGCGTAAACCGCTTTTATCCGGTACAGAATATCTTCGAGGTCTCCAAGACGGAGCATGTGGCGGGCGGAACGGTGGAAGCCTGCCGGATGACGGTGTTCCGTTCCGCCGTCAAAACGATGAAAGAGGATCTGGAAATGACACGCCGTATTGCGGATCCGGAAACCGGTGTACCTGTTCCCGTCTTTGACGAGGTGGAGAAGAAGCTGCCGGTATCGGAGGAAAATGTCCTCGCCGTGCTGGCCGAGGATTACCGCGTCAATCCGGCGCTTCACATGACAATCGGAGATCTTCAGTGGTATCTCGACGGAACGGAGGAGGAGATCGCGTCGGCTTCCGAGTCGCTGGAAGCATCGGGAGATGTCATGATTTTGCGCGATAAAAAGAGCGGTAAGGTGAAGCTGGTCAAGGCGACCTATGCGGGTCTGAAGAAGGCGTATCCGAAAGAGCATTACAGGTGGTTCCCTGAGTGGATTACGGAAGATCGGAAGTTTTAGAAAAGCAGCGGTCTGAACCGTGAAGAATATGGGGCGGAGAGCCGCGCTGCAGTCTTTTTTCCGCTGCAGCACGGCTCTGATATAGTTTATGTATGCTGCTCTTCCCAAAGAAACAGATACTGAAATCCGGTATCTGTTCTCTTGGGGAAGATTTTTTTTGCTGAAAAGCGGAAGAAGGCAGGATTCAGAGCGGGAAAATCACGGGATCACAGCTCGATCCGGACGCGGTATTTTTCCAGCCAGTAATTGAGCTGAATCATATAGGCCATCGTCTGCGGGCCGGTCATCAGCTGACCGTACCACGGCTGTGTGAATTCGTCTCCTAAAAGACCAAGCAGGGCATCGCGGTCCACCAGCCCGAAGATCGGCGCGTCGGTATCGTCCAGGATCTCGCGGAGCATGGAAGAGACGACAGCGGTGTACTGAGGATTGTGTGTTTTCGGATACGGACTTTTTTTCCGCGTGCGGATTTCCTCCGGAAGCAGACCTTTGACCGCATAACGCAGCAGACCTTTTTCCATTCCCTGGTATTCTTTCATCTCCCATGGCACGCTGTACATGTATTCCGCGATGCGGTGGTCACAGAACGGAACCCGGACTTCCAAGCCGCTGTACATCGACATCCGGTCTTTTCTGTCAAGCAGCGTCTGCATAAACCAGTACATATTCATATGAACCATTTCTCTCAGGCGGGATTCCACCGGAGAAAGGCCTTCGGCTTTATCGACCTCCGCCAGCGTGGCTTCATAGCGGGCGGAGATTTCCGCATGTCCGTCGATTTTTGTCCGCAGCGACGGAGCCAGAAATTTCTGACGCATATCCGTGGACTGAGCCCATGGAAAGCCGTACGCGGCCCGTATCTTTTCGTCACGGTACCAGGGATAGCCGCCGAAGATCTCGTCGGCGCATTCTCCGGACAGGGCTACCGTCACGTGCCTGCGGATCTCTTCGCAGAACAGAAGAAGAGAGGAATCCACGTCGGCCATGCCCGGCAGATCTCTGGCATCTACGGCTCTCTTCAGCGCGAAGGCCAGCTGTTCGTTGTCGACGATGAAGGTGTGATGTTTGGAACCGAGAAAGTCGGCCATCAGGCGGATATACGGCTCATCTGTCGTCGGCTGAAATCTGCTGGTGCGGAAATATTTCTGATTGTCGGTATAGGTGACGGAAAACGTGTCGAGCCGTTCCCCCTGTTCCCTGAAATAATTGGCGGCCACAGCGGAGATGATGCTGGAATCCAGACCTCCGGACAGAAATGTGCCGATCGGAACGTCGCTGACCAGCTGGCGCCGGATGGCGTCGGTGACGAGAAAACGGATGTGTTCTGCTGTTTCCTCAAAGCTGTCGGTGTGAACTCTGTCCTTCAGCCTCCAGTACGTTTCGATGTGCAGGCCGTCAGAGGAGAAGCTTCCGCACTGACCGGGCTTCAGCTCGGAAATATCGCGGAATACGCCATAACCCGGCGTCCTTCCGGGACCGACGAAGAGAAGCTCCGCGATGCCGTTTCTGTCGATGACCGGTTCTACGCCCGGATATTCCAGCAGAGCCTTGATCTCCGACCCGAATACGAAGGTGCCGTTTCGGAAGGAATAAAAAAACGGTTTGACGCCCATGCGGTCTCTGGTGAAAAAGAGCCGGTGCTCTTTCTTTTCCCAGACGGCGAAGGCGAAAATTCCGTTAAAACGCGAAAGACAGTCTTTTTTCCAGCGGATGTAGGCTTTCAGCACCACTTCCGTATCGCTGTGTCCGGTGAATGTCTCGCCCAGCGCCGCCAGCTCCCGGCGTACTTCCTCCGTATTGTAGAGCTCTCCGTTATAGACGATGGTGTAGCGCTCACCTCCGTATTCCGCTTCCATGGGCTGCGTGCCGTTTTCGATGTCGACTACCGCCAGTCTGGTGTGAAAAAGGAGGGCGCAGTCGAACATACGGATACCCGATGCGTCGGGTCCCCTTCGTTTCAGAGAGCGGAGCATCCCGCTCAGACACTCTTCTGTTTTCAGTTTTCCTCTCAGGTTTACGGCTCCTGCGATGCCGCACATGATATCATCAGTCCTTTCTTTTTTTCTTTTTTACTGTATATTTACAGTTGTTTCCGGTTTTCTTTCCCTTTTTTCTGTTTTTCCGGTTATTTCTGCAGTCTGTTCACCGGATCTGCAGTCTGCTGTCCGGACGTGATTCTGCAGGCCTGCATACATCTTATGCAGATGTCGGGATAAAATTTACGGTTTCTTTCTTTTTTTCGCTGAAATATAATAGAGATGGTCGTCTGCGGCGGGGACGATCCGGGTTGTCAGAAAGTGAAGGGAGGAGAGAAAATGGCAGAAAAAAAGAGCGAAAAGGATCTGAAGGGATATAAATTTACGAATGACGGAACGAATGTCATACTGACCTCTTTTTCCGATCCGGAAGCGTCGGAGATCGTCATCCCGTCTTATGTGGATGGCGCGCCGCTGAAGAGAATCGGATTTTCCGCGTTCAAGGGAAACGGAAAACTGACGAGTGTGGTCATTCCGGATTCCGTCCAGGCGATAGAAAATTCCGCATTTCGTGACTGTAAAAATCTTACAAATGTTGCGGCGGGAAGACAGCTGCGTTCACTGGGTCAGTATGCCTTTGCCGGCTGTGTGCAGCTGAAGAGCTTTACGCTGCCCAGCTCGCTGCAGACGCTGGGGGAGAAGACATTCGACCGCTGTACGGAATTTACGGAGCTCAATGTGCTGGATATGAATCTGGACGGCAGAGAGGCAAAGCGCTTTGTCATCGCCAGTCACAATGAAAACAGGCGCTGGGGCTATATCCAGTCGAGCCTTACTTATTTTGACGAATATAACATGAGAAAATACGATGAGGGATATGCGGTGATCCACGGATTTGACGATCTGTACAATATCGCCGAATATCGTCTGTTTGACGACGGACAGCTGGATCCGTATATGCGCAGAGTTTATGAGAATAATATCCGGATGTCGATACCTCATCTGATCGCGGAGGATCAGATCGATCGCCTGACATCGGCGGGAAATCTGGGGCTGATCGAAGAAAAGCGCATCGACCGGTATATCGAAGCGGCCAGCAGAATTCAAGGCAGATGTCTGGCCTATCTGCTGGACTACAAGGAGCATCATTTCAAACGGAGAGAGATGAATTTTGAACTGTAGACAGCGCTGCAGCGGAAAAGTCTCATTTTGCCGATCTGCGGACAGGGAGCGGATTCGTCTTGGAGTTCATGAATTTCTGAGCGCTGTAGAGACTGTAGTAGCCGCTGAGCATATAGCTTACAGCGGATGCGGTGCCGAACAGGAGGAGATTGCCGCTGCCGAAAAATTCCACGCTGAGCAGGATGCTGCTTACCGGACAGTTGACGGAACCGCAGAATACGGCGATGAGGCAGATCTCCGCGCCGAAGGCAGGATCGATGCCGATCAGGGGAGCGACGGTACATCCGAAACAGGCGCCGATAAACATGGCGGGAATAATTTCGCCTCCTTTATAGCCGGCTCCCGACGTGGCGGCGGTCATCAGCATTTTGATGAGAAATGCGGCGGGAAGCGCGCTTCCGGCAAGGGCTGCGGAGATGATATTCATGCCGCTGCCGTTATAATCTTCCGAGCCGGATAGGAGAGTGAGCGCGATGACGATCAGGCCGCCGGCGAAGATTCTCAGATAAGCGTTCGGAAAATATTTGCGATACAGCCCGGCTGCCAGATGCATGATTCTGCAGAAAGCGATACTGAGCAGGGCACAGAAAATGCCAAGGAGAATCACCCTGATAAAAACCGGAACGGTGACCGCCTGAATCTCCGCCGGGGAAAAAGACGGCGATGATACGCCGAAGTACCGGGCGATCAGATCGGCGATAAACGATGCCGCGACAGAAGGGACGAGCCCCGCGTAAAAGACATTTCCCACGCCGGCGACTTCTATGGCAAAAAAGGCGGCGGTCAGCGGCGTGCCGAAGACGGCGCTGAACGATGCGCTCATACCGCACATGACGAACATCTGCTGTTCGTATTTTTTCATATGAAGTTTCCGGGCGAGAAAAGAGCCGAGACTGCCGCCGATCTGCAGGGCAGCGCCCTCACGGCCTGCGGAACCGCCGCAGAGATGTGTGAGAAAGGCGGAGAAAAAGATCAGCGGTGTGACGCGGAATGCCGAGGTTGTCTCTGCCCGCGCGGCGCGGAGTATGGAATTTGTACCCTCATCATCGTATATCTGCGCTATATGATAGAGAAAGACCGTGAAGAGACCTGCAGCCGGCAGAAAATAGAGAAGAACGCCGAAACGGCCGAAGAGTCCGGCGGCGGTGTCGATGAGAAAGTGAAACAGCGTTCCGGCCAGTCCGCAGATGACGCCGAGAACGGCAGCGGCAGCGAGCCATTTCAGAAAGAGCCGGAAATGGCGGAATGCATGACGCAGTGTTGTCGTCAGAGCGGAAAGCGGGAGACTGCAGCGGTCTTTCCGTTTTTTTTCTATAAAATTTTTAAGAAAATGTTTCATCTGCCTGATCACCTCTGTCAGTTTCTTTTTCTGATATCCGATATTCCGTCCTGAGAACGGACGGTGTTATTGTATCTGATGTCTTCCGCGGAAGAACAGATGACATTATAGACCTTCCGGGATTTTCTTTCAAGAAAAGCGATTCAGCTCCTCTCTTCGGTTTCGGAAACAGTACAGAAACCGCAAAATTATCCGACGGTAAAACTCGTTATGTCTGTGCATACCTGTATAGCACGAATCAAAACAGAAAAAAATGGTTCTGAAAAGGTATATATCTTTAAAATATACTTTCTTTTTCTTTAACATATCGATATAATAGAAAACATCCGAAAATATTTCAAACAGATTGGAAAACAGGATTATAACGTATAATCTATTTTTTTTAAACTAAACCAAATTGAAAATGTGGAAACTTATATCTTTTTATGTTATACTGAATCCGATTTAAAGGAAAACATCAGAAAGAGGTTATCTATGGATTTATTCCCGTTGTGGAATTCACTGCGTATCGCGGTGATTTCCTCGGTTATCGTATTTTTTCTGGGCATCTTTTTCGCCTACTATGTGGCAAAACTGCCCCGGCTTCTGAAGGGAGCGCTGGATGTCATACTGACGCTGCCTCTCGTCCTGCCGCCGACGGTTGTGGGATACTTTCTGCTCATGCTTCTGGCTCCGGCGACGCCGCTGGGCTCGTGGGTATATGAGCACTGGTCACTGCGGCTGGTCATGAACTGGCAGTCTTCCGTAGCCGCTTCCGCCGTCGTCGCATTTCCTCTGATGTACCGCACGGCTAGGGGAGCCTTTGAGGGATTTGACGAGACGCTGCGTTATTCGGCTCAGACTCTCGGCCTGTCCAACACATATATTTTCTGGAGGATCATGATGCCGTACTGCAAACAGGGCATAATCGCAGGTCTGGTACTCTCCTTTGCGAGAGGCCTCGGCGAGTATGGAGCCACCAGTATGGTGTCCGGCTACACGCCGGGCAAGACGGCGACGATCTCGACGACGGTCTATCAGCTCTGGACTCTGAACGACAATCACGGAGCTTTCATATGGGTCATGATTAATCTGGCGATTTCTGCTGTCGTACTGCTGGCGGTCAATCTCTTTGAGAGAAAAGACAAAGAGACACGTTCCAAAGCGGCTCCGGCGGGGACGAGGGGGTGATGAACCGTGTCGCTCGACATGAAGATACGAAAGGACTTCGGCGGTTTTGTGCTGGAGGAGGAACTCCACGTGGGCAATGAAACGCTGGCTCTGCTGGGGGCATCGGGCTGCGGAAAGAGTATGACGCTGCGCTGTATCGCCGGAATCGTCAGACCGGATGAGGGCTATATCCGTATCGACGGAGAAACACTGTTCGACAGCAGTCAGAAGATCGATGTTCCGGTGCAGGAGCGCCGGGTAGGACTGCTGTTTCAGAATTATGCTCTCTTTCCGAATATGAATGTGGAGCAGAATATCATGATGGGCATGAAGACGCTGGACATGCCGAAAAAGGAAAAGGCGGAGGAATGCAGGAGGGCTGTCGAGAAGTTTTATCTGAACGGTCTGGAAAAGCACAGTGTGCGTCAGCTTTCCGGAGGTCAGCAGCAGCGGGTGGCACTGGCGAGAATTCTGGTATCGCGGCCTCGTATCCTGATGTTGGATGAGCCGTTTTCCGCTCTGGACAGTTTCCTGAGATGGGAACTGGAACAGGAGCTGATGAAAGTCCTTGGAGAGTTTGACGGGACGTCGATTCTCGTATCGCATAACCGCGACGAGGTGTATCGCATCAGCGATCATATCGCTGTCATCTCCGACGGTCATGTGGACTGCTTCGACGAAAAGAAGGAGATATTTGAAAATCCTCGCACCTATCAGAGCGCTCTTCTGACGGGGTGCAAGAATTTTTCCAGAGCGGAACGCATCGACGGTCATCGCGTCATGGCAGCCGACTGGGGTATTTCCGTCAGAACCTCCAGAGAGGTGACAGCAGGCGTAAAATATATCGGCCTGCGGCAGCCGTTTCATCATCTCGCTACGGGCCAGAAGGATAATGTGATTGTCTGCGATGTCCTCCGGGCTATCGAAGATCTGAACGATATGATCCTTCTGCTGCGCTGCGGCGGTGTTTCAACGGAATATTCCGATCTGCATATCACCGTCTCTAAGCGGGAGTGGGGAATGCTTCAGGATAAGACACAGGTGAGGATTTACCTGGAGCCGGAGAATGTTCTGGTGATGAATCAATAGACGGGTATATATAGGATCTTTGCGGCGGAGAGAGACGCCGGCGGAGGATATGCCGGCAGAGGATCCGCGTGAAAGATATATCGCTGAAGACATTTTTTCTGTTTTCCGGCGGTTTCCGGAAAGAGAAAAGAGGATCGGAGGCATCTTACAGTATAAGTTATATTTAGGGAAAAGGAGTTTAGAAATGAAGAAAAAAATTCTTGCGATTGCGCTGTCTCTGGCGATGGTGGCAGCTTTCTGCGCATGCAGCAGCGATACGGGTACAGGCGGTTCTGCGGCCGGAAGCAGTGATGAAGGCTCCGGAACTGAGACAACCCTGTATCTGTCCGCAGCAGCTTCAATGACAGAATCCATGGATAAAGTAATCGCAGCTTACGAAAAAGAAAATCCGGGTGTGGATATCGTGGCTACTTACGATTCTTCCGGTACGCTGCAGACACAGATCGAATCCGGTGCGGAGTGCGATATCTTCCTCTCCGCGGCTCAGACGCAGATGGATGCTCTGCAGGAGGGCGGATTTGTCATGGATGGCACGAGAAAGAATCTTCTGGAAAACAAATGCGCTCTGGTGGTAGCCGAGGGAAGTGATATCGCCAGCTGGGATGATTTCGAAGCGGCTATCGAGTCGGCTCAGAGCAGCGATGATCTGATCTTCAGCATGGGTAATGCGGATGTTCCGGTAGGCCAGTACACTTCGGAAATTCTGAAGTATCTCGGCCTGAACGAGCAGGAAATGGTAGATAAGGGGATTATTACTTATGGCTCCAACGTAAAGGATGTTACCTCAAAGGTATCCTCAGGCGCTGCTGACTGCGGTATTGTATACGCGACGGATGCTTATTCCGCGGGAATGACTCCGGTAGGCTATGCTACCGCCGAAATGACGGGCGGACAGGTTATCTATCCGGTGGCTGTCATGGAACATTCCGAAAACAAGGAAGCTGCTCAGAAATTTGTAGATTATCTCTCTACAGATGAAGCGATGGCATTCTTTACTGAAGTCGGATTCACACAGGTGACAGAGTAAAAGAAAAAAAGCCGGGAAGGGCTGCAGGATGATGCTGCAGCCTGCTCCCGGCTTTTTTATGCCTGTCTGTCAGGCCAGAGAAGGGAGTTCCTTAGCAATATCGGGGAACATGGCGGTGGCTCGCCGGAGAATAACGTTCATATAGGCGATGGCGATGCCGTAATTTGTCATCGGAATATTCTGATCCTGAGCGCACTTCTGACGGTATTTCATCTCACGTTCGTTGAGCATGCATCCGCCGCAGTGAAGGATCAGCCGGTAAGGGGACAGATCTTCCGGAAATTCTCTGCCGGAAGAGAGTTCGATTTCGAGTTTTGCTCCCGTATATTCCCCGAGCCAGCGCGGCAGTTTGACCGAGCCGATATCGTCGCACTGCCTGTGGTGGGTGCAGCCTTCCGAGATCAGAACGCGGTCGCCGTCCCTGAGTGTTTCGATAGCCGCGGCTCCCCGGACTGCCGGATGAAGCGTCCCTTTGTAGCGCGACATGAGGATCGAAAAGGAAGTAAGCCAGATATCATCCGGCGTATCAGCGCTGACGGAGGCGAAAGCCTGGCTGTCGGTGATGACTATGCGGGGCTTTTTTCCGAGAGAGGCCAGAGTATCCTTCAGGTCGCGTTCTTTGACGACGACAGCAGTGGCGCCTGCTTCGAGGACATCGCGGATGGTCTGCTGCTGCGGCAGGATAAGGCGCCCCTTCGGCGCGGCGCTGTCGATGGGAACGACGAGTACGGCGAAGTCCGACGGTTCCAGCAGATCTCCCACGAGTCTCATGGTCAGATCGTCCGTCGGGGTAAGACGGGCGATACGCTCCTTCAGTTCCTGTATGCCTTCGCCGGTGACGGCGCTGACGGTAACGAAGCGTTCCTCAGACGGAGGAATGCGGCAGCTCTTTCCGGTTTCAACGGCGTCGGAGATGATTTTCCGCACGCCGGCCGGATCGCCGGAAAAAAGATCGCTTTTGTTGAGGACGATCAGATAGGGGATCTCCTTTTCGGTGAAGAGATCGATCATCTCTTTTTCCGTTCCGGTCAGTCCCAGAGTGCCGTCGACGATGAGAACAGCCACATCGGTGCGGTTGAGAATCTGTTTTGTTTTGCGGACTCTCAGTTCGCCCAGAGTCCCCTCGTCATCGATTCCCGGTGTGTCGATAATCTGTACCGGACCCATAGGAAGGAGTTCCATGGCTTTCATAACGGGATCGGTGGTCGTCCCCTTTACTTCGGAGACCACGGAGAGATCCTGACCGGTCACTCTGTTGACGACGCTTGATTTTCCGGCATTACGCCGGCCGAAGAAGCCGATATGGACACGTTCTCCGGATGGAGTGCTGTTTAAGCTCATGAAATATCACCTCACAGTCTCTGTGTTTTAAGTATTCTGTATATTCGGGTTTTGAAATGGTCTGCAGTCCCGCCAAAAGCGGAGACTGCAGAGGATCGTAAGGGACGGAAGCGACAGTCTAAAAACGGAAGTCGCGTTCACCGTGTTCGATTTTGGTGAGATATTCCGAGGCGACGCGGCGTACGTTTTCGTCAGGCACTTTTTGCATTTCCCGTTCGATGAGCTTAAGACCCACCTGACGGGTTTCCGGAGAAGCGTAATCCTCCAGATATTCTTTCAGCGTCATGAGCGCGTTCGGATGGCAGAAATTCAGGATCTGCTCCGATTTGCAGAAACTCATGAAGCGGTCGCCGGTACGCCCGGCGCGATAACAGGCGGTGCAGAAGCTCGGGATATAATCCATCTCCATCAGCCATTTCACCACTTCGTCCAGCGTGCGGGTGTCGGAAATGTCAAACTGAACGGTGTCCTCCGGACGGATTTCTTCCGTGTAGCCGCCGACGCTGGTGCGGGAACCGCCGGAAATCTGGGAGATGCCCAGGTGCAGGACGCGCTCTCTCGTTCTCTGGCTTTCTCTGGTGGATACGATCATTCCCGTGTACGGAACGGCCACGCGGATGCAGGCTACGATCTTCGCGAAGGTGTCATCGTCGATGGCGTTGGAAAATTTACCGGGATCGATATCGTCTGCAGGACAGATCCGCGGAACGCTGATGGTATGAGGACCTACACCGAATACGGCTTCCAGATGTTCGGCGTGCATCAGCAGGCCTGCAAATTCATAGCGGTATTTATCCAGTCCGAAGAGGACGCCGAAGCCCACATCGTCGATGCCGCCCTGCATGGCGCGGTCCATGGCTTCCGTATGATAATTATAGTCGTGCTTCGGGCCTGTCGGATGGAGCTTGCCGTAGCTTTCCTTATGATATGTTTCCTGGAAAAGAATGTAAGTTCCGATGCCGGCATCCTTCAGTTTTTTGTAATTTTCCACCGTCGTAGCGGCGATATTGACGTTGACGCGGCGGATGGCTCCGTTTTTATGTTTGATGGAGTAGATCGTATCGATGGACTCCAGGATATATTCGATCGGGTTGTTGACCGGATCTTCACCGGCTTCGATGGCCAGTCTTTTGTGACCGATATCCTGCAGAGCGATGACCTCCTGACGGATTTCCTCCTGGGTCAGTTTCTTACGGGGAATATTGCGGTTTACCGCGTGATACGGGCAGTAAGTGCATCCGTTGACGCAGTAATTCGACAGATACAGCGGCGCGAACATGACGATGCGGTTGCCGTAAAAGTCTTTTTTGATCTGCTCTGCCAGAGCATAGATCTCCTGATTTTTTTCCTCGATGTCGCAGGCGAGGAGAACGGACGCATCGCGGTGAGAGAGTCCTTTTTTCTCCTTTGCCTTTGCGATGATGGAATCGATCAGTGCCGCGTCTGATTTGTGCGCGTCAGCATAGGCGAGTGTATCTAAGATCTCCTGATGATCGATAAAATCGTCAGCACACATGGATTTTGGATCGTACATTTTTATTCCTCCTGATTATCTGTAAACACTTTTGAATAAACGGTCTTTGCGGAAACTCCCGGCAGCATGCCGATTTTTCCGGAAAGAGAACTGATGATATTGTCCGGCGCATCGAGGACGATGCTGATGATGGAGACGCCCCGCTCTCGGTAGGGAATGCCCATCCTGCCGATAATATATTTTCCGTAGTCCGACAGGATTTCGTTCATCCTGGCGGCGGAGGACATGTCCTCTACGACGATGCCCAGAAGCGCGACACGGTGTTTCATGGATTCCTCCTGGTTTCTTTCCGGCATAAACACAACTTCCGGAATAACAACAGAGCCTGTGCACATGACGGTGCACAGGCTCGGAATATACAAAGGGAAAATCAGCCAAAGAATTTTCCGGAATCGTGCAGCAAATGCGGCAGACCGGAAAGCCGAAAAAGCGCCGGGCCGGAAACACGGCGGCCGGCAGTCATGACAGCAGGCAGAATATCCCTGTAATTTCATTATGGTCCTGTGCCTTTCCTCTCAGAACATGATGCGACGCTGCAGATGAGCTGCAGGCCGGTGTGTTCTTCGACGTCAGTGCGTGGAATGTCTTCAGGTTTCACCTCAGGAAAGGAATCCGGCTCTCTGCCCGGCGCCGCTTTCCGGCGCAGCGGTACAGGAAAATATCTCCGGACGGAATGTCTCCGCTTACCTTCGGTTTCAACCTTTTGTATGAGCTATTATAGCACGGATCGCGGAGCAGTAAAGGATAAATAAAAAAGTAACGAAGTTTTCAGAGTCTCATCATTGACAAGAAAGCGAAAAAACGGGAAAATTAGAGCGGAAGAATCGCAGGAGTTGCCTTCTTTATAATATAGCATATGGTATCATATATATTTATTGTCATTCTGTCATCGTCCGAAGATAGCCGCATGCCGGATGTGCGCGGCGCACGGGCGGCTGACAGACGGCGGAAAGAGGTGTGTAAAATGGCAGAAGATGCAGAAAACAAAGAAATAAAGGAAGCGGCAGATCGTCTGAAAAATTACGGATGGAAAAATATTACAGACTCTGACCGCAAAACGATTATGGAATATGCGGAAGAATACATGGAATTTCTGGATATGGCAAAGACAGAACGGGAAGCGGTGGAAGTGGCCAGAGATCTGGCGGTGTCCTGCGGCTTTCGCGATATCGATACCGTTGAAAGGCTGCAGCCGGGAGATAAGGTCTTCGGCATCAACCGGGAAAAGTCGGTCTATCTCGCTGTCATCGGCAGAGAACCGCTGACAGAGGGCTTTCAGGCGGTAGGCGCTCATATCGATGCGCCCCGTCTCGATCTGAAGCAGAATCCGCTCTACGAGGACAGCGGTCTGGCGCTGCTGAAGACACATTATTACGGCGGAATCAAAAAATATCAGTGGACGACGATTCCTCTGGCTCTGCACGGCGTCGTCGTTCTGACGGACGGGACGACGGTCCGCGTCAATATCGGAGAGGATCCGGAAGATCCCGTCTTTCTCGTCACCGACCTGCTGCCGCATCTGTCGGCAAAACAGAATGTCAGAAAAGTGGCGGACGGCGTTCCGGCGGAAAAGCTGAATCTGATGGCGGGTTCCATTCCTCTCGCGGATGCCGACAGTGAGAATGTGAAAAAGAATATTCTCGCCATTCTGAAGGAGAAATACGGCATGGAGGAAGAGGATTTCCGCAGCGCCGAGATCGAAGCGGTTCCTGCTATGAAAGCCAGATCGCTGGGGCTGGACAGCAGCATGGTGGCGGCTTACGGACAGGATGACAGAGTCTGCGCCTTTCCGGCTCTCACGGCTCTGCTGCGACTTGAGGATGCGCCGAGAACGTCTCTCTGTATTCTGACGGATAAGGAAGAGATCGGCAGCGTGGGAAATACGGGAATGGAGTCCCGGAATTTTGAGCTGTTCCTCATCAAACTTCTGGAAAAGAGCGGTATTACAAGCCCTTATGCTCTTCAGAAGATGTTGTCGGCTTCCAGAGCGCTGTCCGCGGACGTGACGGCGGCTTACGATCCGACCTATCCGGAAGTCATGGAAAAGAATAACGCCGCCTATATGGGAAAAGGCATCAGCATCAAGAAATACACGGGAGCCCGCGGAAAGTCGGGTGCGTCGGATGCCAACGCGGAATACGTGGCATATGTCCGGGGAATCTTTGAAAAGGAAGGCGTGGCGTATCAGTCTTCCGAGCTGGGAAAGGTGGACGAAGGCGGCGGCGGTACCATAGCCTATATCCTGGCCAACCGGGGCATGGACGTGGTAGACTGCGGGGTGCCGGTCCATTCGATGCATTCGCCGTATGAATCCGCCAGCAAATATGATATCTATGCAGCTTTCCGGGCATATAAAGCTTTTCTGGGAAGTATGTAAGAAGAGGAAGCAAAAATATCTGAAAGGACAGAACGGAAAACAGAACGAGAAAGAGGAGGTCTCTCATGTCGGAAAAAGTAACTATCACCTGGCACGGCCATGCGTGTTTCAAGATCGAATGCGGCGGACACAGTATCGTCATGGATCCTTACCGCGGTGTCGACGGATATCCTGAGCTGCATCTCTCTGCCGGAGCTGTGATGGCGAGCCATACGCAGCATGACGATCACAGCGCTTTTGATCTGGTGAACATCGTCGAAGAAGAAGGCGATTCCCCGTTCCGCACGGAGACGATAGCCTGCTTTCACGATGATGAGGGCGGTTCTCTCCGCGGGGAAAATAAGATTACCATCATCGAAGCGGCCGGGAAGAGGATCGCTCATATGGGCGATCTGGGACATATGCTCAGCGAAGAACAGCTCGACGCGGTGGGAAAATGCGATGTCATGCTGATCCCGGTAGGCGGCTATTTTACCATCGACGCGAAGGGCGCGAAAGAGATCGTGGACGCAGCCGATCCTGTCGTCGTCATTCCGATGCATTACCGCAGCGGTTCCTACGGCTATGATGTGATCGCGGAACCGGATGAGTTTCTCTCTCTCTGCACGGACAGAAGGCTGATAAAGCAGGACGGTCCGTCATGGGAGATCGACGACAGTGAGGAAAGGCGCGTAGTCCTCCTGAAGTTTGCGGAATAATGTGCTGTGTTGCAGAAGAAGCGGCAGTGCCGCGGGAAATAACGCGCAGAAATATGCGGCGGGAAAGGCTTGTATGATATGTCGCGGGAGACGAGAAATACGATTTATTTACAGGGAATCATACTGGCTGCCGCCGGTATTCTTACAAAGGTCATAGGATTCGTCTATCGGATTCCTATGGCGAATCTGCTGGGGGATCAGGGAAACGGAATCTATTCCGTGGCATTTGGCATCTATAATATCGCGCTCACTCTGTCCTCCTACAGCCTGCCTCTGGCCGTCTCCAAGCTGGTCTCATACCGCGTGGCGAAAAAGGAATATCGGAATGCCAGACGCGTCTTCCGGGATGCCATACTTTTTGCTCTGATCGTCGGAACTGCGGCCTGTGTCCTGCTCTACGCGGGAGCGGATGCGCTGGAGGCGCTTTATCACCGGCCGGGTCTGGCTCAGCCCCTGCGCGTGCTCGCTCCAACTACATTTGTAGTTGCAATTCTTGGCGTTTTCCGCGGATTCTTTCAGGGACACGGAAACATGGTGCCGACAGCGCTGTCTCAGATCGCGGAACAGATCGTCAACGCCGTGGTCAGTGTGATTGCCACATATCAGTTCATGTCGCTGTTCGCCTCTTCTCCGGAGGTCTACGCTTACGGAGCGGCGGGAGGAACGCTGGGGACGCTGGCAGGCGCTCTGACGGCACTGTTTCTGTTTTTCTGGATGTTCTGGCTCATGCGGGGCACGCTGCGGCGCAGGGAGGCGGGCGATGCTTCGAAACGCGAACGGAACAGGATGATCGCAGGAGAGCTGGTTCTCACCGTCATTCCGATCATACTCAGTCAGACGATTTATCAGATCGGGTATACCATCGATGATTTCCTGTTCGGAAATCTCATGGCGGAACAGGGATTCAGCGATGCGGTGGTCAGTTCGCTGCAGGGTGTGTTCAATACGCAGTACAATCAGCTAATCAATCTGCCGGTAGCTGTGGCTACAGCCATGGCTGCCTCCACGCTGCCTGGAATCATCCGCGCCAGGGTGCAGGGTGGTGCGGATGAGGTGAACCAGAAGATCGATGCCGTGATCAAATTCAATATGGTCATCGCTTTTCCATCGGCGGTGGGCCTTGCTGTACTCGGAGGACCTATCGTAAAGCTGTTGTTCCCGAGCCTGACGCAGTATCAGGATCTGGCGGCTCATCTGCTGATGACCGGCTCATCGGCGGTGGTCTTTTACGCTCTTTCCACGATTACCACATCGATTCTCCAGGGACAGAATTATATGCGCCTGCCGGTGATACATTCCGGCGTCTCTCTGGCTATCCATGTGGTACTCGTCTACTGCCTGCTGAAATATACGGATCTGGGAGTTTACGGACTTATCATCGGCAATGTTTCCTTCCCCGTCATCGTCAGCCTGATGAATATGTGGTCTATTACTTCGAAAATGCGCCATCACTGGAATATCGGCAGAGTATTCGGCATACCTTTAGTAGCATCGGCGGCGATGGGAGCCGCTGCATCTGCCGTATATCATCTTGTATATGCTCTGATTCCGCATAACGTGCCGGCGCTGCTGGCCGCCATCGTGGCGGCGGTTCTGCTGTACGGAGCTCTGATTCTGGGAATGAAGTGCTTTACGAAGCAGGAGCTTCTGGATCTGCCTATGGGGGCCAGACTGGTGCGCCTCATGAAAATCCGGTAGCTGACGAAAAAAGGTGACGAAGATGTCGCTGCGATCCGGCCTGTTCTGCATGCCGCGTCCGGTTCGCGGAAAAACGGAGCGGAACAGGGATTTTCAGATCCGGCAGATGTAAAACTGTTTTCCGGTGCCGGAAGCTGTATTTTCTGCAGCTTTCGGAAGAGAAAAGGCGGGGAAAAGCGGAAAATGTCAGCATTTTTACAGGCGGATCTGATTCAGAAAATCGCAGCTACGGTATTCGTATCCATGGCTCCGGTAGTGGAACTGAGAGGCGGAATCCCGTTCGGCACGGCTCTGGGCCTCGCGCCGAATGTGGCGATGATCGCTGCTGTCATCGGAAACCTCATACCGGTACCGTTTATCATTCTCTTTATCCGCCGGATCTTTCAGCGGATGAAGAGATCTCAGACGCTCGGCCGCGTGGCGGAGTATTTTGAAGCAAAGGCGGAAGTCAGAAGCGAAAAGGTGACCAGGTACCGGAAGTTCGGTCTGTGCATCTTCGTGGCCGTTCCTCTTCCCGGAACGGGTGCCTGGATGGGCGCGCTGATCGCGGCGCTTCTGGGAATGAAGCTTGGAGATTCTCTGGCGGCCATCGCCGCCGGCGTGATCATAGCGGGGATTCTGGTGACGGGACTGACCTACGGTTTTGTATCGCTGTTTTAAAATCCGACGATCCGCCGTTTTATCCTTCTTTCCGAGAGGTGGTGATATCATTTCGACAGGCTATAAGATCTTTATCGTGGAGGATGACGCCGTCATCGCCCGGACTATGAAAAAACACATCGAAGCGTGGGGTTTTACGGTGCGGACGGCGACGGATTTTCATGAAGTGATGCGGGAGTTCGGCGAATTCGGGCCGCATCTGGTGCTCATGGATATTTCTCTGCCTTTTTTCAACGGTTACCACTGGTGCAGCGAGATTCGGAAGATCTCCAAGGTCCCTGTCATTTTCATCTCTTCTGCGGCGGATAATATGAATATCGTCATGGCCGTCAGCATGGGCGGCGACGATTTCATAGCCAAACCTTTCGATCTGGAGGTTCTTACGGCGAAAATCCGGGCGCTGCTGCGCAGGACGTATGATTTTTCTCCGGCGGCATCTCTGATCGAGCACGGAGGCGCGATCCTGAATCTGGAAGACGGGACGCTGTTTTACGACGGCAGACAGATCGATCTGACGAAGAACGAGTATCGGATTTTAAAGACTCTCATGGAGGAACGCGGCAGAGTGGTGAGCCGCGATACGCTGATGAAACGCCTCTGGGAGACGGACAGCTTTGTGGATGAAAATACGCTGACGGTCAATGTGACCCGGCTGCGGCGAAAGCTGGAATCCGCCGGCCTCAGAGGATTCATACAGACGAAAAAAGGTGAGGGATATATGGTGTGAACGGGAGGAAGAGAGGAAAAGAGATACAGATGGAAGAAGAGGATCGCATGAGTTCCGGAGGACTCGTGCTTCAGTATATCGTGAAAAACAGAAAGGCGATTCTGCTCTGGCTCGGTGCGGCGGCGTGCTTTGCCGTCGTTTTTTATCTCTACAGGCTGCCGCTTTCCGCAGTGCTGTACGCTCTGCTCCTTTCCGGAGTCTTTCTGGCGGCAGCCGCAGTTTTTGGCTTCGTGAAATTCTGCAGGCGGCACAGAGAGCTTTCCGAACTGAGATATGCCATCACGGTGACGCAGCGGGCGATGCCGCATCCCCGGGATCTGATCGAACGGGACTACGGACGGCTGGTGGAGACTGTTCTGCGTGACAGAGCGAAAGTGATCTCCAAAACAGACAGCATGCGTTCTGACATGACGGAATATTACACCGCATGGGTTCATCAGATCAAGACACCCATAGCGGCCATGCGTCTGTTGCTGCAGAGTGATCCGGAAATCCTGCGGGAATATGCCGGCTGTCCGCAGGATCCGGCGCCGAAACCTCCTGCTATCTGCGAACCGCTGAAGGAGGAGCTTCTGGAAGAGCTGCTCAAGACCGAGCAGTATGTGGACATGGTCCTTCAGTATATGAGGCTGGGCTCGGAAACCAGCGATTTTCTCTTCCGGAGGTACAATCTGGACGAGATCATCCGTCAGGCGGTGCGCAAATTTTCGGGAATTTTCATCCGGAAGAAAATCACACTGCAGTATGAGGAAACCGGACTGTGGGTCGTCACCGATGAAAAGTGGTTTCTCTTCGTGGTGGAACAGATCCTGTCCAACGCCCTGAAATATACGGAAGATTCCGGGCGGATCGCTGTCTATGCCGAAACGGAGACCTCCGGCGCCGGAACGAGCTGCGCAGAATCTGAGTCTGCCCGCGCCGGAACGGACGGGCCGCGGCAGAAGCTGATTATCGAAGACAGCGGCATCGGCATCGCGCCGGAAGATCTGGCCCGGGTCTTTGAGAGAGGTTTTACCGGCTACAACGGAAGGCAGCATAAAAAATCTACCGGGATCGGCCTGTATCTGTGCCGCCGCGTCATGGACAGGCTGTCTCATACCATCGAAATCGAATCGGAGCCGGGCAGGGGAACGAAGGTAAAAATCGGCCTGGACCGCTATCAGCTGAAAGGCGACTGAGGGGACTGAGGTCTGCGCGGTGTGGCGGAGAACAATGTGACAGAAATGTAAGATACGACGGGGAAATGTAAGCCGGATCGATGGCATGCATTTCCCCGTTTTCTGTATAATGAGGACGATGAGAATCAAAGGGGCAAAGAAATGGCCGGGAAAGTGTGCCGTTCAGAAACGCGCTGTCTGAACCCGGCCGAAAAGGGAAAGGAGGCAGAAAATGCCGATACTCGAGGTGAATAATCTGAAAAAGGTATACGTGCAGCGTCTCGGAGGCAGTCACGTGCAGGCGTTGTCCGACGTGACGTTTTCCGTGGAGGAGGGCGAGTACGCTGCCATCATGGGGGAATCGGGCTCCGGAAAGACGACGCTGCTCAATATTCTGGCGGCCTTCGACAAACCCACCAGCGGTGAAGTGCTGCTTTCGGGCAGAAATATCAATGACATCAGCGAAAAGGAAATCTCCGCATTCCGGAGGGAAAACCTGGGATTTGTCTTTCAGGATTTCAACCTGCTGGACACGTTTACGCTGAAGGAAAATATCTTTCTTCCGCTGGTGCTGTCGGGAAAGAAATATCCGGAGATGAGCGCGCTTTTAGCACCTGTTGCCCGCAGACTGGGCATTACGGATATTCTCCTGAAGTATCCATATGAAGTGTCAGGAGGGCAGAAGCAGCGCGCGGCCGTGGCGAGGGCGGTGATTACGCAGCCGAAACTGATTCTGGCCGATGAACCGACGGGCGCGCTGGATTCCCGGTCTTCGGACGAGCTGCTGGATCTCTTCGCCGGCCTCAACGACGACGGGCAGACGATCCTGATGGTAACCCATTCGATCCGGGCGGCCAGCCGGGCGAAACGCGTCCTCTTCATCAAGGACGGAGAAGTCTTTCATCAGATTTACAAAGCGGAACGAAGCGACGAGGAGATGTATCAGCTGATCTCCGACACGCTGACGGTGCTTGCGACAGGCGGTGAGCGGAAATGAAAAGCAATTTTTATCTACGCCTGGCTCTGGGCAATATCCGCAAGAACGGAAAGTTTTACATTCCGTTTCTGCTGACGTGCACCGCGGCAGCCGCGCTGTTTTTCGATATGTACAGCCTCCGCATGAATGAGTCGGTGATCCGGGAATCCCGCGATACGCAGCTGCTTTTACAGCTCGGTCTCATCGTGGTAGCGTTGTTTTCGGTGATCTTTCTGTTTTATACCAACAGCTTTCTGATCAAGCGAAGGCAGAAGGAGCTGGCGCTATACAATATCTTCGGCATGGAAAAACGCCATATCGCTCGCATGCTGGCCTGGGAAACCTTTCTGTCAGCCGTCATCAGCATCGGAGCCGGCATCGTGCTGGGCATCGTATTCGACCGGCTTATGTTTCTGATCATCGCCCGTCTGATCCGGCTGGATTCGGTAGACTACAGCCTGAGTCTGCAGCCGGCGGTGATGACGCTGCTTCTGTTCGGCGCGATCTTCGTTCTGATTCTGGTTTCGGGAATCGTAAAGATTACGAAATCACGTCCCATGGAGCTTTTGCGGGGTTCGGAAGCCGGGGAACGGGAACCGAAGAGCCGCTTTCTGCTGGCTGTGATCGGCGCGGCGCTTTTAGCCGCCGGATACGGCCTGGCTGTAAGCCAGAGAGGAATCTCCGCGCTGACGATGTTTTTCGTGGCTGTCGTGCTGGTCATTCTCGGGACGTACTGCCTGTTCACCGCCGGAACGATCGCTATCTTAAAGCTTCTGAGAAAGAACAGGAATTTTTATTACAAGCCGAACCACTTCATCTCCGTTTCCGGAATGATCTACCGCATGAAGCAGAATGCGGTGGGACTGGCGAATATCTGCATCCTGTCTACTGTTGTACTGGTAATACTTTCCAGCACCGTAAGTATGTATATCGGCATGAATAATGTCATCGACAACCGGTTTGCCTGCGACATACAGGGCAATGCTGTCTACACGTCGGCGGGCGGAAAATATGACGGGCAGACGGAGACTGTGGCGGAGAATACGAAAGCCGAGGTTTACGATATCGCGGCGGATATGGGCCTCGAAGTTTCGGATTACGCTTTTTACAGAGATTTGTCCGTCATGCTGATGTGTGACGGACAGAACCGGTTTACCGCGGAGGGAGCGGAAGACGCCAAGCTCGACGACGTGGCCGTCTTCAATTTCATACCGGCGGATTCCTGGCGGGATCTCACGGGAAACCGGACGGAACTGGAGGACGATGAAATACTCGTCTTCAACGGAAGTTCCGCAGACAGTCCTTCCATGAAATCGAAGGATCGCCTGCAGGAAGGTGACACGGTGGAAATTCTGGACGGAGAGTACCGTGTAAAAGAAGTGCTGGAGGAATGCCCGGTATCAGGAAACAGAGCGTACGTCACCGACCGGGCGTACTGGATCGTCCTCAGCAGCGAAGAGGCGCTGGACAGGATCGATGAGGCGCAGCGAAGCGCCTACACGGATAATTACAGCATCGTGGCAAATCATTTTCAGTTTAACCTCTCGGGAACAGACGAGGATGAGCTCGCTTATTTTGAGGAGCTGAAGGCGAGAATGAATGCGGATTCCTACTCTTCCTCCGACTCGGACGGCGACGGCTACAGCGAAATGCAGACCTACGACGGCAGCATGGAGGATTATCCGATCCGCTATACGGAGTCCAGAACAGAATCAGCAGACGGCATGTACGGCGTATACGGCGGCTTCCTGTTCATCGGCATTTTCCTGGGAGCCCTGTTTATCGCGGCCACCGTTCTGATCATCTACTATAAGCAGCTCATCGAGGGCTACGAGGATAAGGAGCGTTTTGAAATCATGAAAAAGGTGGGACTCAGCCGCTCCGAAATCCGATCGGCGGTCAGCAGTCAGATCCTGATCATGTTTTTCCTGCCGCTGGTGGTGGCTATCGTTCATCTGATCTTCGCCTTCCCGATGGTGCGGCGGATTCTGGCCATGCTCAGCCTGACCAACGTGACGCTGTTTATGATCTGCACGGTGATCATCGTCTGCATTTTCGCGGTCTGCTATGCCGTGATCTACGCCGTGACGGCGAGAGCGTACTATAAAATTGTAAGCTGAAATTGTGAGCTGACGGGGCCGGATTCCGGCTGCCGGAGGATCTGCGGAAAAGAGAATACAGAAAAAAGGAATAAGAATAAAAAAGGATATAAATGGATATAAAGTAATAAAAAGGGGTAAAGAGGAACACAGGAGTGCGGGCAATACCCGCTGAAAAATCCGTAGGCGGGAGAAATCTCCGCGCGGATTCCCGCGAAGTCCTGAACAGACAGGCCTCCTTCCGGCGGGCAGTGAAAAATCACTGAGCCGGAAGGAGGCCTGTCCTGTTTTTGAATGTTCTGTTCGAATTATCTGCTCCGTTCAAAGGTATCGGTGATCTGCGCCAGACGGGCGCCGAATCCTTCTTCCGCTTCCGCGGGATAAGTCCAGGAGATCAGAAAGACGGTGTCGTCCTTTTCCGTACTTTCTGAAGTTTCCGCGCTTTCCGCACTCATGACGGCCAGAATATCATCGTTTTCATTCCGGCCGAACAGCGGATCGCCGTAACCGCCGCCCTGCAAGTCTTCAAAAACGAAACCGCTGCCGGATACGAAACCGGTCAGCGCTTCGCCGGACGTTTTTCCGGTGACGGAAGTGACGGAAAATCTGACGCGGTCATTGTCCGTACTGGTCCATGACACGGAATTTTCTCCTGTACCGACCTTCCAGCCCTCATCCGGGATGTAGATCGAATAACCGCTGCCCGTATAGAGTGTGGCGGGAACGCGTTCCGTTTCCCCCTCTACGGTGATTTCGAGAACCGTCGTCTGACTGCGGTCAGATGTGTGACCTGACGCAGCAGTCCCGGACGACGCTGCAGAGCCGTTTTCCTCTCCGACGGCTGCTCCGCCTGCTGCGCTTTCGGATTCCTTCGCTGAAGAACCGGAACTCTCCTGCTGCAGAGCGCCGGCGTTTTCCGGACCGGCGGAAGAAAGACTCTGCCCTTCTCCGGAAGTCTGTCCGCAGCCGGACAGGCCGCAGATAAGAAGAAACGCGAGAACTGCGGAAAGCAGTATGGAATGTGGGATTCTTTTTGTGCTTTTCATTTTGATTTCCTCCCGGAATAAAATCCGGTCCTTTTTTCTGTGTTGCGTATTTGCGTGTATTCGCGCGTATTCGTGTATATTTATTGTATCCGGATACCGTCATTCTATCCGAAAGAGGCGGGCGGCTCAAGGAGCGGAGGACATTCTTAAGAAATAAACAGCCTCAAGAAATAAAAAGCGATGCGATATTCCGTTTTGATCCGGAAGTATCGTATCGCTGTTTTTTGTAAAGGAACCCATCCGGGCTGTACCGGGGAATCATGATCGCGCGTTCGCTGAAGAGCGGCACAGGTCCCGGAATTTCTCCGCGGGGAATACCGAAAAATAGAAGATGATGTAAGAAAAGATCAGATGATCACGATCGGCTTGATGAGGTCTCTCGGCTTGTTGACCATCAGATCGAAGGCCTCCGGCAGATGTTCGAAGCCGTGGAATTTATGGGTGACGAGTTTGCCCGGATCGAAACGTCCGGCCTGCACCAGGCTCAGAAGACGCTCGGTGCGCTTGCGTCCGCCGGGACACAGACCGTCGATCAGTTTTTTATGTCCCAGCAGACCGCCGCCGGAATATTCATAAGGAATTTCGAAATGGTCGATGCCGGTATATACGGTGATGACGGAGACTGTGCCGCCGTTTTTGGTGACCGCCCGGGCCGCTTTAAAGGTCTCCTGGTCGCCGCCGGCTAAAATCGCCACATCGACGCCTTTACCGTTGGAAAAAGATATGATTGACGCGAATATTCCGATTGCCGGAGCGGTTCTGAATACCGAAGGGATAGGAGAAGCCCGTAAAAATATTTTGATACATTTTGAAATGTGCTTATCATTGCAGTTTGCATATGTTATATTTTTACTGATAGCATGACCTTCCGGTTTTTATGATTTTTTGTTTCATTCTATTATGCCAGATCGGACGGTTTCATGCAGTTTTATTTTCGGATTTTATGATTTGATTGAATTTTCGAAAGCACAGGTACGGATTCCGGCGCGGAGGATGAAAAATCAAGCCGGAAGATATGATCGCGGAAAGTACAGAAGAAAAGCATGAAAACAGGAGCAAAAGCATGAAGAATGAAAAATTTATCCGGCTTCGGAAAGACAGAAAGATGACGCAGTCCGCTCTGGCGGAACAGACGGGAGTGCCGGTTTCCGCCATCCGCAGGTGGGAGCGCGGGGAAGCGGTTCCGTCCGGAAAAAATATGAAAAAAATGTCGGACATCTTCGGCGTAAAAATGCGCGAAATCCAGTCCGTTTTTTCAGGTAACGGAAACGCGGAGGGAAAACCCGGCGGGGGAAAGTCCGGAGCCGGCTCAGTCAGAAGAAAATCAGGCGCCGGTTCTGACGGTGCGAAAACCGGCAAAGGAAAATCCGGAAAATCCGGCAGAAAGAAATCCGGCGGATCGGAGCCGGCCGGAGCAAAAAACGTCAGGAGGGGATCCGGCGGGGCAGAGCCGACAGAACGGGAAGAACTGGAGAACATGTTGTATGAGATGCTGATGGAATACCTGAATGACGGTGATCCCATGCTGAGGGATATCCTGTCAGACGAAATTCTTTCGGATGGAGGCATTGGTCTGCAGGAAGAATGGGAAAAGTTTGATAAGGAATATCAGACGTTTCTCGACAGTTTCCGGGGATGTAAAAGCACAGAGGGCTTTTTTGAACTCATGTATATCTTTTCGCAGATAGACGTGCCGGGAACTATAATGCATGGAAACCTCATACTTCCGTTTATAAGAGTGGTACCGGCTCAGAGCGCGCAGGCTGTTTTTCTGGAGGACGGCTCGGCGAACCGCATCGTCTTTATGAAAAACGATATCATCGATATGACTCCCGTTTCGGATGAATATGATGTATACACGCTGGATGTGACGGTGAGATATCCCGTATTTCCGGAGGACGGACAGGTGTACGGGGGAGAAGAATTTCATCAGAAAATCCGTCTGTCCTTTTTCGTCGGCGACAGTATCACGTCGGTAAAAAGGGAGGATTATGACCCGAGAGACAGAGAACTGCTGCTGCCTGTCATGAGAATGGTCTATGATGTGGGTATGAACGGCTTGTTCTCTATGGCAGAAAATTTCAGAGTATACAGCAGATTTTTCGATATGTTTACGGCGGTATGCAGTGTGACCGGACCGGATGGACAGGTGAAAGGATATCTGCTCACCGATTTACCGGAGGATGAAGAGGAGGAAGAGGATGACATCTGTTATACGGCGGTTGATAAAATTTACAGGAAAGATACTGCCATCGTGATAGAAATCGACGATGCGGTGCTGCAGATGACAGAGGAAAACGTTTCCGATATCCTTCCTGTGGACAATGCCGGTAATGAGTTCTATGTGGCGCAGATTTATTTTAAAGACAAAAAAGATTCGCTTCTCATAAAAGATTCGTCTCTCATGCTGGCGCTGAGCTTTGCGTCTCTGGATCCTGAGAAAAATATGGCGCAGCAGACGGAGAATGGTGTTTCGGACCGGATTCAGAGACGATACCGGCTGAAAGTATATCCTCAGGGGATGGGACGCGATGTATACCGGGTGATCGAAATCTGCGGACAGGATACCCTTGATGACTTGTGCAGCGTCATTATGGAGTCGTTTGATTTTATTCACGAGCATCTGTATGAGTTCTGCATGAGCGAAAAAATGCATCACAGGGATAATTATATGCCGGGGGCGAAGTCCGGACGTTCCACGGAAATTTCGCTGGACAGGCTGAAACTGTCTGAAAGTCAGAAATTCTGGTTGCATTATGATTTCGGGGACGACTGGATGTTTGTGATCAGCGTTCAGAAAATACTGGAAGTTCCTTCTTATTCGGAGCCTGCTGTCATACGCGGAAAGGGCGACGTGGAGCAGTATCCTGAATGGGAATTTTTCGATGAGGAAGAAGATGACGAAGATGATGATGAGGTCGATGAAGTGGATGAAGACGGAGAGGACGGACCTTTCTGAGAAGATCGCAGAGTTTTCCGGGAGCCTCTGAGAGCATACAGGAAGAGGAAGGCGTCTCGGTACGGCGGACATGGAGAAAAATGCCGCGGCGCGGCATGAGAAAATGTAGTAATAATATAGTTAAAATGCAATTTAACAGTGTACTAAATATGAATAAAAAACAATACTATAAAATTAAATATGTAATGAAATAGTGGTTCATATCGTGAGAGCACAGGCGGATCTGGCGAAGCTGGTAGGCGTCCGCAGAGAAACCATCGGGAATTTAGAAAAGGGAAGATATAATCCGTCGCTGGTATTGGCGTGGAATATAGCAGAAGTGTTTGGTGTCGCTATCGAAGAAATATTTACGGTGGAGGATGAAACCGTGGGTGATACGACCGGCAGAAACGATTCCCTTTCCGGAAGATGATGAGACGACGTGTTTTCCGTCCGGTCAGATTTTTACGGATTTGGAAAGCGGCCGGGATCAGATGGCAGAACGAAACGCAGCATGTGAAAATGAAAAACAGGATTACCGTCTGGCGGTCAGTCATTCTTCGAAAAAAGGTTACGCTTATGATTACATATTCAGAGTTGTTCCAGTTCGGAATTTTAATCGTGAGTATTATTACTCTGTGCGTTACAATCATGCGCAGAAAGTGGAATGACAGCCTGATCTGAAGGATTGGACGATCAAACCATAAATTTTCCCGGGACTGATCGCCGTGTCAGGGATGGTAAACCTTTTCTATCTATATTATTAGCATAATGAAAAAACAGAATCAGGGAGTTTATATAGTAACATCTGTCTTTTGACAGGTGTTTTTTTGTGCGGAAACGGATGATTCCGCTTTGCGATAATCTCTCATAGAGTCGGTACAGCAACTGTGTTTTCAACGTTTGCTGTTTTTATTATACTCATTTTCAGCCTTTTTTCAAGCAGTTTCCGCCAAAAAGTCCGTCGACGATGAAAAGTGTAAAATCCCGAAGGTATTGAAAATACTGGATTATCGGGTTTTACCAGAATCTTGAAAATCGTCGACGGACTTTTTGCCTGAATTTCGGGCTTTTT
>CAJFPD010000001.1 GCA_904398315.1 Candidatus Alangreenwoodia gallinarii | reverse complement strand
GGTCTGTCAGCGATTTTTCTGGCAGTTGCTCTGTCAGTCCTTTTTGCGGTGGCCTGTGCGTCCGAAGATATCGGGGAGGCCGGTGTATCGGAGGGAGATTTTCTGATCATATGGAAACCGGCTTATCTTTTTTCTGTTCCGGCGGAGGGAGATCTCGTCCTGTTCCGGCCGGAAGAGACTTTTTCCGGCGAAGATCCTCTCCGGATTGCAGTTTATACGGAATCCGAGATGGATATGGATCAGGTGAGAGGAAAGGTTATCTGCAGGATTCCGGGCTTCTGAAGCCGGAAAATCCGGAGGGCCGGAAAACCGGAAGAAGAAAATCAGTAATTTCAGCAGATCTGTAAGGGAGAATGTTTATGGGCAGAAAGATCATCGCCTCAAATAAAAAAGCGAGGCATGATTATTCGATCGAAGATACTTATGAAGCCGGAATCGTTCTGACCGGTACCGAAATCAAGTCGATCCGGCAGGGCAGAGTCAATCTGAAGGAAAGCTACGGCAGGATTGAACACGGCGAGGCGTTTATATACAGTATGAATATCAGTCCCTATGAGCACGGCAATATCCACAATGTCGATTCTATGCGTCCGAGGAAGCTGCTTCTGAACAGGGCCGAGATACGGAAGATCGAGGCAAAACTGCAGCAGCAGGGTCTGACGATGGTGCCGCTGTCTCTGTATCTGAATGAGAAAGGCATTGCCAAGCTGGAGATCGGCATCGCCCGGGGAAAGAAGCTGTACGATAAACGTCAGGATATCGCAAAAAGGGACGCAAACCGCAATATCGACCGGATTCTGAAGAGCCGGAACCGGTAAGCGCTGCTGCGGACGGAAAGCGGAAATCCCGCGAGCGCATTTTTGCTCTTTCAGGGATAAGCGGAGATATGGCGTCCCGGACATAAAAAATATCAGGTGAAAATATGGCGCCGGGAATGTACGGAGATAGAAAAAATATCAAAATGACATCAAATTGTAATATTATTCCCGGCGGCAAAAGGGTATACTTTTAATAGATTTCCGGACAGAATTCCGGGTACGGCCGGCAGCGTTTTTTCGCTTCAGCCGAAGCCGGGATGCGGAATCTGTTGTTACGGGGGTGTACAGGTTTCGACGGGGGTGTCGAAGCGAAAGAAGCGAGCCGTAGTCTCCCAGTCTACGTTAAAAGGGGAACTTTAAATTTAAACGCAAACAAGACTAACAGAAGTTTAGCGGTAGCAGCTTAATTTCAGCTGCGCTTGTCGGTTCCGGCTCACCTGCAGGCCGGAGTTGCCGGCATAATAAATGCAGGAAACTCCGTGTGAATTCCCGGCAGCACGGGGGAATAACGGGATAGCTGACGGCAGAGCCTGCCTGTGGGCGCTGCGGAAGGCGAATAAAAAAACACCGGCTGCGCTCGGAGATGCTTGCGTGGAGATGCTTTCGGACATGGGTTCGATTCCCATCACCTTCACCAGAAAACATGAGAAAAACCCGGCGGTTTCGACCGCCGGGTTTTTCTGTCTCCGGGAACGATGTCGTCCCTTCTTTCATGTGGAGCACGGAAAAAAAATCGGATCGTGAATGGAGCGATTATGGATTGCAGTTTTTACACGGAGTATATCCTGCGGAAATCGCGGCTGCTCTGCTGCTCAGAGCGACTTTATTGCTGTCTTTCATCCTCGCGACAGACGGACACGATGATACGTGAAAGACTTTGCTGTTTTTATTTCCGATATACGTTTTTTCGATTCCGATATCTGTGTCTGTATTTCCTGAGCCGGAATCCGGTCCCTTTGAGCTGATCATGACACACTGTTCTGAAGAGTTCCATGTGACTCCCGCTCCGAAGGCCTCCAGCACGGCGCGGATCGGAAGATAGGTGCGGTTGTTTCTGATGACAGCCGCGGTGTCAATAGCCGATGTCTTTCCGTTTATGAGAATGTATGTCTTCCCGACGGGAACCTGAACCGTAATGCCGTTTTTCTGAACGACGGCGGTACGCGATGTACCGTTCCACTGAACCTCACAGCCGTATGACTCCATGGTACATCTCAGCGGAACCTGAGTTCTGTTTGCGGCGTCGATGAACGGATATCCGGTGGATTCGCTGAAACTGACCGGAATATTGTCAATTCTGACGCTTACCGATGATGCGGATACTGTGAGAGGAATAAATACAGAGAATAGCATCGCTATGATCACAGCAACGGACAGTGATTTTCTTTTCATAAAGAACCTCCTGAAAATTGTAAATTCGGAGAAGAGTTCTGTCAGATTTCCGTATCGTGATATCCGAAGACACCCGGTATATGCCGAACATTCCGGACATTCCGAACATTCCGGACATGCCGGAGAATTTTCCGGAACGAGCGGGTCGCTGTGCGGCGGAAAATACGGAAGAAAACAGACCGGTCTTCTCACAGCAGATTATAGCACAATCTGTCTGCCGGGAAAATACAGGGCCTGCCGCTTCCTGTGACATGATGTGACATGACGGAGTGAAATGACTCCGGAATACGGCTGCAGGGATAAAAATTTTCGGGGAAAAGGAAAATTTTTTTTGTTTTTTCCAGTCAATTTTTATGATTACTCATCTTTGGAATAAAAGTCGAAAATTTGCATGATACTGTCAACGTAGTTACTCACCTTTAGCATGAACGGGAGGAAATTACGTGATGAAAATTTGCAGATATGAGGGAAGATACAATATCAGCGGTGAACGGGTGCGAAGAATCAGACGGGAAAACGGCATTTCACAGGAAAAGCTGGCGATCAAGCTGCAGCTGGCGGGCCTGAATATCACACAGAAGACGATCAGCCGCATGGAGACCGGAAAACGGATCATCACAGATTATGAGCTTTCCTTTCTTGCAGATGTTCTGAATGTCACAGTATACGATCTTCTCGGCATACAGGAACGGGCGGAGCAGATGGATTTATGATACATTTCCGGACCGGCGGAAAAAAGAAAGCTGAAAAACGCCGGAAGAAAACATATGGCAGAGGAAGATAAACAGAAAAGAAATATATGAAAAGAGAGATGAAAATAGAAAAGAAGGAACAAATCCCGAGACGGTTTCCAGTAAAGAGTGAGGAAACTGCCTCGGGATTTATTTATATAGGGATATTCTCCGGCTGTGTCAGAATATTATTTTTTCCGGTCGGATTTTCAGAAGGACGGAAACGGAGCATCAGATTTCAGGACTTGTCTGATCTTCGCCGCCGACTCCTTCTGACTGCTCTATTTCTCTGGCCTGATCTTCCGCATCAGAGGCGATTCTTCTCGCCGCACGGGCCTCCGTGCTGACGCGTGCGTTGCCGTTGCGCAGATCCTGGATGGTCGCCCGCTCTTCGGTGAAATCTTCATCATTGCTGCAGCCGAGCATGAATGTGCAGATCGCATCCGCCGTATCATAATTGCGGGAGGAGATAGCATCGGCGATATCGCGGAATGCCTCCGCCTTGAAATCGTAGAAGTGTTCGATGACGGCACTTGTGATTTCATCGGAATAATCGAGACCGTGATTTTCTGTGACAGCGAGAATTGCCTGCGCCGTAGTCAGAGCACCGTCATAATCGGCTTCGCTGCACTGGGTCTGGAAAGTAGTATACTGCGCTTTCAGCGCTTCCACCTCGGCGATATCTTCGGTGTAGACATTGATATCGTCGGCGAAAGCGTCACCGGCAGCGTTATTGTAATTGCTCAGCAGCTGAGAGGCGTCAGCGCTGTTGAGTTCTCCGTTCATGTAGCGCTGAAAGACGGCTTCGGAAGCGTCGGTAACCGTCGGACGGACATCGCTGACGAAATCGCTGTCGTAGGCGTTTTCTTCGAATATCTGTGAGCAGGTGGTAAAGTCGCTGTTTTCAAAGGCTCTGATGAACTGATCCCTGGGACTGAAGAAGAATTTATAGGCGGCGAACGCTCCCGCAGCGATCAGAATCACGAGAATGAGGAGAACGATGACGACTCTGCGTCTTTTTCTGCGTCTGTTTCTTTTGTACTGGAAATCATTTCCAAAACCTGAATTGTATTCCGGCAGAAAACGAACCGTGTTGTAATCATGCTTTTTTACTTCGTACATTGTCTTCTATATCCTCCGTCTGTTTTTTTATCGACGTATTGTATCGAAACTTTAAATTATTATATAATGTAATTCCACATAATAAAATATACCGTATTTGAAAACAATAATAAAGAAGAAATTTTTTAAATCCCTTTTTCGGTCGGAAAGATCAGGAACTCTGCCGGACGTTTCGCTGATGCTGATTTCCGGCACGGAAGAGGCCGGCAGAGAGTACGGAAAAAGAAGCAGGAGAAGGAAGATGAATAATATGAATCATACCGGGAAGAAGGATGCGGGAGATATTCTCATCCTCGTGGACGTGCAGAACGGCTTCACCAAGAAATATACGGTGGAGAAAATTCCTCTGATCGAGGATCTTCTGAGCCGCAGGCTCTTCGATACGGTGATCGCGACGAAATACTGGAATACGCCGGACAGCAACATCAGCCGTCTGATGGGCTGGAAAGATCTCTGCACCGAAGCGGAACAGGATCTGGTACCGGAGATCAGGCCGTATGTGGATCATATTACGACGAAAAATATTTATTCCGGGGCGACGCCGGAGCTGGTGGAACTGCTTCGCAGTCTGAACGGAGGAACTCTTCCGGAGTACGTTTTTCTGCTGGGCTTCGACACGGAGTGCTGTCTTCTGTCGACGGCGGCAGATCTCTTTGAGATGGGTGTCAGGCCTCTGGTCCTGACAGAATATTCCGGATCTCACGACGGGCCGAGATATCACGATGCGGGGATCATATCCATGGAGCATCTGATCGGACCGAATTTTCTCATCTCAAAAGGCGATATAAAAAGTAAGAAAGATATCAGGGATATCGTACTTGATGTGATGAGCAAATCCGTTTAGAATCAGCAGTATAGGAAGAGCCGGGCAGTCCGGCGGGTATTTCGGGAATGATCGTGGATAAGAGAAAAAGGACAGGGAGGAAAACCGGAAATGAAAAAGAAAGCGATAAAAGCGATAGAAAAGAAAAGAACTGTCACGGCACTGCTGCTTTCGGCAGTGCTGGCCGCGGCCTGTACGGTGCCTGCTTTTGCGGATGCCGCCGGTACATATGTGGCTCTCGGAGCGGATCTTTCCGCTTCGCAGCGCGCAACCGTCCTCGGGCTGCTGGATCTGACGGAGGAACAGCTGGCAGATATGGATGTGGTTCAGATCACCAATGAGATGGAAAAGGAAATGCTCGGAAGCTATCTTCCTGCCAGTGTGATCGGTTCCCGGGCTCTCTCCTGCGTCAGAGTAGAGAAAAAGAACAGCGGCGGAATCGATATTACGACGAAGAATATCTCCTACTGCACTGAGGGAATGTATCAGAACGCGCTGATTACCGCAGGAATCGAAAATGCGGATGTCATCGTAGCCGCACCGATGAATATTTCAGGAACGGCGGGACTGGTGGGCGCCATGGAAGCATATCAGGAGATTACCGGTGATGAGATTTCCGATGAAAATCAGGATGCGGCAGTCAATGAAATCGTGGCTACAGGAGAGCTGGCGGATCAGATCGGCAGCTCGGAGAACGCCGAAAATCTCATGGCCCTCGTCAAACAGGACGTGGTAGCCAACGATCTCACATCCGAGGATGATATTTTAAAGGCGATAGACGATGGGGCGGCGCAGATCGGGCTGACACTGTCAGATGAGGAAAAGGACAGTATTCTCAGTGTCATGAAGAAAATCAGCAGTCTCGATCTGGATGTCGATGCGCTGAAAGAGCAGGCCTCCGGCATTTACGACCGGCTGAAGGAGCTGGGAGTGGATATGAGTTCCTGGGATAAAGACAGCGTCATAGATGCGATCACAGGTTTTTTCTCGGGGATCATCGATTTCTTTAAAGGGCTGTTTGGCGCTTAACAAAAACGGAAAAGACAGGAGATTTGTGTCGATGATGCTTTATGACGAGCGGGCGGAACTGATTCTGCAGCAGCTTCAGCTGCAGTCGACGAAAAGGATGCAGTCGCGCTCAATTCCGGGACGACGGCCGGTTTCCCGTATAATATGGCGCAAATATGACAGAAAAAAGGATGTATCTGATCGGGCACATCCTTTTTTCTGTTCATTTTATTATCTTATCTTATTATCTTATCCGTTTTTGTCTGCTGTGCGGCCGCAGAACCGGCCTGTCTATACGATAGTCGGATTCGGATCAGGCGGCAGCAGACGCGTCGTGTTCGTGATGGCGGTAGCCATAAGCCATCCGTCAGGGTCGTAGACGTCTGCCGTGGCTACGACGACTCTGCGGCCGATACTGATGACTTTTGATTTGACGATGATATATTCTGTCTGCTCCGGAACGCCGCGGATAAAGGTGACATTGATGTCCACCGTTCCCACCGGGGCACAGTCCACCGATACCCAGGAGAGAGTCCCGGCGACGGCATCGATATAGTAGCAGAGCATTCCTCCCTGCAGGTTGCCGAAGGGATTGCGCTGCCAGGGCTTGATGTAGTATTTGACGATATATTCATTGTCATCGGTGTAGTCGACAAATTCCATCCGGAAAATATCGCTGCCGGCGGATGCGTTCAGTTCCGGAGAGCGGTCTGTCATCTCCATGAGCTTCTGCCGGCGTTCTTCATGTGACCAGTTCATGATAAAAGCCTCCCGTTTTCAGTAATATTCGGATAAACCGATGTTCCTATCATAACATACTTTGCTGCAGGAATTACAGAGAAACGAAGGGAAAAGGCGGAAAAACGGGAGAGGCAGACTGTATGGTATACAACTATATATGGACAAATAAAGAACAGGTATGATAAAAATCAACAAGATATAGGTATATTTTCGTGGACAGGTCATCTGTGTTCTGGTAGAATAAATGACAACGTAAAATCGACGTAAAACTTTCAGGTCCGGGGCTGTCAGGGAGAACTGCAGGAAAGGAAGAGTGAGATGAAGGTCATTAAAAGAGACGGCAGCACGGTCAGCTTTGACCGCAGCAAGATTGAAAATGCCATCCGCAAGGCGAACAGTGCGGTGGAAGAGGCGGAACGCATAGAAGAAGCGAAGATCGTCGAGATCGCCGGATATATCGAATCGAAAAACAGACCGCGTCTTCTGGTGGAAGATATTCAGGATATGGTGGAGCACAGGCTCATGGAAGAAGGAAAATTCGACCTGGCAAAGGCTTATATTATCTACCGGTATTCCCGGGCGCTGGTGAGAAAGGCCAACACGACGGACGACTCTATCCTCAGCCTGATCCGGAACAGCAATAAAGATGTAATGGAAGAAAATTCTAATAAAAACGCCGTCATGGCGGCGACCCAGCGGGATCTGATCGCGGGCGAGGTATCGAAAGATCTGACGAAGCGCATTCTCCTGCCGGAAAAGATTTCAAAGGCCCATGAAGAGGGAGCCATCCATTTCCACGACGCCGACTATTTTCTGCAGCCTATCTTCAACTGCTGCCTCGTAAACCTCGGAGACATGCTGGACAACGGCACCGTCATGAACGGAAAGATGATCGAGTCACCGAAGAGTTTTCAGGTGGCCTGCACCGTCATGACGCAGATCATCGCGGCGGTGGCCAGCAGTCAGTACGGCGGTCAGTCGGTGGACGTCAGCCATCTCGGAAAATATCTGCGCAGGAGCTATTATAAATTCCGTAAGCAGATCGAAAACGACTGCGGAGGACAGGTTTCCGAGGACATCGTGGAGAAGCTCACCTGCGACAGGCTTCACGACGAGCTGCGGTCCGGCGTGCAGACGATACAGTATCAGATCAATACGCTGATGACGACGAACGGCCAGTCACCGTTTGTGACGCTCTTCCTCTATCTCAGGGAAGATGACGAGTATGTCAGAGAAAATGCCATGATCATCGAGGAAATCCTGCGTCAGCGCCTGGAGGGCATCAAAAATGAAAAAGGCGTCTGCGTGACGCCGGCTTTCCCGAAGCTGATCTATGTTCTCGACAAGCATAACTGTCTCAGAGGCGGAAAGTACGACTATATCACGAAGCTGGCGGTGAAATGCTCCGCGAAGCGCATGTATCCCGACTATATCTCCGCAAAGAAAATGCGGGAATATTATGAGGGCAATGTCTTCAGCTGCATGGGCTGCCGCAGCTTCCTGTCACCCTGGAAGGATGAGAACGGAGAGTACAAATTTGAAGG